>JAIRRB010000137.1 GCA_031256195.1 Treponema sp.
CTCAAAACGGTCAATATTAAAGCAACCGATGACTATTTGTACAGCCTTATTGAGGCGGCCATATTCCGGCTGGTTATCCTCCAGCGGAAAACAGTGGGCGATTTGCGCAAAACGGCCGCCTTTGCCGTTAGGCAACTGGCGGCAGCGTAACAACTTCTTATCCCCCGTATACCGCGATCATAACCCCTGCGGCAATGGCAGTACCGATTACACCGGCGACATTGGGGCCCATGGCGTGCATCAACAGGAAATTCCCCGGATCATATTCCAGGCCGACTTTGTTGGAAACACGGGCGGCCATTGGTACCGCTGAAACTCCGGCGGAACCAATGAGGGGGTTAATTTTTTCTTTCAGGAAAAGGTTCATGCACTTGGCTACCAGAATGCCGGTACCGGTGGCGATGGAAAAGGCGAGAAGGCCCATCACCACAATAATAAGTGATGAAGGATTAAGGAATTTTTCCGGGGTCATCTGACTGCCGACACCCAGCGAAAGAAACATTGACACAATGTTCATCAGGGCGTTCTGGGAAGTATCGGAAAGCCGGTCTACCACCTTGCATTCCCGCAGGAAATTACCAAACATCATGCAGCCGATAAGCGGCGCCGCGGCGGGGATAAGGCACAGGGCGAGTACAAAGACCACAATGGGAAAAATGGTTTTTTCCTTTTGCGAAACCGGCCTGAGCTGTTTCATTCTGATAAGCCGTTCCTCTTTGGTGGTCAGGAGTTTCATAATGGGCGGCTGGATGATCGGTACCAGAGCCATGTAGGAATAGGCCGCTACCGCCACCGTGGCCAGCAGATGGGGGGCAAGTTTGGCGGCAATGTATATGGTCGTCGGGCCATCCGCGCCGCCGATGATAGACACGGCGCAGGCTTCTTTGAGGTTAAAGGCAACGCCGGGCAAGAAGTTGGCAACGCTGATAAAAAACATTGTTCCGAATACACCGAATTGGGCCGCCGCGCCGAGCAGCGCGGTCTTGGGATTGGCGATGAGGGGGCCGAAGTCGGTCATCGCCCCAATCCCGATAAAGATAATCAGGGGGAAAAATTCATTTCCCACCCCGCCTTCGTAAATAATATGGAGAAAACCGTGAGGGGCGTCGCCCATTCCCGCGAAGGGGATGTTGACAAAAATCGTTCCGAAGCCGATGGGAATCAGGAGCAAAGGCTCAAAATTTTTCACCGCCCCCAGGTACACGATCAGGAAGCCCACTGCTATCATAAGCAGTTCCTGCCAGCCCACCACCCGCGTCGTCTTATAGGCACCGGTGGCATCATCAATGACCGTGGTCTCCCTGTCAAGTTGATCGTTGATAAAGGCATAGATACCGGTCGTTTCGACGATTTTTTTGATGAACCCCCCCAGCGAAATCCGGGGCAAATTCTCGCTGTTGGGGATTTTGCCGTCCAAATTTCTCCATGACGGCAGGTCCTCCGAAGCGGCGGTCTGGGCCTGCGCGCGGGGGCTGAAAGCGGTACCCGCCAGGGAAGCTACCAACGCGCCCAATACAATGAGCATACATACTTTGGTGATATACACCGGGTCTTTCTTGTCATTTAACATACGGTTCCTTCCTCTATTATATCCAAGGTAGCCTTATCCAATTTCCGCTATGGGCTGCTGTGAGGCTACCGATGTTCCCGCAGGCACCAGGAAATGTACCTTTCCGGCGGCGGTAGCTTTAATTTCCAGTTCCATTTTCATGGATTCAATAATGATAATCGTTGCGCCTGATGCGACCTGCGCGCCTTCATTCACCGCGTAACGCAGAACCGTACCGGCAACCGGCGCAGGTACCACCGTTCCGCCGCCGGAAGGCGCTGCCGGAGCGGGAGCGGCCGCGGCTGCCGGTGCTGCCGCTACAGGAGCCGCACCCCCGCCGATTTGCGCCACCGGCTGCTGAGCGGCAACCTGGGTTCCCGCCGGCACCAGGAAGTGAATTTTCCCGGCGGCGGTGGACTTTATTTCCAGTTCCATTTTCATGGATTCGATAATCAGAACGGTCGCGCCCTTCTGCACTTCGGCGCCTTCGCTCACCGCATAACGGAGAATCGTACCGGCAACCGGCGCGGGAATTGTAGCGCCGCCGCCTGTAGCGGCGACCGATGGCGCGGCAGCCGGAGCGCCGCCTGCGGGAACAGCCGCCACGGTTCCGGCAGGGGAAACCACAACCGCATAGTTTATTCCGTTCACGTTTACATTGTACTTTCCCGCCTGTACCGAACCGGCGGCAGGAGCCGCGGCAGGGGTTTCCGCTTCCGGCTTAAAGACCACCGGGCCGTCGCCGCGCTTCTTGAAAAAGTCGGGGGCGACTTTGGGGAACATGGCATAGGTAAGCACGTCTTCGGGGCTAACCGTACTTGTTCCCAGAAGTTTTTTGGCTTCATCTTCAAGTTTGCTGTATTCAGCGGGAATGTCATCCGCCGGACGGTGGGTGATTTCCTTTTCCATTTTAAGGGCTTCAAGGGCCTTTTTAACCACATCGGGATTCTTCGGCGCGGGGCAGGTACCGTATTTGCCCGCCACAAGGTCCTGGAATTCGCCGGAAAGCCGGTTGTAGCGGCCAAAAAGCACATTGAACACCGCCTGCGTTCCCACGATTTGGCTGGTCGGCGTAACCAGCGGCGGATAGCCTGAGTCCTTCTGGACGACGGCAATTTCTTTCAACACATCGTCAATTTTATTGGCGGCGCCCTGCTCTTTAAGCTGGCTTTCCAGATTGCTCAACATTCCGCCGGGAACCTGGCTTGCCAAAATGCGGGTATCCGCGCCCAGGAAACTCGACTCAAACTTTTTATAGTTCTTCCGCACTTCGCGGAAATAGGCGGCAATTTCGAGTAACAGGCCGGTGTCCAGCCCGGTGTCGTATTCGGTTCCCTTAAAAATCTCCACCATTGTTTCGGTGGGGCTGTGGCTGGTGCCCATTGCCAGCGAGGAAATTACCGTATCGAGAATCTCCGCTCCCGCTTCGGCGCACTTGGTCAGGGTCGCCACCGACATACCCGTTGTGGCATGGGTGTGAATTTCAATGGGCAGGCTGGTCACTTTTTTAATCGCCTTAACCAGATTGTAGCCTTCGTAGGGTTTCAGGAGGCCGGCCATATCCTTGATACACAGAGAATCCGCGCCGATGTCCACCAGCTGTTTGGCAAACTCCGCATATTTTTCAATAGTGTGGAAAGGCGTTACCGCATAGGAAATGGTCGCCTGAATGTGCTTGCCGGTTTTTTTGGCCGCATCGGTTGCGGCTTTGAAATTGCGGGGATCATTAACCGCGTCAAAAATGCGGAAGATATCAACGCCGTCTTTGGCGGCGTATTCAACAAATTTGGCAACCACGTCGTCGGCATAATGCCGGTAGCCCAGCAGGTTCTGCCCCCGCAACAGCATCATTATTTTGGTATTGGGCAGGTTTTTTTTAAGTTTTTTCAGCCGCTCCCAGGGGTCTTCGTTCAAAAAGCGGATGCAGGAGTCAAACGTGGCTCCTCCCCAGGCTTCCAGGGCATAAAAGCCCACTTTGTCGAGCTTGCCGCAAATCGGCAGCATATCCGCCGTTACCATGCGGGTGGCAAACAGGGACTGATGAGCGTCCCGCAGTACCAGATCGGTTAATTTAACTTTCGGCATTTTCTTCCTTCCTTAAAAATTATGATTTACGATATTCATTGACCGCAGCCGAAATGGCGGCGGTTACCTGTTCATTGTTTCCTGCCGGTGCCGGAGAACCGGTCTTTGCGGCAGCTGCATCCTTGCCAAGGCCCAATACGCCTATGAGTTTTCCAACTTGAGTGATGGTAATAACCAGGATTATCAGAAAACTAAATACAATTCCCATACCCAGCAGGGACAAGGCTCCGCTTTGCCCCAGCATTTCCATTATAGTCATACTGCCTCCGTGTAATACAATCTGCCTGTCTATCTTACCTAAACGGCGGGTTAAACTCAAGCCCCCCGCAGTGACAGTTTTATTATTTCACATGATCAATTTTGAATTTGGATATAAAAAAATTAACCACGGAGAGGAAGATTTTCGTGTTAAAAACTCCCTGTCCTCCGTGGTTAAATATCCTTAAGGAATGTTGCGGATAGCCCCTTTTGCTATTTCTCTATTCTATTCTATGTCGCTCCGTAAGGGTACCGGGTCATTGCTTGCATCATCAATATGATTACCGGACAGGTACTTTTTGGTTTCCGCGGCAATAACGCCGGAAAGGAGCAGTACCGCTATCAGGTTGGGTATCGTCATGAGCGCGTTGAGGGCGTCGGCGATATTCCACACGAGGTCCAGGGAAAGAACCGTTCCCAGGAAAGCCACGATAACATAAATTATCCGGTAGGGGATAATACTTTTGGTTCCCAACAGGTATTCCAGCCCTTTTTCACCGTAGTAGGACCAACCCAGAATGGTGGAAAAAGCAAAAGTGATAAGGCCGAAGGTTAAAATAAAGTTTCCCACACTGGGAATCTGACTGAAGGCTGTCCGGGTAAGGGCATCGCCTTTCAAACCGTCAATATGCAGTTCAGGATGGGCCATAACGGACGTGATGATGACGAGGCCGGTCATCAGACAGATAATGACCGTGTCCCAGAAGGTTCCGCTACAGGAAACCAGAGCCTGCCGGACGGGGTTTCTGGTCTGGGCGGCGGCTGCCACAATGGGAGCCGAACCCATGCCGGATTCGTTGGAAAAAAGCCCGCGGGCGACGCCGTAACGGGCGGCGGTCAGCATCTTGACGGCGGCAAAGCCCAAAAAGCCGCCTCCTACCGACCTGATATTAAAGGCGCTGGAGCATACCAGTTGGATAGCGGGAAAAATGAATCGGGCGTTGATTACCAGAATAATAAGGCATCCCAAAACATAGACAACCGACATAAAGGGAACGAGGGCTTCCGAAGCCCGCGCGATCCATTTAAGGCCGCCAATGATAACCATACCTGTCAGCGCTGCAATAATCACTCCGGAAACCCAGGGCGCCATGCCAAAATTGTCGAATAACCGCGTTGCCACCGCATTGGACTGAACTCCCGAACCAATCCCAAAGGCGGCTACTGCGGTAAAGGCGGCAAACAGTATTCCCAGCCATTTCATTTTTAAACCCCGTTCCAGGGCGAACATGGCGCCGCCAATTATCATCCCCTTATCGTCTTTAACGCGGTACTTTACCGCGATAAGGCTTTCAGAATACTTGGTGGCTATGCCAAATACGCCGGTGAGCCACATCCACAGCAACGCGCCCGGTCCGCCTGCCGCAATGGCGGTTCCCACGCCGATAATATTTCCTGTACCAATGGTAGAAGACAGCGCTGTGGCAAGCGCGCCAAACTGGGAAACATCGCCAACGCTGCCCTTGTCGGGGGTTACCGAAAGTTTTATTCCCAGCCCCAGTTTCCGCTGGATGATACCTGTTCTGAAGGTCATAAAAATATGGGTTCCCACGAGCAAAATCAACAGCGGGGGACCCCACAGCCAACCATCAATCATTTCGACAATTTGTCCAAACTTTTCCATAATTACTCCTTAAAAATTCTTTAAGCTTATGGTTATTATATTAAGTTTTGAAAAAAATTGCAACCGGACTTTTAGGTTAAGGCATCACGCCGGCCTATTCGCCGGTAAACAACAAATGTTCAATGAGTATCTTTAACCCCAGCAATACCAGAACCGCCCCTCCTGAAAATTCCGCCTTTGACTTAAATTGTGTTCCAAATATATTTCCCACCTTGACTCCTGCCGTTGATATGCAGAAAGTTGTTAATCCGGTTATTAAAATTGCCGTAAAAATATTCAATGCAAAAAAGGCAAACGTTATTCCTACCGCCAGCGCGTCGATGCTGGTCGCCAGCGCCAATACCAGCATTTTGATAAACTGAAACGGAGCTTCTTGCGGTTTTTCTTCTTCCCGGGAAAAGCTGTCTTTAATCATTTTTCCGCCGATAAAACCAAGCAGTACGCATGCTATCCAATGGTCCAGAAACTGAATATTGTGCGCGAAATAAGTCCCGGTGTAAAAACCCGCAAACGGCATCAACGCCTGGAAAAAACCGAAATAAAGGCCGGGAATGAAAATGGCGATGATTGAGGGCTTCTTGAGCGATAAACCCAATGTTATTGAAATAGCAAAAGCGTCCATTGACAGACCGACTGCGATTACCAGAATTTCCCAAAAACTCACGCTAACGCCTTTTTGTTATTTAATGAGACGGCCCCGCACATACTTTGCCTCGATACGGTGATTATCGCAGATGTATACGGTCTGCTCAAGCCTGTCGTGAATTGACAGGTTAGAGAGAGTGGCAAGGGCGCTGTCGTTAATGACCAGTGCGTCAAAATCAGCGCCCGGCTCAAAGGAACCGCAGTAGCCCATGCCGGCCTTCCCGAAAAATGCCCCGCCTCCCGCAGTACCCAGATAAAAGGCTTCTTCCAGGGAGAGGGTTTCTTCGTCAATGTTGAGCAAGGTGCGGCGGAGTTTTGAAACCTGTATCGCGTCCGACATTGCCCGGAAAATCGAACTGTTTGTCCCGCCGGCAATATCGCTGCCCAGACCGGCCGGAACGCCCGCGCTGAGCATCCGCCGCACCGGGGCAATGCCCGATGAAAGGTTGGCGTTTGACTGGGGACAGTGGGCGGCAAAAACTCCCCGCTCGGCCATCAGGTTTATTTCCTTTTCATCGGACCAGACGCAGTGAGCCATCACCGTCGGGGCGGCTTCCTGCGGCAGGGCGCTGCCAAAAAGGTCAAAATCACGGTAAGCCGCGCCGTAGCCATCGCTTGCGGGGCAGAGTTTTCTGACCCATGCGATTTCGGCGCGGTTCTCACACAGGTGCGACTGAACGGGCAAATTTAACTCGCGTCGCAATGCCCCCAGCCCCCGCAACAGCTCATCGCTGCACGAAATGATAAAGCGGGGGGTAAGAATGGGTCGTGTATTGGCGTACTTGTCTTTATGCGCGGCGCAGGTCTCAAGCCATTTTTCGGTCGCATCCAGCGAAGCGGCGGCGCTTTCTTCCCGCAGGCCGTCCGGACAATTCCGGTCCATGTTAACCTTGCCCACCATGCTTACCAGACCGGACTCTTCCAGCAGACTCATCAGGGCTAGGGTGGCGGGAACATGAACAGTAGCGAAGACCATGATTCGGGTATTGGGGCCCCGTTTAAGATGTTCCACAAAAAGGCTGTAAGCCTTGCAGGCATAGGCAAGGTCGTGGTATTTTTCCTCTTCGGGAAAGGCGTGGGATGACAGCCATTCGAGCAGTTCCCTGTCCATTCCCAGCCCCCGATAGACAAATTGCGGCGCGTGTGTATGGAGGTCAACCAGACCGGGGATAACGAGTTTGCCGCAGCAGCGGGAAAGGGGCAACGCGTCATACTGCCGGGGCAGCCGGTCAAAAACACCGGCGGATTTTCCCCCTTTACAGACCAGAAAAGAATCAGGCATGGTTTTGAGGGCACGGGGGCCGGTACTCCAGCATATATCGCCCTGTATAACAAAATCCCCGCCGCCCTTGGCGCCGCCTTCGGCGGTAGTATCAGTGTGCATCGCTTCTTAATACCAATATAGCACATAAATGCCGTTCGAACGAGTTTGCGTACGGGGCAACAGCGCTTGCCTTGAAAAATAAATTGCGGCAGGGGGAGGCGCTGCGAGGCGGGTTAAGGGTCTCCTCCG
This sequence comes from Treponema sp., assembly GCA_031256195.1. Classification (GTDB taxonomy): domain Bacteria; phylum Spirochaetota; class Spirochaetia; order Treponematales; family Breznakiellaceae; genus WQXQ01. The sequence goes on from JAIRRB010000137.1 coordinate 7,675, forward strand.
AAGGGGTAACCAAATAACAGTGCTCCGTCAAGGGGCGTTGGCGGAACAAAGGTGACCGGTTACGACGCACAGTAAAATCCACCGCTACACCAAATGCCGGTTGGATTTATCCAACCGAGCGCGCCGCAGATTTCCAAAGGTTTTGCCACCCCGCCCGCCTCTCCCTACCAGATTTAATCTGTAGGTCAAGTTTAGCCTAAGGGGCGGGGTATGTACCCTTCGCATACACACATTTGTACTTTTTACTTATAGCGTAAGGAAACCTCTCACGTAAATACTTATCCCACAAGGAATTAGCGTTGCTGTTCCGGTGTGCCGAAAACAGGGGAAAATTGGTGTTAGCAGGTATGACAGCAATTTTCTCCGAATGAGGGGTTTTGTATGCACAACGAATTTACCGTCTTTTCGAGGGTGGTTCCTTCGGGGAAAAAAGTCATGTACTACCATGCCTATGATGAAAATGGGAAAAGGGTCGGGCCGTGGACTACGGGAGAAACGTCTAGGACGGCGGCACGGAATTACTGCGTCAGGCTTGTCAGGGAAAAAAGGCTGATACCGGGCAGGAGCGGCATGCCAACTTTCGCGGAATACGCAAAGGACTGGTGGGACTGGGAAAAATGCCCCTACCTGAAAGAACGGCGGAAGCGGTTCACCCTTACCCGCTCTATGCGGACAGCAACCGAAAGTTGCTGGATGGGAGAGGTTGAGAAACTCGCCGATGACCGGAAAAACCTCCAAATTATTACATCAGAAGAATTCAAGGCGCTGTTTGTGAAGGACTGGAGAAACGTATGGAGAAATGATCGGATTGCCTGTACCGCAAATAAGCTGGCAGCCCTGACAGGTATGCGGATCAGCGAGGTTCTGGGGTTGCGGGGTGAATTTGTGTTCGACACCCACGTCTTTGTGTGCGCTCAATACGACAAGTACGGCTACCGTGAAACAAAAACCAAGGAGGAACACAACATACCGCTGGCCCCCCTATTGCCAATATAGCACAACAGTAATTTATGCTATGCTAAACACACGGAGAATAAGAGATAAGAGGAAAGTGAGATGGCATTTTTGATATACAAGAATGTACCTGAAAATTATCCGTTCTGTTCTGCTTTAGATGAATTACGGGGATAATAGGCAAAAAATCACCCCGCCCAATATAAGCACGCAAACCGATGAGCATGTAGATGAATAAACATAAATGGCGTAGGGTCGGAAAATGTAAGGTTAGCCAAAAAACAACTCACCCGGTCCTGCATCAGCAGAACCGGGATCGGTGGCGGAGGTTATTCGGGGCCATCGCCCCTCGGGTTTCAATTCGCTACCACCTCCTTCGGTGGCATTATGAATATACTGTAATATCAGTGGTTTGTCAAATAGTTTTTCTGGCCTTGACATCCCAAAAAACAACATCATTTTGCTTTGCAGAAGTACCTACACTACCCATCCTAAATTCCCGTCCTTTAAATTAACCTACAGTATGGAGGTTGTCATAGAAAGGCTAAAACAGCTCTACAAACAGCATTAGTAACTCTTTTTACCGTGTTTCCTC
>JAIRRB010000145.1 GCA_031256195.1 Treponema sp.
TCCATCCCCATTTGAACCGGTTTTGAAAGGCTTTTTGCAAGGCTATTGCTGTATGTGCAATTATTTGTACGATTGTATTCTCTTGCGTTTCTGATTCTGTTTGTTGGCGTGTTCATCAAATGTCTTAAGAAGGATGAACATAAAACATATATTGTCTGTTCTCTATTCATTAAGTCAGCACCTGTATTACCAGATTCATCAAGATATATTATTGCCATTTATTAAAACTCCTACACTCTGTGTCCACCGCGGTAAAACGGTTTATACAGAGCCTGCCGCCCCGTTTTCCGCATACTGCAGCCGGTACAGGCCGGCGTACAGTCCGTTATGCGCAATTAATTCTTCATGGGTGCCGGATTCCGCCAGTGTGCCGCCTGAAAGCACCAGAATGCGGTCGGCGTTTTTAATCGTGGAAAGGCGGTGGGCAATAACAAACGATGTTCTGTCGGACAGAACCCGCTTAATTCCCATTTGAATAAGGTATTCCGTTTCCGTGTCAATGGAACTGGTGGCTTCGTCAAGAATGACCACCTGGGGGTTATGGGCTATGACGCGGGCAAAACTGATAAGCTGGCGCTGCCCCGATGAAATATTCGTGGCCCCCTCGGAAAGCATGGTCTGGTAGCCCTCCGGCAGGCGGGATATAAATTCATGGGCATGGACTGCCTGCGCCGCCTCAATAATCTGTTCCTGCGAAAGTTCCAGACCCAGGCTGATATTGTCCGCCACCGTGCCGGAAAACAAAAACACATCCTGCAGCACGGGCAGTACGGCGCGGCGCAGTTCATCAAGGGGGATGTTTTTGACCGGAACGCCGTCCATGCGTATCTCCCCTGAATCCACATCCCACAGCCGCGACAGAACATTAATAATCGTGGTCTTGCCCGCGCCGGTATAGCCGACTATCGCCGCCATTTCCCCCGGCTGTACCGCGAAATTCAAACCCCGCAGCACGTCTTCACCCTTTTTATAGGCAAAGCGCACATTGTCAAACACCACATGGCCGCGAATCAGCCCCGCATGGGGCGCGGTTACCTGATGAGCCGCATCGGGAATATGCTCATCGGTGTCCATTAACTTGAACACCTTCTCCCCGCCGGCCATGGCGGACTGCAGCAGGGTGTACTTTTCGGCAATGTCCGTTACCGGAGCGTAAAACATCTGCACCAGATTGACAAAAGCGATCAACACCCCCAGTGAAACCGAAAGTGAAAGAATCATTTTACTTCCCACAACGATGAGTACGGCGGCGGTAAAGGTCGAAAACCATTCAACAATGGGCCGGAATGTCGCAAAGACATACATTTCGCCCAAATTGGCGTCAAGCAATTCACGATTCCGTTCGGAAAATTCCCTGGCGCTTTTTGCCTCCCGCCGGAACAACTGCACTACCTGAATTCCGGCAAGACGCTCGGCAAGGTAGGCGTACACTTTTGAAGACGCCGTCCGCTGGCGGCGGAATGCGTCGCGGGCTTTTACCCTGCTGATAATGGTCAGAATAAGCACCGGCGGCAGGGTCAAAACCACGCAGAGGGCCAGTTGGGGCGACAGGATGAACAGCGTAACCAGTACCCCCAGCATTACGGAAAGGTCTTTCAGAAAAGCCGTTAATACCGTGGTAAAAAATTCATCGATAGTGGCGACATCGCCGGTAAGCCGGGTAACGATACGGCCCACCGGGTGCCGGGAAAGAAAGGCGGTTGACTGCGAAAGCGTCTTTTTGAAAAGCCCCAGCCGCATATCCTTCATTACCCGCTGGCTTATCAGGTTTGCCGTCCAAATTTGTGAAAAGGTAAAAACGAACACCAGTACCAGCGCCGCCAGAAAAATAATTCCCCCCCGCATAACGCTGCTGATGTCGCCGCTGCGTATAACGGCGATTTCACCGGGCGGCAGCGAATACAAATCCGTCATTTTGATTGCCGCCTTTATTCCGGTTTCTCCGTCTTCCGCCTGCAAAAACAATGCCCCGTATTTATGTATAAGCGCCGCTGCCGCGCTTTCATCCGGTTTGCATGAAAAGGCGTACCAGTAGCCGGTATCCAGAATCCCCTTGTCCCGCAGTTCCCGTTCTACCTTGCCTGGTATCACCGTGCGCTGGTTCTGCGGTACAAAAATCATGCCGCCCAGTATTACCACAGCGGGCATGGCGGCAAATTCATCGCATACCAGACGCGCCTCTGCGCTCAGGTCCTGCCGCCGCATAACATCGCTGTTAAACGCCATGAAGCGGGCAAGCACCGAACCGTCAATAATGCGCTGCTGCAGCACGGGAATATACAATTCGCCGAGGGTAGAAACTATCAGGGCGGCAAGAGTCAGAACAACCAACGCACGGTAAGGTTGAAGATATGAAAGTATGCGCCGGACCAGTTTGCCGTCATATTCTTTGGTAACGGTATCGGTCTCAAAATAATCAGCCATGAGCCCCCCTCCCCCCCCCTTCCGCGTTATCAAGCTGCTGGAGGGCCGCCATGCGGGAATAAAAACCTCTGCCATTGACCAGTTCATCGGGGCTGCCGTATTCGCTGCGCTTTCCCCGGTCCAAAACCAGAACCTTATCCGCATAACGGAGGGTTGAGACACGGTGAGAAATAATTATTGTGGTTTTGCCGCCGCGTTCCTCCAGCAGCGCATCCAGAATCTTCCGTTCGGTTTCGGCGTCAACCGCGGAAAGGGAATCGTCCAGAATAAGGAATTCGCTGTTCATCACCAGAGAGCGGGCAATGGCGACCCGCTGTTTCTGTCCGCCGGAAAGGGTCAGGCCCCGCTCGCCGATAAGGGTGTCATTCCCCTCGGTAAAACTGGC
>JAIRRB010000243.1 GCA_031256195.1 Treponema sp.
GTTGTAGAGTTCTATGGCTGACTCCTTGAACTCCCTCGTGTACGTTCTCCGTCTTATCATGATTCCCTCTCCTTGGATTTATCATGCTCTTAACTTACTGTCCACTGTTCTGGGGGAAGACAGTCACAGTTCTGTGTTGGTTGATTACATTCCCTGTAAAATGTTATGCTGAATTTATGTCGAATACCAATCACCCGCTGTACTTAATAGATGCTTACGGTCTTATTTACCGTTCCTATTTTGCGTTTTTGACTCGTCCCCTGCGTAACAGTAACGGAAAAAATGTTTCCGCCCTGTTTGGTTTTGCCCGTACTTTGATAAGCATGTTAAATGACGGCGTTCCATTGGCACAGACAGACAATAATCCTGACGCTTCAAAAGAAGCGCCCCGTCTGCTGGCGGCGGTTTTTGATTCACGTGCGGCTACATTTCGGCATAAGATGTACAGTGAGTACAAGGCGACACGGCAAAAAGTGCCGGATGATCTTCACGCGCAGGTTCCGTTAGTGGAAGAATTTCTTTCCGCACTGAATATTCCCAGTTTACGGGTGGACGGTTATGAAGCCGATGATATTATCGCGGCGCTGGCAAAAAAATGCCGGGAGAAAAAACGGCAGTGCTATATCATTTCTTCCGACAAGGACCTGCTGCAACTGGTGGGCGAAGGCGCTTATGTACTGCGTCCGGCAAAAACGGCAAAGGGGGGGGATCCCCCCCAGAATTCAGGTCCGATATGGGAATTAATTGGCCCCGGTGAGGTAAAGGCCGAATGGGGGGTTGCACCGGAAAAAGTGCTGGATTTACTGTCGCTTACCGGGGATTCCTCCGACAACATTCCGGGCGTAAAGGGTATTGGTGAAAAAACCGCCGTGGAATTAATGTCCCGCTACGGATCGTTAGATGAAATTTATCGGAACATTGCTGGCATTGAGGGGGCAAGGGGCAGGAAACTTGCCGAAGGAAAGGAAAGCGCTTATTTTTCACAATCACTGATTCGGCTGGATACCGGCGTACCTTTGACGATCAGCGATATTGATGAACTTTCTGTGGAAAACCTTAACCGTTTGGCAGCGGCGCGGGTTCTTTTTCGTGAAGGCTTGCGTCAGAGCGCAAAGCAGCTTGACCCTGATGTCGGCGCTCACAATACGCCGGATTCAGCGCCTGTTCCGGACAGTGAATCTTCATCAAAAGTATCATCAGATGAACAGCAGTCCCCGGACATTTATTCAACCTATTCTTCTGACAAGTCCCTGTTCGGCGCCGGTGTTTACAAAATTATCCGTGATCTTGCGGAACTGGAAATGATTCTCACCGAGGCAAAAAAGCAGAAACTCATCGCGCTTGATTTTGAAACCGATTCCCTTGACGCATGGAATTCGCGGCCCATTGGCATTTCGCTGGCGCTGAAGCCCAAAGAGGCGTACTATGTGCCGGTTGCTCCCCACGGAATCAATGCCGCCGGTACAAGTACCGCTGATATTGATGCTTCGGATTCCTTTCACCATGATCCTGAAAAAGTCCGCTCCCTTCTTGCTCCGCTGCTTGCCGATGCGGAAATGACTATAGTTGCGCATAACGCAAAATATGATTACAAAGTCAGCCGGGGCTGGGGTATTGACCGCTGGAAATGCAAAATCTGGGATACCATGGTGGCGGCATGGCTTGCCGACCCTGAACGGAATAACTATTCGCTGGATTCACTTGCCGCATATACTTTCGATTATACGCCCCTGTCTTACCATGACGTTGTGCCTAAAGGGTGTACCTTTGACGCGGTTCCCCTGGAAACGGCGGCCCGTTATTCCGCCGAAGACGCCGATCTCTGCCTGCGGATGATGCGCCATCTTGAACCGCAGCTTGTCAATGCTGATGCGATACGGCTTTTTGAAAATCTTGAAATGCCCCTGCTGCCGATTCTTGCCGAAATGGAAGGAGTGGGCATTAAAATTGAGGCAAAAATTTTAACTGATTACGGCAAAGAACTTGAAGTTGAACTGGATACTATTCAGCGCGAAACATGGAATGTGGCGGGTCATGAATTCAACCTTTCCTCTACCAAGCAGTTACAGGAAGTGTTGTTTACCGAGCGCAAACTTAAACCGGGGAAAAAAACCAAAACCGGCTATTCTACCGATGCGGCGTCTCTGGAAGAACTTGCCCGCGAAGACCCGCTTCCCGCGCTGATACTCCGTTACCGGACTTTGGCAAAACTTAAATCAACGTATGTTGACACGCTGGCAGGTATGGCGGATAACGGGGGACGCCTTCATACCAATTTTGACCAGGCGGGAACCGCTACCGGCCGCCTTTCCAGCCGCGAACCCAATTTGCAAAATATTCCCATCCGCGCCGAGGAAGGCCGCCGGATTCGCGAAGCCTTTATTGCCGCACCGCACTGCCTTTTGATCTCCGCCGATTACAGCCAGATAGAACTGGTCGTTTTGGCTCATCTTTCACAGGATGAAAACCTCATCGCCGCTTTCAGGGAAGGCACGGACGTTCACGCCCGCACTGCCGCGCTGATATTCGGCGTTGACGTGGATCAGGTAAAAAGCGATCAGCGGCGCATTGCCAAGACGATTAACTTTGGCGTGATGTACGGCATGAGCGCCTTCCGCCTTGCCAACGAATTGGGAATCAGCCGTACTGATGCTTCAAATTTTATTACCGCCTATTTTAACACTTA
>JAIRRB010000245.1 GCA_031256195.1 Treponema sp.
TCCATGGACACGTCCATGATCAGACCGATATTGCCGGATTCCTGGGCGCCAAGACGCGGAGGCATCAAATTGGGGAACTGCACGGATTGTACATTGGCGGGGCCGAGGGGCGACATACCGCCGCCCATTCCCATACCGGGCATACCCATTCCCATCCCCATACCGGGCATCTGCATACCCATACCCATTCCCATACCAGGCATACCCATGCCAGGCATTCCCATGCCAGGCATTCCCATGCCAGGCATTCCCATACCTGGCATCTGCGCACCCATATTGTTCACGGGCTGCCCTGCCGGTGCTTGAGCGGGACCGCTCAAACCGGCGGAAATATCAGATGCCGGAGACGACCCCAGAATCTCCCACATCTGGTGGGAATGTCCGTCTCCCAGATCAAGCTGGTACGCCATAACCGCGAAATCTCCGGTGGGAAGGGCCGCGGCCGCTTTAGGTATATTCGCCGCCGTGGGTGACGAGGCGGCAATGGATTTATTTCCGGTCTTGTCTGTCATGGCGGTTATTTGCGTTCCCACCATTTGGGACACTACCTCCCCGATTACCGACATCGCCATTTCATCAAGCTGGATATTTTCTTCTTTGGTCATCAGGCTTGCAATAGCCCGTGCCGATTCTTCGGGAAGAATAAAAACATGTTCGCCGGGGTAACCGGAAGTGTAATTTGCCGTAATAACGGTAACCATATCGGGGAGCTGGGTCAGGAAATTATCACGCCCCGAAAAAGAAACCTGGGGACCAATAAGGCTCACAGTAGCGCCGGTAAGAGCGGAAAGGTTGGAAGAAAGCGCTTTTACAGTCGAGGAAAAGAATTTTTCCAGCGCCGCCCGGTCAGCCTCCGAACCGCCTGAGGCGACAGCAGCCTGAGCACCGCCCAAACCGCCAAGGCCCGATGAATCCACACCCGCCAATAATGCGTCTATCTCATCCTGTGAAAGGGCGCCATCGCTCATCATAACTCTTCTCCTTCAGACGCGAGCTCTTCGAACTCTTCCTGTCCCAGCTCGGCAATCTTCTGCGTTATCTGAACCGCCATTTTTTTCCCGATAATACCGGGACGGCACAGAAACTTTTTTCTGGAGCCGATATTCAGGGAATAGGGATCGCCAATGCGGGTATTATAGAGCCGGATTACATCCCCTACCTGTAAGGAAAGTACGTCCCGAACCGGTACGTTTATCTTTCCAATTTCGGCTGTTACATTAACATCGACTGTTGCGAGCTTTTCCTTTAGTACATTAAGATTCTCCGATGTAGCGTTACGGCGTACCGATGAATACCAGAACTGCGCTGACAGTTTGCCGATGATCGGCTCTATGGTGAGGTAGGGAATACAAAAATTCATCATACCCTCCACATCGCCCACCTTGGTCTCCAGCGTTACCAATACCACCATTTCTGTCGGCGGCACAATCTGCGCAAACTGGGGGTTGGTGTCAATCTGTCCCAGGCGGGGCCGGAGGTCAATTACCGTAGTCCACGCCTCACGCATGTTGCCCAAAATACGAACGATGATCCCTTCCATTACGGACTGCTCAATATCGGTCAACTCGTGCTGCGATTTGCTCCCCTCCCCCGTTCCGCCAAAGAGACGGTCGATTATGGAAAAGGTAATCGCGGGGTCAATTTCCAGAATGGCATTCCCCTTGAGGGGGTCCATGTTGATAATCGCAAGAGTGGTAGGAGTGGGAATGGAACGAATAAACTCTTCATAAGTCAGCTGATCAACCGAAGCCACATGCACATGAACCATACTGCGAAGCTGGGCGGAAAGGCTGGTAGTAGTTAAGCGGGCAAAAGTCTCATGCATTATTGAGACTGTACGAATTTGCTCCTTTGAGAATTTATCAGGGCGTTTGAAATCATAGATCTTTATCTTCCGGCTGTCCGCTGCCGGCCTGAAATCTTCAGGCTCGCTCTCTCCGGCGTTTATCGCGGTTAATAATTGATCTATTTCATCCTGGGACAGAACTTCTGTCATAAACACCCCTGGGGTTTTCTTTTCCTCTAATAGTAAACTTTTACCCTATAGTTGGCAAGTCTACACCTTAGAACGCTTCCATTACGTCCAATTTGTTAAACAAAATGATTCGCGCCCTGGCCGTGTCCAAAAAACGAGTGTTCAATTGCTCGCGGATTTCCCTTTTTATCTCCTCTTCCCTTTCAGGAGCCAGATCCGTCGCGTACTTTCCGGTGAAATAACGCCGCACAAAGTCCCTCAATTCGTACTGACGGCTGGTCAATTCCACAGACGCCGCATTGTCGTTTATGTCGTAACCAATAATCACCTCCACAGTAACCGACCAGCCGGGTGCAGGATCCTTGGTTTTGGTAGATACTGAGCCGATGAGGGTGTACATGGCGTATTCAGGACGTTTACCCATATAGGGCGAAGAAGGGTCCGATACTACCGTCCGGGACTTGCCGCTCTTGTTCATGATATTGTAGGTAATCACCGAGATGGTAACGATAAAAATCAACGCGCCCAGGCCAATTGCCACGAATTTAAGAATGGACGGCAATAAATTGCCAAGTCCGCCGCCTTTTTTCTTTTGAGAACCGCCGGAATCCGAGGAATCGCCGCCCTCAAGATCCAGATCATCACTGTCAGACATGCCTAAAACCTCCCATAATCAATATTAATCCATGTTCATACCGAGTTACAACAACTCCGTAAATCACTAAAAACACAACCAGGTTTTTAGAGGTTCCTTATGATCATCGGCGAATTTTACGCGAATTTAAGGGGAAATCCGCAATATGAAACAGGATACCAGCCCTTCTTGCCGTAGTCAATAATCCGCCTTACAATATTACAATGGACATTGACTTTTTATTGGGCGTATCTTCGGCGGCGGCTCAGATAGAGGGCGGCGATTTGCCTACCAACTGGAATGACTGGTATAAAAAGGGGCATATAAAAGACGGGGCTTCTCCCGGCAGGGCGAATGACCATTTGCACCGCTGGAAAGAGGACATAGACCTTATGGCGGAAATGGGAATTACCATCTACCGGCTTGGTATTGAATGGGCGCGCCTTGAACCGGTCATGGGGCGGTACGACAACGCCGCAAGAGACTGGTACCGCAGCCTGCTCTTGTATATGAAGAGCAAGGGAATATCGCCTTTATTGACCCTGCACCATTTTACTAACCCCATGTGGTTTGAAGAGACTGGCGGCTTTACAAACCCGGCCAACATTCCTGTTTTTCTCGGATTTGTTGAATACGCAGTCCGGCAGTTCGGCGACCTTGTGGACGAATACGTAACGATCAACGAACCAAACGTATTTGCCGTTATGGGCTATTTTACCGGCGTGTTTCCTCCCGGAAAAAAGTCAGTACCGCTGGCCCTCAAGGTGCAATCGATCCTTGCAAGCTGCCACATACTGTCTTATCAGTTGATTCACCGCGTGCGAAAGGAAATGGGCTGCAAAAATACTGCCGTCGGCTTTGCCCACCATGCCCGCGTCTTTGAGCCGAAATCAAAGGTAAATCCCCTGCATATAATCTGTACGGGACTGGCGGAACGATCGTTTCAGGGGCTGCTGGTACGCGCCTGCCGTTTGGGGCGTTTTGCTTTTCCGCTAACGCGTTACGGTGAAACAAAGGCGGGCGAATATGCCGATTTTTTGGGGCTCAACTACTACACCCGTTCAACGATTTCAAATTTAGGAGACGGGGTACGCGGTAACGTGCCGCTCAATGATCTTGGCTGGGAGATATACCCGCAGGGCATTGTAACATGCGCGA
>JAIRRB010000170.1 GCA_031256195.1 Treponema sp.
TTGCAGATAAATTGTCTTAATCCTTTTTGTGGAATCCTTTTTCTTTTATGGCTTAGTTTCTTTCGTTCATCAGCCTGAAATTGAGCCCAGCTTACCCGATACCGTCCTATTCCAATAGAAGATTTATTTCTCCTTATTTCTCTGGAAATAGTACTGGGGCTGCGCTGTAATTTTGATGCAATTTCACACTGTTTTAGCCCAATTTCAAGACAAACTGCAATTTCTTCTCGTTCTTCTAAAGTTAATTGACTGTACTTTTTACTGTTTTTTGAGGTATTCTTTTTCATAACGGTTCTCCTTTCGGTTTGGTCTGGTAACAAAACCTTACAGGTTAAAACCGTTTTCAGGTAGGGGCTTTGCCTCTACCTGCTTTTGTTTATTGCACTTCTTTATTGAACTCGGGACCGGAAAGGGAGAAATGTTTGAGAAAACGCCTCCTGACCTGAAGCTGGAAGAACTGGTAGACATTTTTAAGCGGCTTAACGGACATTTTCAGGGATATATGTTGGATCAGGTGAGAAATCTTGAAAAAATACAGAAAAAAGAACTCAGAAAATTGCCATTGGCAAAAAAATAACGGTCGCCGCTAATGCAAAATACAACTTTCCCCCCTCTATAGTGTAGAGCATTGGAAATATGCTATACTAATTCAGAACTACAGGAGAGTAGAACATGGAAACAGCACTAAGCGACAGACCGCCCCCAACCGGCGAGGGCCTCACGTTTGAAAAAGTGTGGGCGATGTTCCAGGAAAATGAACGTTTGATGAAAGAAACATGGGAAAAAAACGAGCGGAAGTCCCAGGAAATATGGGAAAAAATGCGGGTGGAAAGGCTGGAAAGTAAACGACAGTGGGAGGAAGAACGACAGGAAATTAACCGAATCATTGGCGATTTGAGTAACCGCTTTGGGGAATTGGCTGAACATCTGGTCGCTCCCAATATTCATAAACGCTTTAATGAACTGGGTTACCATTTTGACGCCGTTGCGCCCGGCGGTTATGTAATCCGTGATGGAGTGAACGGAAAGGTCATTGCCGAAGTGGATATTTTGCTGGAAAACGAAAAATATATTATGGCGGTGGAAGTAAAGGCAAAAACACACTCAAAAGATATTGAACACCACATTAAACGGCTGGATATACTGCGGCAATACCGGAACAAACGCCACGATACGCGCATAATACAGGGAGCAATAGCGGGAGCGATATTCGGCAGTGCGGAAAAACAGGAAGCCATTGAAGCGGGATTCTATGTACTGGAACAGTCAGGCGACACGGTAAAGATGGACATACCGGATGATTTTGTCCCGCGGGAATGGTAAAACCCGCTGTTATCACAGGGGATCACCCACAACAGCGTGCGGATGAATTTTACTAAACCAAATGCACGGCAAATCCCAGAATTTCTTCTTTCAGGTAAATCGCACGTACATTGCCCTGGGCGTCTTTTCGGGCGTTGGCATGATCAAGTGCGATGCCGCCCCGTTCCAGATGGGCGATGGCCCGCGCGATAGTGTTAGTTGCAATGGCAATATGCCCGTGGGTTCCCGGCGCGGTTGTTGTTACCAGTTCAAGAATGTTTCCGGCAAAAACGGCGCCGTTCCCCTCTTTAAGCGCAAAACCAAACAGGGAATTAAACAGCGCCGCCGCTGGTGCGGCCATTTCATGTCCGCCGGTATTAATGCCGATGTGGGCGACGCTGAAACCCAGCAGAGCCAGCACCGCTTCCCGCGACAGGGCGGTAATTTTTTCAAATTCGCCGGCATTGATAAGATCGGCGCCGGCCATCCACGAGCCGCCGCAGGCAAGGACTTTATCAAAGGCGATATACCGGGCGATATTACCCGCATGTATGCCGCCGGTGGGTATAAATTTTAGGTTGGGATACGGGGCGGAAACAGCCTTGATGTACTCAAGGCCCCCGGCCTGTTCCGCCGGGAAGAATTTTACCGCTTCCAGACCAAATTCCAGAGCCTGTTCAATATCCGACGGATTGGCGCAGCCGGGGGTGATGGGGATTCCTTTCCGCTGACAATGTGAGACCACTGCGGGATTAAAACCGGGGCTGACGATAAATTGCGCCCCCGCGCCGATGGCGCGATCAACCTGATCAACGGTCAATACCGTTCCCGCCCCCACCAGCACTTCGGGCGCTTCTCCCGCGATGCGCCTGATGGCCTCCTCACCCTGGGCTGTTCTGAAGGTAATCTCCGCGCAGGGGACACCTCCCGCCGCCAGCGCCTTTGCCAGGGGGACGGCCTTTTCTGCATCGTCAATCTTGATTACCGGTACAATACCGGTTTTTCCCAGTTTTTCCAGAATACTGTTCATGGTTTCAGGATACATGAGATTGACTTGTTCAACAACCTGTCGTTATACTACATAACAATAATACCATTATGGACATTGATGATCCGAGAGTCGAAGAAAATCTTAACGAGTTGACCGGCATTCTGGCAAAAACCGGCGATGCGAATTTTATCAGAAAACTGCTGTACGGTTTGCTGACTCATGCGGAAATAGCGGATATTGCCGCCCGCTGGGCGCTGGTCAAGGCGCTTAAACAAAAAATCCCCCAGCGAAAAATCGCCCATGACCTCGGCATTTCCCTCTGCAAAATAGTCCGCGGCTCGCGGGAGCTTAAAAAACCCGAATCGGTTTTTCAAAAAATCTTCACGTCAGAATATTCATCCGCCGAATGTGCAAAGGAACTATCGCCATGAAAAAAACTACTATTTTACCGCCGGAACGTTACGGTTACGATTTTGTCCCGGCTGAATTTTTACCTCCCGGCACAGACGAATACTGGCAGCGCAACGCTCAACAGGCCGCCTTAAACGGCATAAAAAACTGGCGTAAACTTACGCCCGCTGAAACTGAAGCGTTGATACAAAACGGAAATTATTGCCCCGACTGGAACAATTTTCTGGTCAGCGATCCCTTTGATCCGGCATTGATACGCAATTCCTGTTTTTACGGACTGGTCCGAATCGGAGCGCTTAAAAACACCCTGCTGAAATACCACGACTTTTGCATGCCTTCCGGCATACGGAACAGCACGATTATATCCTGCGACATCGGCGATAATGCCGCCATACAGTATTGCGCCTATATCTCCCATTACATTATCGGCGACGGCTGCATACTGTTCCGTATTGATGAAATGCAGACAACGAATCACGCGAAGTTCGGGAATGGCACGATCAAAGACGGTGAAGATGAAAATGTGCGGGTGTGGATAGAAGTGATGAACGAAGCGGGCGGACGGGCGATACTTCCCTTTGACCGTATGATAGCCGCCGATGCCTTTCTCTGGGCGGCATACCGTGACGACACCAGCCTGACGAATAAATTACAGCAAATCACCCAGGAACAGTACGGCGGCAACCGGGGCAGCTATGGGGTCATCGGCGCTGATTCGGTGATCAAAAGCTGCGCCATTATCAAGGATATGGCGGCGGGCTATTGTACCTACATTAAAGGGGCGAATAAACTTAAAAACATAACGATACTGTCCTCTTATGATGAGCCTACCCAGATTGGCGAAGGGGTAGAACTGGTGAACGGTATTGTCGGTTACGGCTGCCATGTTTTTTACGGTTCCAAGGCAGTGCGCTTTGTTATGGGCCGCAACTGCAATCTGAAATACGGGGCGCGGCTTATCCATTCGGTGTTAGGCGATAATTCAACGGTTTCCTGCTGCGAAATTCTCAATAACCTGATTTTTCCCGTGCATGAACAACATCACAACAATTCGTTTCTCATTGCCAGTCTTATACAGGGAATGTCCAACATGGCGGCGGCGGCTACCATCGGCAGCAACCACAACAGCCGGGCCAATGACGGCGAGATACGGGCAAAGCGGGGGTTCTGGCCGGGTCTGGCCGTAACATTAAAACATTCAAGTTTTTTCGCCTCGTTTACCATTATTGCCAAAGGGGAATATCCGTCTGAACTGAATATCCCCCTGCCCTTTTCTCTGGTAAACAACAATGTCCACAGAAACCGGCTGGAAATAATGCCGGCCTATTTCTGGATTCACAATCTTTACGCCCTTGAGCGAAATTCATGGAAGGCCCGCGACCGTGACCGCCGCAAGGTCAAAGTTCAGCATATCGAAACGGATTACCTTGCCCCGGATACGGCGGAAGAAATAATCGCCGCCCTGTCCCTGCTGGAAGGCTGGCTGGGCGAGGCGGGCTTTTCACCGGGGGATATGACCAGCATGAATGAGACTCATGAACTGCGCGTTATCCCCTGCCGCCATGTAGAGCGGAGCAAACGGAATCAGGTGATTATCAAGCCGCTTGCCGCCATTGCCGCCTACCGCCAGATGCTGCACTGGTATGCGGCAAAAACTATCGCCGTTTTTCTCGATGAACGGCCTGAGTTGGATTACCAGAGCCTTTGTACGCTGCTGGGCGATGGCGCCATCCAGGATGGCGCCGCCAAAAATGGCGGACGGATAAAACATTGGGTCAATATCGGTGGACAGATCGCGCCGGCCTTCCGTGTCGATCAACTCCGGCAGGAAATAGGCGCGGGAAAATACCATAACTGGGATGAGATTCACCGGGCCTACGATCTCTGGCACGAAGCCTACCCCCTGGATAAGGCCCGTCATGCCTGGGCCATATGCGCCCTGCTGAGCGGCAGTCCCGTGAACAGCGCCGCCTCGCTCAAACAGGAGATTGCCGCCTCTGTCGAAACCCGCCGCCGGATAGACGACAAAATTTACCAGAGCAGAGCAAAGGATTACCACGATTTTTTCAGGAAAGCAACGTATCGCAATATGGCGGAAATGGAACAGGTACTGGGTAAACCCGAACAAAACACCTTCGTGCGGCTTTCCGGCGAGGAAGGCCAGCGTTATGAAGCATTGGCGGCAAGGGTCATGCTGCGGCTATAAAATGCCGATAATCAGTGTATGAATCCTCTTAATTTTGAAGATACTATCTTTATATTGAATATGCGGATTAGGATGATACGGGACACTCTCCGGTTGAATCCTCCGCCGGAATTATTTCTGGAAAAAAGCCTGGATGACCTTGCCTTTGTGGACAGCGTTCTGGAAGTACTGGTCCGGACTTTTCTGGAAAACGGCAATCATTACAACGGGAACGGCGAATCGGACTATATATCGGACACCGAATGGCAATTTATCCAGCTTCTTACCGAATTTTCCCTTGAATCAAGCCCGTTTTCAGGCGGCGTTTTTCCCGAAACCATGCAAAAAATCGCCGCATTGCGCAGGTCGAGCGATATCCGCAGAAAAGCCATTGAAGGCTCCGGCTTACCTTCGGAAATTGCCCAGGCGGAACCGGTCGTTACTTCCGCCGAGATGAACCGCCTGTTGGGAGGCATCTAAACGGCGCAGAGCAAAGCCGACGGCAGAACCGCCGGCGCCAGTTTGCGGATTACCGGCGGAACCCTGCGGGGCAGGCGGATACAGGTACCGGAAGGGGTCATCAGGCCCAGCATGGATCAAATGCGCGAATCGGTATTTGCCTGCCTGGGAGACCTTTCAGGGCAATCCTTTGCAGACATTTTTACCGGGTCGGGAATCATTGCCCTTGAAGCCGCTTCACGGGGGGCATCCTATATCGAAGCGGTAGAAAATGACCCGCTCAAGCGAAAAACCCTTGTACACAATGTTACCATTTCTCCGGTCAGGATACACTGCCGTTTTATGAGCGCGGAACTGTATGTGCGGCGGGCCAAAAGGGCTTTTGATATTATTTTTCTGGACCCCCCCTTTCCCTACCAGTACAAATGGGAACTAATGTCCCGCATAGCGGTTTCCCCGCTGGCTTCATCGGAAAGCCTTATACTGCTGCACCGTCCCCGTCAGGATTATCAAAAAGAAGCCATTGATACATTGCACCAACAAGACTCCCGTGTATATGGACGTTCGGTCGTTGATTTTTTCAGGGTAAAAACAGAGGCTCCTTGACCTAAACGGCCACAAGCATAATACTGTATCCATGAGCCGTCTTTCATTTAAGGCATTTTGCATAGAATTATACGCCGATCATAAATCAATCCCCAGCAATGAAGTGTTTTCATTGTTTGAAAATAACGGCATACTCAAAATGCTTGATGATGATTATGACATTTTGCACGGATACGGTTTTGACTATGTGATGCACGATATTGATCAAATTATGGAAAACGGCGGCCTATGATTCTGTATCATGGCGGTACTGATATTATTGAGAAACCGGTAATCAGGCCACAATCCGGCGGACGCGATTTTGGCAGGGGGTTTTATTGCACGGACATACGCAGTCAAGCTGAAAAATGGGCGCAGCGACAGGGGCGGATCAGAAAGCTGACTGCTGTTGTAAACAAGTATGAATTTGATATAGACGATGCGCAATGCAAGGTGAATGTAAAAATATTCAAAGATTATTCGGAAGAATGGCTTGATCTGGTGGTCAATTGCCGCAAAAATCCTCAATATATTCATGGCTTTGACATTGTATATGGAAAAATTGCCAATGATGATGTCGGTGAAACCATTCAGGCTGTTGTAGACGGACTTATGCCCTTTGACTTTGCGCTGCAGAAACTTGCTTTTATGCCTTCAAACAACCAATATTGTTTTTGTACGGAAAAATCCTTGATTTATCCTGAATTTATTGAATCCGTAAAAATGGAATAATCATGGCGCATGGAACGATTCGGGCAGCTACGCTTAAAACCATAATTCCGCTCATTATGGAACAGTTTGATTGCGGGGAAAACGACGCTCTCAAAATGTTTTATGAATCCCATACCGGCATATGTTATGCCGACGACAGCACAGGGCTTTATGGACAAAGTGCGGCGTATGTATTTTCATTGTTTTATGATGAAATTGCAGTAAAATCGGCCGCCGGATGAAGGGTATCATACCCTTCGGTGACTGCGCTTGTTCGGTCAAGGCCTGAGCAAGCTCGGCCACGACACTCACTTCGCTTGTCAATGAATAATAACGCCCTGCCCTTGTTTTTCCGTAGAATGTATAGTATACTCAAACAGTAGAATGAATCATGGATTACAAAAAGGTCTTCGATAAATTTGAAGATGAAAACGTATTTATAAAAACTACCGCGAACGGTGATTCCCGCGTCCAGCCTTCAATGGACAGCGCCCAAAAGGCGGCATTGAACCGCAAAGGTAATGTGCTTTGTAATTCCGGGGATATCGAAGGAGCGCGCAGAATATTTATGGCCACCGGCTATTCAGACGGCCTTGCCCGGATAGGGGATTACTATAAATCCCAAAACAGGTTTATAGAAGCCCTGCATATGTACTGGATCGCCCCGGACCATATCAAAGCCGAACCTCTGGTGATGCAGTTGGCAGGCACTCTGCAAAATATAATCCATGAAGAAGAGGGCCCTCTTAATGAGTGATTTTGAACAGGAAGACGGCTTGCGGGAAACACCCGAAGAAATCGAAAAAGAACCCGGGGATTTTTCAAAAGCCGAAGGTGTCAAAAAAACTCCGGATATTCCCGAATTGTCAAAAATCGGCTACAGAATGCTCAGGGAAAATAAAATTTCCAAAGCCATTGACTGCTTCACCCATATTCTTGAAATTGATGAAGGCAATAATTACGCGCTGGTCGGCATGGGAGACGCCATTCGCAAGCGCGGTTTATGCCGCGAGGCGGCGGTTTACTATCAGCGCTGCCTGGAACGCTATCCGGGGAACAATTACGCCCTGTTTGGGCTGGCCGACTGTTACAAAGCCATCAATCAATACCATAAAGCCATTGAAATATGGGAACAGTATCTGCTGCACGATGACAAAAATATAACGGTACTTACCCGTGTGGCGGACGCCTACCGCAAAGTTCATGATTTCAAAAATTCAAAAGAGGTTTATCTGCGGGTGCTGGATATGGAAGAAGACAACCCCTACGCCATTATCGGGCTGGGGCATCTGCACTATGATTTCAAGGATTATGAGGAAGCCCTGTTTTACTGGGAAAAAATGCTGAATACCAATCCTGAAAATATAGATATACGGGTGCTTACTTCAATCGGAAATTGCCATCGCAAACTGAAAACCTTTGCCGAGGGCATACCCTTTTTCAGGCAGGCCCTGCACAAGGAGCCCAGCAATTTTTACGCGATTTTCGGCCTTGCCGACTGCTACCGGGGCCTGAATCAACAGGAACAATCCCTTGAATACTGGAACCTCATACTGGAACAGGACCCCCGGAATAAGGTGATTTTGACCCGCGCCGGTGACGCCTACCGCAATTTGAGTGATTTTGAAAGCGC
The DNA here is from genome assembly GCA_031256195.1 of Treponema sp. Lineage (GTDB taxonomy): Bacteria > Spirochaetota > Spirochaetia > Treponematales > Breznakiellaceae > WQXQ01. The sequence goes on from JAIRRB010000170.1 coordinate 8,278, forward strand.
CCAGGAATACTATGAACGCGCCTTAAACATAGAATTTGACACTTATGCCGTCATGGGCCTTGCCCTGATTTCCAAAGCCCAGGGGAAATTGGGCGATGCGGTTGAATCGCTGCGGCGGCTTAAACAGCAGGATTCCAAAAATTACCG
>JAIRRB010000048.1 GCA_031256195.1 Treponema sp.
CGCCGCTACCTTGTGGGGCCTTCGGGCAAAATTGCCGAAAAATTTTTCCGCGACAACCCGTCTCTTAATATAGATTTCCGCAAAAATGTTATTATCCTTAACAAAACTCCGGTTCACACACCCCGTACCGTGGAATTAAAAGAATTGTGCAAACGCGGCGGGGCTGTTCTGGAAACGGCCCTTGCCGAATCTCAGCGGCTCATGGCCCGGCTTCTGCTGGAATTTCACCGGGCCTTCGCTTGCGAAGCCGGTACAGCCCTGCCGGTATGGAAAAACGGCTAATCAGAAATGAAAAAAAACGGGGTTTTTGAAGTTTACACCAACGAGTTGAAAGCTCTCTACGGCGGCACAGACTTAAGGAACTCAATTTTCCTGTACCGCCATTTTTCAATGAACCAGTTTACCATTGATCTGAAACAACAGGCAGTCCGGGCTGAACCGCTTGTCAAAACACTTGAGCGGATTGGCGTAACATACCGGGAAAAATTTTTGTGGAGCTAGACCACCAGTAATAAAAATGCTATTCTAATTTTTATAGTCTGAAACTTTTATGAATTCAGTTGATACCATCCTTCTGGAAAATATTGATAAGCCTGACTCGCTGTTTATTTTTCCCACCAATGTGGCGGCTTCCCGCTGGGCTGACCGTGTACTCATTCTGCGCCGGCAGCTTAACGCCAACGGTAATGCCAACGGTACCGCCGCCGGTACAATCGCCATGGAAAAATTTATCGCATGGGATACATTCAAACAAAATTCAATCCGTTCAAAAATAAAAAACAGGCAAAGCATACCTTCGGTTTTAAGAAGAATGTTTGTCAGTATGCTTATCCGGGAGAATGCGGAACAGCGCCGTCAGGGCAAAACGCCTGTTTTTTCATCGCTTATACGGGCGGAATGGGCGTATTCTGCGGCGGATTCATTCGGCGGATGGCTTACGGAAATGCTGCCCCAGCTTGGCGCATGGTTCAGGCAGACTGTCGGCCTGCCCATTGACCAAATTGCAGAAAACGCCGCCGCACAAAAAGCGAAAGGCTTTACCGGCGATGACAGCGACCTTTTTACACTGGCGTTACGTTATGCGCAATTTCTTGAAAAAAACGGACTTTTTGAGCCTGCCTGGGAAATTCCGCCTTTTGAAGATATGGGAAAAGAATGTTTTATTTTTTTTCCCGAATCGCTTTCCGACTTCAGCGAATACAGGGATTTGCTGGCGGCAAGCGGCCATGTAAAAACCATATATGCCGATGACGCCGGTACGGAGCAGCAGCGCTGCGATGTTTTTTTTTACACCAACTCCCGCAGCGAAATTACCGAAGCGGCGCTGTATATCCTGGCCCTGCACCAAAATCAAAATGTTCCCTGGGATTCCATATCGGTCAGTATTCCTGATGACGCGCATTACGGCCCCTACCTGTTAAGGGAATTTGCAAACCGCAATATTCCCTGCATCAGGCAAAGCGGTAAACCTTTGGCCCTGTACCCTGCGGGGCAATTTTTTGCGGCGCTTGCAGGCTGCGCTTCTGCGGATTTTTCTTTTGCTTCGGTAAAGGAATTACTGCTTAATCAGCATCTTCCCTGGAAAGACAGCGATGATATTCAGGCGTTAATCGAATTTGGCATAAAAAACAACTGCATTGGTTCATGGACTGAAGAAGAAAACGGCAGGGAAATTGCGGTTAACGTCTGGGAAGACGCCTTTACCCATCCCTTTGGCGGCATAAAGACATCGACCCGACGCTTTTTTGAAGACCTGAAACAGCGGATAATCGCGTTATGCGGCGCCGGTTCATTTTCCGATATTCGCAAACAATATTTTGCTTTTCGCGGACGTTTTTTTGATATGGAAAAAGTTTTGAGCGAAACCGACATTATCCTTTCCCGCTGCATTTCCGAATTGATGTATCTGGTTGAAATGGAAAAATCATTTCCCGATGTAAAAGTCCCCAACCCTTACGCATTTTTTACCGGGTATTTAAGGGAAGTCACTTACCTTGCCCAGCAATCCGCCTCCGGCGTAGCGATTTTGCCCTATCGTACCGCGGCTCCGGCTCCTTTTGACTGTCATATTATTCTGGACGCAAGTCAGGGCAGCCTTTCGGCGGTATTTTCGCCTCTGGCCTTTCTGCCCAAAAGCAAGCGGGAAAAACTGGCTATACGGGACCATGATGCGTCACTGACATTCATCAAACTGCACCGGTTCAACTCCCGGCTGCCCGCGGCTTTTTTCTGTTCGGAACAGACATTCTCCGGCTATACCATTCCTCACAGCGCCCTCAATGCGCCGGTAAAACCCCGGCAGCGATACGGTGACGATATACAATTCTGCAGGCAGTTTACCGCCGACCTGTACCGCGAAGAAAGCGACTATTACGCTTCCCTGCATTGCGCCGCGCCGGAACAAACGGAAACAGCCGTTCCCGCGGAACTTCATAAAAATCAAAAACAGGGTTTTGAAAAATGGCAGTCAAGAAGACAATCCGCCCATGAAAGCGCTGACGCTTTAACGCGGGATCATCCGCTGCTGCGCGCAATACGCGATAAATTTTGCTATAATGAAGAATATAAAGATAAATTCAGCGTCTCATCATCTTCACTTGCGCCGTATTTTCAATGCCCGTTAATATGGATTTTTTCCCGAGTGTTAAATCTGGAAAATGTTGAAGCGGAAACCGGACTTATGGCAAACAACATCACGGGGGATGTATATCACGCCGTTTTGAACCTGTTCCTGAATGAACTGAAACTATCGGGTGAACCTATTGCCGCTCCGCTGATAAACGGCGATGAAAAAAAATCCATACCCCAACTGCCTGAATATTACTCAAGGTTACTGGCGGAGAAAGTTGAAACAGTATTTGAATCTTTTCCCCGCCTGCCCGCCGGCGAATATCAGATTATGAGCATGCTGACCGCACGCCTTCTGCGGGCGGAAAAGCCGTTGTTTTTTTCACAATTGGAAAATTTTCTCGCAGAATTTATTTCCTGTTTTGCGGGCTTTAAGGTAATTGCAACCGAAGAAAATTATTCCCTGCCAAAGGATAATTATTTCCTTAACGGAAGGATTGACTGCATACTTGAGGATATACGCAATGAATCACCGGAAAAGAATTCTTTGGCCATCATAGACTTCAAAACAAAATATAAAATTGAGGATAGTCTTGCCAATTTTCAGCTTCCCCTGTATCTTCGTCTTGCTGAAATGAAATATAAAAAAAATGTTACCACCGCATTATTTTTCAGCATAACGGACAGCAAGCCGCTGGCGTTGTTTGGTGTCACTCAGGGAAGGGAAGGAGACGATTGCATTATGCGCGGAAGCGAGCGTTATAATGAAATAATGCATGAGTTTGACCAAAAAGCCGCTCTCTTTGCGCAGGAAATCTCAAGCGGTACTTTTTCTTTTTTTCCATCCCGTCCCGAACAATGCCAGGACTGTGAGTATAACAAGGTATGCCGCACGCTTTACAGGGTATATCAGGGGAAGAACAATGGAATCTGACACCAAAAAAACGGTACTCAACAAAGAGCAAAGGGATGCTGCCTATTGCGCCAACAATGCGGTAATTGCCGCAGGCGCGGGATCGGGAAAAACCATGGTTCTTGCCAGCCGCTTTGCCTGGCTGGTAACCGAAAAAAAATACCGCATTCGGGAAATTCTTACCCTTACCTTTACCAAAAAAGCCGCCGCCCAGATGTACCGGCGAATTCACCTGCAGTTAGCTGAAATTGCCGGGGAAGATTCCGGCGAAAAAGGCAAACTGGCGCAGCAGGCTCTTGATGAATTTACCCAGGCGCGCATTCAGACTCTCGATTCCTACTGCGCCGCCATTGTTAAACAGGCCGCCAACCGTTACGGCATAAATCCCGATTTTGCCATTGATGAAGACCGCTGCCGGCAGCTTGCCATAGATGAGGCCATGCCTTTTTTAATCAACAAGCGAAATCATCACGCGATAACACGGTTTTACCCCCATAAAAAACCCATGTTCATTGCCCGGGATATTTTCGCCTCGGCCCTGATTAATTTTACCCATATTGATTCGCCCCCCAACCTGAGACAGGCCATTGACACCCAATTTGCCCTTATCTGCGGGGAATGGAAAAAACAAAGCGGCCTTATCGAGGCAAAACTCCGCGAACTTGCCGCAGTGTATTCCGGAAATGAGAAATATCTTTATAACCTTGCCCCCATTTTAAGCCCATTCACGGAAGGTAAAATTGTTTTTCCCGATGAGCAGTACCTTCGCAGTTTTTTTGATCGCTTGACAACGATTCCCCATGATTCCGCCATTGAGTGGGCGGAGTCCCAGCCGCAGCACAGGGCGGTTTTTAATATCCTTGAATTGCTTTCATCAATATGCGGTCTTGACCTGAGAAAAGGCTCCCCGGTAAAAAATCCGGCAAAAGAATCGGTAAAGGAACTAAAAGCCCTATTTGGTGAATTTTCTTCGCTTGCGGTATTTTGCGTACAGGCGGGATTGATATATTCAGTATTAATGCTTTTGTCCGAACTTCAACAGCGTTACCTTAACCGGAAAAGGTCAGAAGGAATTCTGACCTACAATGATGTTGCCCGCCTTGCGAAAACAATTCTTGTGGAACAGCCTGATATACGGCAAAGCGAAAAAGAATCTTTCAAAGCAATAATGATTGATGAATTTCAGGACAATAACGAACTGCAAAAAGACCTGCTTTTTTTGCTTGCGGAAAAACCGGAAATTACCAATAACACCGTGCCTCCGGCGCAGGATTTGTCCGCGGGAAAACTTTTTTTTGTGGGAGACGAAAAACAGTCCATATACCGTTTTCGCGGTGCCGATGTCTCGGTATTCCGCACATTATCAAAAGAACTTGGCGGCGGAGACCTCCCCCTCAAAACCAACTACCGTTCCGCCCCGCTGTTAATCGGCGCGTTTAACGCAATTTTCGGCGGAAGCGGGTTTGATCCCGAAGGAGAAAAAACTCCGGCGGAAAACCCCGCTGTTTTCGCTCCGTCTTCTTCCCTGCCCGCTTATGAAGCGTCATTTTCGCCGCTGCGGGCGGACAAAAAAACCGAAGGAAAACTAACGCTGTGCATACTGGATAAACAGGATTCCCGCGAATTTACCGATGATGAAACGAATATCCTGTCGCCGGTGGAAAATGAGGCCCGTTTTATCGCCGAGCGCATCGGTATGCTATTGCAGGAAAAGGATACGGACGGTAAACCAAAATACCAGCCCCACGACATTGCCATTTTGTTTCGTAGCCGCAATCCGCAGTATCTTTTTGAAAAACACCTTATGCTGCTCAACATTCCCTATGCCAGCGAAGACCTGAAGGGTTTTTTTTACGGTGGCCCGGTAAACGACCTTATGTCGGTTCTCAGGCTTGCCGTTTATCCGAAGGACAGGGCAGCCTATGCGCAGATGCTGCGCTCGCCTTTTGCCGGACTTTCTTTTTCCGGGCTTACCGTTTGCCTCGCGGACATGGACAATTCTTCCGTGCCATTCGGCAATGAACCGCTTCCTCTTCTTGGCAGGGAAGACGGATTCAAATACAGCCACGGGCAGCGCATCTACCACAATATTCGTGATAACGCATGTACGGAAAATATCACTTCGCTGGTAAGCGAGTTATGGTACAGTGAAGGTTATCGTTACGAAACTGAATGGAATCCCAAAACCGCCGCCTACCGCGAAATGTACGATTATCTTTTTCATCTGGCGGCAAAGGCTGACGGAGAAAACAAAACCCTTGCGGCATTTGTTGACAGTATTCAGGAACTGGGAAAGACCGGAGCGCGGCTCAGCGATATTGAAATACCGCTGGAAAGGCCAAGTGCCCGCGCAAGCGCGGTTCATCTTATCACCATACATAAAAGCAAGGGCCTGGAATTTCCGGTGGTATTCATCTGTTGTTGTGATAAACAGGGCAAAAGCGATTACAGTGATGATATTTTTAACACCGGTGAATTTGGCCTTACGGTTACCCCCCCCCTCCCCCCCGAATGTAAAAATTTCAAAGATATAAAACGTAATTATTTTTGGGAACGCTCAGTTGCTGTTGAACGGGGAAAAAGAATAGCGGAACTGCGCCGCCTTTTGTACGTAGGCATGACACGGGCGGAAAATGAATTGTACCTCAGCGGCTGTTTGGGAATAAGCAAATATCTGGGCATTGACAATGAAGATGCGGTATCAAGCCCATCAGACTTTTCCCTGCTATGCAAACAATTTATCGAAAAGAAAATGGAAAAGGCGGAAGGAAAAAATCCCATCATGGGCGATACCATTCTTGAAGGCAGTACCTTTTTCGGATTATGCCTGCCCGCGTTTGGCGCTCACATTCCGCAAGATGCCGCGCCATCAGACGCATCTTTTTTCAATATAGAAAAAATTCCGGTATACAGTGAACAGTATATGCGTAATGCCGAACAGTATGGTTCGCTGTTTCCCAACAATCAGAAAGGGTTAAGTACCTTTCTTAAAAAAGCGGAAATTTTTTACCGGCGTGCGGATATTATAGGGACTCCGGATGTGCATAAAAGACATTTTTCGCCGACATCGCTGCTTGATGCCGCGGTAAACGGCATTCTTCCGGGTAATTTTATCGTCAGCAGGGAATATTCAGGTGACAATGCCGTTGATATTTTTGACAAGGTTAATACGCTGCTCGTCCGTTACGCACAACAAAATGAGGAAGACAGCGAAAAATTTAATTTTGGCAGTTTTGGAACCATTGCCCATATCTGCGTTGAAGCGCAGTTGTCCGGTCAGGAGGCTGTCATACCGCCAAAACTGGCAGGGTTTTTAACTCCCGCGGATGCCGATACCTTCCTTGATGCCGGAAAAGAGCTTGCGCTGCGTTTTGTCCGTTCGCCGCTGGGAATCATCGCCCAGAAAGCAAAAAGCCGCAGAAGTGAATTCGCGTTCCGCAGCCTGATATACGTTGATAAAAACGAATTCTTTTTTAACGGAACTATTGATTTGGTCTTTGAAGACAAACAGACGGTTTATGTGGTTGATTTCAAAACCGACAATCAGGAATTCCCGGGGGAACATATCCCGCAAATGGCCTGTTATTACCGGGCGGCATCGGAACTTTTTGCTGTTCCGGTCAACAAAAAATGTACGATATGGCTCTACTATCTGCGTTCCGGTCATGCCGTTAATGTAACCGGGCAGGCACGAGGATTTAATCTGGAAAGGGCTGTCGATTTTAATTTCCGGCCTTAATTGTTTTCTGTTTTTTGCTCAATTTCTCTTTCAAAACTGAAATCGTCATAAGGGCCGACGTAAAATCAAAATTTTCAACTTGTTTTACCAGCAGTTCCGTTTGCGGTATTGAGCGGATAGTGTCGAGAAAAACCATGCATTCCGGGTTCCTGTTTTTAAGCATGGTTTCCAGTTGTTCAAGCGCCGCCAGAATTTTGTCCGGGGGTTCAATGTCCGGCACAGCCGCCTGCGCCGCTGACAGTACATCTGTTTTCGCCGCCTCAGACGCCGTTACCTGCAAAGCCGCCAATTCATTCAAAACCGCATCCAGTTCGTTTTTAAGCAGGCTCATGTGCTGCCCGGTAAGCGGCTTTCCGTTTTTCAGTATTTGTTCCGCACCGGCAGCGGCCTCTTGCAAGCTGGTTTTGCCTATCAGCGCGGCATTGCCCTTGAGGGTATGCGCCAGGCGGTGCGCTACCGCCATATCCCCTGTTGCCATAGCTGCGGCAATTTTTTCCATTATTGTTTGATTGTCTTTCAGAAAATTTACCTGAAAGCGTTTTTGTAAAAACAGGTCGGCCTGGTCTTGCGAAGCCTCTTGCGGAGCCTTCTTCGTTATTTCCATGCTGACCGGCTTGAGGTACCGCAGCAGGCATTTCCACAACTGCCGGGACGTAAACGGTTTCCCCACACAGTCGGGCATACCATTCATCCGGTACAGTTCCCGGTCATGGGACATGACATTCGCGGTCATCGCAACGATAGGCGTTCCGGTTTGCAATCCGGTGATTTTTGACGCGGCTTTAATCCCGTCCATCACCGGCATGTGTATATCCATTAATATCAGGTCAAAAGGTTTTTCGCCGTTTTTCACGCGCCGCTCGGTCATTTCAACAGCTTCTTTGCCGTTCTGCGCCAGTATGGTTTTGATTCCCACATTGGTCAGATGCTCGATGATAACCTGCTGATTCATGTGGTTGTCTTCGCAGATCAGAATTTCTCCGTTAAACAAGGGCTTTGCGATTTCATCGGTCTCATCATCGCGGTCAGACGCTGATGTTGACACTACCGTATCGAAATAAAGATCAAAACTGAATTTGCTGCCGGCTCCCGCCGTGCTTTCCACATTCAGAACGCTGCCCATTAGTTCAATCAGGCTTTTGGCGATTGAAAGCCATAGTGTTCTGTCTTTTTCATTTGATGGTATCGGAAAAGACAGGACACTATGGCCGGTTCCGCCGTATTTGCGGGTAATGCCGGAATCCGCCTGCACAAAAGGCTCAAATATCCGCCGCATTTGTTCAGGCTCCATGCCAATGCCCGTGTCCGTTATTTCAAAATGAATGGCGCAGGTGTTTTCGCTTGAGTGTATAAGCGCCGCTGAAACTTTGACAAGACCGGTATCGGTAAATTTAACCGCGTTGGAAAGCAGGTTAAGCAATACCTGACGCAACCTTACCGGGTCGCCGAGCAGTAAACTGTCTTTAATTGCCGGATCAGCGGAAATGTGCAACGCAAGCCCTTTTTCCGCAGCTCTGGGGCCGATTAATGATTCACAATGAGAAAATATGTCGCGCAGTTCAAAAGGCGTCCATTCCAGCGACAGTTTGCCGGATTCAACTTTGGATATATCCAAAATGTCATTGATAATCCGTAAAAGCCCCAGACTGTTCTCTTTAATTTTTCCAAGGTATTCCCTGGTCTTTGGGGCAGCGTCATCTTCCAGCGCCAGTTCGGAAAAACCTACAATACTGTTCATAGGGGTTCGAATCTCGTGGCTCATATTGGCAAGGAATTCGCTTTTGGCTCGGGACGCTTTGAGCGCAATTCCGGTCTGCTCTTCCAGTTCCAGGGTCCGCTCCCGCACCGATACTTCCAGCATGACATTGGATTGCTCAAGCTGTTTGTACATTACGCTGTAACGCCACGACAGGATAAAAACCATCGCGAGGTGATACACAAAGATGCTGTATATAAAAAGGCTGTAGGAATGGTGAAAAAGCAGCGCATCCAAAACATCATATAATCCGCAGGCGTATACAAACACCGAGCCGATCAGGATATTAAAAAAGTAACTGTCCTGGGTTTTGTTTCCCGCGGCTTTATTGGCGCGCCTGTTCAAAAAATAAAAATAGAGAATGTCATAAAAGAA
>JAIRRB010000070.1 GCA_031256195.1 Treponema sp.
TTTTCAGGAGCTAACTCAATGCGATAAATGATGTTATACAATGAACTCGGTACTTCTTCAAACTCAACTAAGCCTTGTATTTTTTCATTCTCTAAATATGCTATTTTTTGTGAAATAGCGCCAAACGACTTATCCCAGTCAAATTTCCAGCCGTCTTTTTTTAGCTGTTTCACCGTAGTCAATACAATGTTTACAGATAATAACTGCATATATAATTATATCATCATCAATATCGAGAGTGCAAGAGTAACGCCTGCGGCTCTGGCTGTACTGGGCTTTGCCGAAGTCAGAAAAACTTCGCCGCAACAGAGGACTGCATCCACCGTTAATTTTCTACTATTTGTCTTACATTTCCGGTATAATTCAGGCAAATCATCAGTTACCTACATTATCAATATGTTCAATGATATGCTTAATTATTTTGGTATCTTTATCCATAAATGAGAATCATATCCTTTTCTATCTGTTCCCTGAAATCACCGGACAGGCCGACGGTAGTAACTACATCGACTTTGTTCTCCAGTGTTTCTTCCAAATCCCGGCAAAAACCGGAAAGTTCAAAAAGCGTACGGAGTTTCCCTTTTTCTATACATATATCAATATCACTTTCAAGTCCGGCTTCTCCGCGCGCATAGGAACCGAATAAATATGCCTTTTGAATGCCATATTGGCGGGCAGTAGTGGTAATTTTGTTTTTGATGTCCGCAATAGTATATGGTTTACCCATAATTAATAATCATAGTGATGAAAAATATGTTTGTCAAACAGCGGGTTGGCCGGGAAGCAACCAGTTATGATAAAATATTTGTTTTTACAATAGCGTCGGTCTTTCACTTATTGCTGCTGCCCCCCTGCATAATGATTAATCAAACAGCCATCCATCATAATGCACCGCTCGGCATCGGTTAACTCGCCCAAAGATACGGCAATTTCAGCGGAAGGTTCGCCCAGCACATGGCCGGTAATGGTTTCGGCTTTTTCCCGCAGGACTTTTTTGATGCCGGGAAAGAAAATATAACTGCCGAGACTAAACGCTGTTTCATCGGTTATGACAAAGGGAAGAATCCCCCAGTTGATAAGATTCGAGCGGTAGCGTTTGGTGGCATACTCCAGGGCAAAATTGGCCGATGCGCCCAGCACCCGCTGGCATGAGGCGGCCTGTTCGCGGGCGGAACCGTCGCCGGGTTTGCGGGCAAAAATCGCACTGCCAACAGAAAAATCAGCACAGCCCACAGTCGCGCAGCCGGGCAGCGTCTGTATCCTTTTGAGCAGGGATGTAATTTCTTCCCCCGCTGCCCCCCGGCGCATTTGTTCCAATGTCTGCACATCTTTTGCCCGCTGCACATAACCGGGGTCTTTGCGGCTTAACGTGAATTCCGCCAGACGGAGGGGGTTTGAACGGTACGATGAAGTTTCGCCTGATGGTATCAATTCATCGGTGGTGGTTACCGCATCGGTAATAAAACTGACAATTTTTACCAGAAGGTTATCCGGCAGGACGGGCATTGCGGGCCAGTCCCTGATGTTGGGGCCGAATATCAATTCGGTTTCCGGCAAAGGCTTGCCGCTGCCGTTATAGACCCGCTTGTCGTAAATGCCCCGGTCAAAGAAAAATGTATACTTGCCGGGAACAACATCAAGTTCCGTAGCGGCGGTGATTCTGCCGCCGTTGACGGCGGTAGCGGCAATGGAACGGGCGTCCATCAGCGCCACCGACGCAATTTGCCCTTCGTTGGGCTTTGAGCCTTCGCGGTTGGGGAAATTGCGGGTAACATGACGGATTGAAAGTTCGCCGTTGGCGGGAGTGTCTCCTGCGCCGAAACAGGGGCCGCAGAAGGCTTCCCGCATAAGAATCCCGGCGCGCATAAGGGCTTCCGATGCGCCGTTGCGCAGCAGTTCAAGAAAGACAGGCTGGCTTTCCGGGTACACGCTCATGGTAAAGTTATCGCTGCCAATGGATTTGCCTTTTATAATGTCCGCCGCCGCCATGATATTGTCAAAAATACCGCCGGAACAGCCGACAATAACCGCCTGATTCGCCCAAACGCCGCCGTTACGGTATTTGGCTTTCAGGTTGAGGTTCAGGCCCGGTATACCCAGAGCCTTCAATCCGTCTTCTTCGGTTTGCGCCAAAATATCGCGGGCATTCTGCTGTAATTCCTTAATCGTGTACACATTACTCGGATGAAAGGGCAGGGCGATACACGGCTCTATGGCGGAAAGGTCAACATGAATCAGGCCGTCATAATACGTTACATCAGCGGGTTTTAGTTCGCGGTAATCCCCCCCCCTCCCCCTTATTTCAAGATAGTCTTTAACAGCGGCATCGGTTTTCCAGATTGATGACCAGCAGGTGGTCTCGGTCGTCATTACATCAATGCCGTTGCGAAAATCAACCGGCAGCTCCGCAATGCCGTCCCCGACAAATTCCATAACCTTGTTTTTCACATAACCGTTTTTGAAAACCGCCCCGATAATGACCAATGCGGCATCGTGGGGGCCGACACCGGGGGCGGGCCTGCCGGTCAAATAAACGGCAACCACCTGCGGACGGGCAATGTCGTAGGTTCTGCCCACAAGCTGTTTTGCCAGCTCGCCGCCGCCCTCACCTACCGCCAGAGTTCCCAGCGCCCCGTAGCGGGTATGGCTGTCGGAACCGAGTATCATCTTGCCGCATCCGGCTATCATTTCGCGGTTATAGGTATGAATAACGGCAAGATGGGGCGGCACATAAATGCCGCCGTATTTTTTTGCCGCGCTCAGGGCAAACACATGGTCGTCCTGATTAATCGTGCCGCCCACCGCGCAGAGACTGTTATGACAGTTGGTCAGCACATAGGGCATGGGGAACTTTTCCATGCCGCTGGCGCGGGCGGTTTGAATAATCCCTACATAGGTAATGTCGTGTGATGTCAGGGAATCAAATTTAAGCCGCAAATTTTGTTCGTCACCGCCGTCAGTTGGCGTCGCATCTGGCGATGTCGCATCTGACGATGCGGCATTATGCGCGGATAAAATCCCATAGGTGATAGTACCTTTACGGGCATCGTCTTGGGAAACGGAAAACCCTGCCTGCTTTAGCCGTGCGGCGGCATCAGCGTCATCTTTGATGATCTGTATTCCGTTAATGAGATAAGCCCCTGTATTAAAAATTTCTATCATTATTTATTCCTCATTTAATTAATAGTCAGGACGATACACAAAAATGGCGGATATTTTGTCCGCGTTAAAATTGACGCATAACGAAAGCGGCCAGGCGTTGCCGCCAAGGGGGTACAGAACATAATCGCCCTTATCCTGCGCTCCTTCCCCCAGAACCAGCATGGCGACCGCTTTAAAATCGCCAACCCTTATGCCATAAACCGACTTAAGCCCTACCTGCCATACCCTGTCCCGGTAAATATAAAAATCCCCTTCATTATACACAAAAACGACATCATCCTGCCAGTTTTCTGTTCCCCGCGCCGTATACACCGTCTGCGGTGAACCAAAACGCCGTATCAGTTCATCGACCTTCATACCGACAAAAGAAATAGGCTCTTCATGCTGCGCCGGTGAAGCGGTCTGCGCCCATAAGGGGAACGCCAGATAAAAAAAACACAACAGGGCGGAAATTCTTTTTACCATATTCATCACTTTAATCGTGGAATGAATTGAAACAGCGCGACTGACCGTCATTTTTTTCCTCGCACCTCAATGGTTCCATCCGAGCGGGCAATGTAAACCACCGGATGTTTGCGGGTAAAAAGGCCATTTTCAACAACTCCGGGAATATGGTTAATTTCATTTTCCATAATTGACGGATCAATTGGTTTGGTAAAGCGTATGTCCAGTATCAGATTGCCGTGTTCGGTAATAACCGGGCCGACCTTGCGCACCGCTTCCCGCAATGTTACCGCCGCTCCCAGCGCTTCGAGAGCTTTGCCCGCGCTGACCCTTGCCGCAGGAATCACTTCTACCGGAACAGGGAAACCTGTACCCAAACTACCGACAATTTTTGATTCATCAACCGTTATGGCGTAGACGGCGGAAGCGTAAGCGGTAATTTTTTCGATTAACAGCGCCCCGCCGCCGCCTTTTATCAGGCGGTTTTGCGGATCAACTTCGTCCGCACCGTCAATGGTCAGGTCAAGGCAGCCTGACAGTTCCCGCGAGTTAAGGGGGTAAAACGGTATGCCCAGCCTTTCACATTCAATTTCAGACTGAAAGCTGGTGGCAAAAGCGCTGATGCCGCTTAACGCTCCCTGCGCCAAAAGTTCTCCAACTCTGCGGATGGCGTGAATTGCGGTAGAACCGGTACCCAGTCCCAGTTTCATACCGCTTTGTACCAGCGTATCAACTGCCGCCCTGCCTGCCGCTTCTTTCATTCCTTGCTGTTCCATTATATCCTTCTCTTAAATTTCACCAAACTGAACTCGGGAGAAAAAGTGTTCAGGAAATTCTTTCCCCGTAAATTGGGTATATTGATACCGGGCCTGGCGGATAAGCATATCATAACCGTTTTGAACATTACAGCCGGCATTGGAAGCCCGCTTGAGGAAAGTTGTCAATTTTGGCTTGTACACCAAATCCATTACTTCTTCCCGTCCGGAAAAATTGTACATTGCCGCCGGATCATCAGCCGTGTCATTCGGATTGATACCTTCCATTCCCGCCGGTGTGGTTTGAATGATTATGTCGCGGTATTTTTCCATCTTTTCAATTCCCTGTTCGTCCAGACCGCCCCACGCGAATTTATAGGGAGCGGCAAGACGGCGGGCCTTATGAACAGTACGGTTCAAAATCAGGACTTTGGCGCCCAGCCGGTGCAGTTCAAAGACCACCGCCCGGGCGGCGCCTCCCGCCCCGATAACGGTAATCCGCTGACGCTTAAAATTTGACTTGCTCAAAAATGCCAGTAATGAATCGGAAAAACCGTTGGCATCGGTATTTGTTCCCAGCCAGCCCTGCGGAGTCAGCGTCAGGGTATTGCAGGCGCCGATAGTCCGCACTCCTTCGGACTGAAAATCCAAAAGGGGAATAATCGCTTCCTTGTAGGGAACTGTTACCGAAATGCCTTCAACATTAAGTTCTTTGGCAATCTCCATAAAATCGGTGATGGAATCTGCGGGGAATGGCACATACACCGCATTGTTTCCTTCCATTTCAAAAACAGTATTAAAAAAATGGGGACTGCCGGTGGCCTTGAGAGGGTAACCGAGAACCCCATATACTTTGGTATTTTTGTTGATGCTGCGAAAATGGTAGAGGCTTGCCAGCTCCCGAACTTCAATCTGGCCCGGCGCGGCGGCGGGGGCGTCCGTCTCGGAAAGAGCGCTGCTATAACTCAGAAGCGAGCCGAATTGTTCCGCAAGAATTCTACTGTATACCCCATGATGCCCCATGCTGATAAGAATCTTTTCCTGTCCTTCACATTCCTTTCCGGCGCACAGAAGATTAAGCACATCGCGGGTGGAATTGGATGTTACCGAAACTTTCACAATTTCGTCCCCGGAACGGCGCATTGAGCGGATTCTGGCTGATAAATCCGCATCAGTCCCCTTGATGTTATGGTAAGAGCGGATAATTCTGGTCCCAAAAGTCCGGGCCGCTTCTTCCAGACTGGGAACATTCAGGTCTTCTTCTATATCAAGGTAGGCGAAATTACGCCGACGGTCTGTCTCAGCATAGGCAAGCCCCCGCGCCATCAGACTAATCCGCGCCCCTTCGCCGCCGATAAAACGCCCGCCGTCAATATCCCTGCGTATGGCCAGAATAACCGGCACACCTGTCTGTTCCGGGAAGCGCCGTATAAGAAGCCGCTCGTCCGGATCAAGGCAATCAACCCTCAGTTCCGCCATATCCGCATATTTACGGTATTTCTCAAGAATCTCCAGATTCCGTCCCAGAGTCTTTGCGGTCATACACAGGCAAATCTTCGCCACAATCTTCCCCTAACAGTCAGGCCCCAGGCCCGGCACATTCCATTCCCGGGGTATCCTGACCGGTATCCCCGTTTTGGAATCGACAAAAGCCCAGGTAACTTTTGCCTCCGCCAAAATATCATCACTGCGGCGAATCTCCTGGGCAAGAGTTCCGCTGACCGCTCCTTTTTTGAGAGGCCAGGTTTTTATGGTTAACATATCATCGGTTAATGCCGGTTTTTTATAATCAATTTCAATGCGGGAGATAAACACTCCGTAACCGGCGCTGATCGCCTTTGTATAATCGAAGCCCACATCTTTCAATAACTCGTAACGGGCATACTCAAGATAGTTGAGGTAATTTGCGTTATTGACATGACCATAACTGTCACATTCGTAGGTACGGACTTGCAGGGAACATTCGCATATCATGGTTTATGGTAGCATTATTGCCTTTTTGCCGCAATATGGGTATAGTTTGAGCAGGAGAATAATTATGCTGGAAGAACAGGTAAAAGACGCTTTGAATAATGTGCGCCCGTCATTGCAGGCCGATGGCGGAGATGTGGAATTTGTTTCCCTTGCCGGTGACGGAACTGTTTCGGTCAAATTGACCGGCGCCTGCGGCCACTGCCCCATGTCCCAGATGACGCTTAAAATGGGAATTGAACAATATCTTAAAAAGGAAATACCCCAGGTTACCGCAGTCGTCGGCGTATAATATCCGCCATGATGCTCAAGCCTTTTGATTTTGGCATCGCAATTCCCCTGCTGGGCGCGGTAATTGCCTCGTTTTTATACGCGTATTCCAATACGGGGGGCCGCAGTACGGTCAACCTGAAAAGCGAAAGCGGCGAATGGGTCTTTCCCCTTGATGCGGTTGAAACGATGAACGTTTCCGGGCCGCTGGGAGAGACGGTAATCGAAATCAACGGAACTGCGGCGCGTATTGTATCCTCGCCCTGCCTGAATCAAACCTGTGTCGTTGCCGGAGCCGTTCATGCGCCGGGCCAATGGTCGGCCTGCCTTCCCAACCGTGTGATGCTGTATGTCAGCGAAGGCGAAAAAGAAAACAATGTTGATGCCGCAGCCTGGTAAGGCAGAAAATTGTAATCGATTTCACAGAAGCCGCCTTGCCCTGCTGGGCAGTCTCTGTCTGTTTTTATCGGCCATTGAATACCTTATACCCAAACCCCTGCCCTTTATGCGTATTGGACTGGCAAATCTGCCCCTGCTTTTGGCGCTGGATATTTTGGGGCCGGGGGAATTTTTTCTTTTGGCATTACTGAAAATTCTGGGGCAGGGAATTATCGGCGGTACGCTTTTTTCATATGTTTTTTTATTTTCCCTTGCCGGGACTGGCGCATCCGCCGCATTGATGTACCTTTTGCGCAGGTGTTGGGGAAAAAAGTATCTCGGTTATGCGGGGCTGGGCTGCGCCGGGGCAATGGCCTCAAACGGCATTCAGCTTGTTCTGGCCCGTTATCTGATATTTGGTGCCTCCCTGCGTTATCTGATACCGCCGTTTCTCGCATCCGGTTTTATTACCGGTATCGTCCTGGGCCTGGTCTGCGAATATTTTTGCCGTCATTCCCGGTGGTACGCCGCTATGGGAGCAGGGCCGCAGCCAAAGCCGCCTGACAAGGCCCCCGCGGAATCTGCGCCGGTTCAAAAACAGCAGGAACATCGGCAAGGCCGCCGTCAAGATTTATTCAATGCCGATGAACTTTTTGCCGCCGGATTGTTGATGGCCGCGTTTTTTTTATTAAGCCATTCCCTGCCGGGCCGAACCGCGCAATTTTTGTTTTTTTGCCTACTGGCCCGGATTTTGGGGAAAAAAATCAATCCGTTTACAACGCTCATATTCATGGCGGGAATAGTTTTTTTTAACCTGCTCGCCCCTTACGGAAAGGTTCTTGCCGTACTTGGCCCATTGCAAATAACGCAGGGGAGTCTGCTTGCCGGACTGGAAAAGGCCATTATGCTGGAAGGACTGCTGATGCTCTCCCGCGCCTGCATAAAAAGCGATTTAAGGCTGCCGGGAACCGTTGGCTCACTGCTGGGAGAATCATTGCGCATATTGGAACTGATGCGGGAAAAGAAAAATATCATTCGCCGCGGGCATATAATCGCCGGAATTGACCGGCTGATGCTTGAAATGGAAGCGGTGAACGCTGATGATACAAAAAACGCGCCGTACCGCAAGCCGCGGCGGAGTGTTAAAAATATGGTATTATTAGGTATAATGGCATTAATGACGGCGGTAATGGGTTGTGCGCCCTGTTTTTTTGTCATGTAGCATAAAATATTTATTAACAGAGGTTAATGCTGATGACGGGAGAGTGGTTTTGGGGAGAAGTCCTCATATTTCTGAATGCATGCCGGGATACATTAGCTGATCTTCTTCCCTACCTTGCCGCGGGAGTAATGGTCAGCGAGCTTTTAAAATTTACTTCGTGGACAAAAATTGTTTATAAATGGGTATCGAAGTCGCCGGTTTTTTCGGTGCTATCCGCGTCAATTATCGGCATAATTTCGCCGCTCTGCACTTATGGGACAATTCCGGTCATGATTGAATTATATAAAAGCAAAGTGCATATCGCGCCGCTTATTTCTTTTTTGGCCGCGTCGTCACTGATGAATCCGCAGCTTTTTATAATGACGCTCGGCGGCATCGGGCCCGAAATGGCGGTTGTGCGTACGCTTGCCGTATTTGTATTCAGTTGCGCGGCAGGGATGCTGTGTTATATAATTCCGGAAAAATTTATGATTAGACAAAATATAAATTTTTATGAAGACGGCGGCGATAAAATCAACAACCGGGAAAAAAAGTTTTTTATGGTTAAACAATATGTAATAAACTGTTTGAAAAATTTAAAACATATCGGGGTTTATTTGATCATTGGCATAGTCATAGGCGTGGCAGCGGATTTATATATACCAAAAGGTTTAATATACACCGCATTTCGGGCAGGACGTATACAGTCCATACTTGCCGGCGCCGTATTGGGCGTGCCGCTGTCTCCCTGCGGAGGCGCCGCGATACCGCTTGTCAGCGCCATGATAGATAACGGTATGGGGAAAGGCACCGCACTGGCCTTTTTTATCGTTGGCCCCGCTGCCCGCCCTGCGCCGCTTGCCGCCATGTCCGCGCTGCTGAGCCCGCTGTTTTTGGCAGGGTACTGCGTGTTTTTGGTCTTTTCAGCGGTATTAATGGGCCTGATTTATGTGTAGATATATAGGGAGAATAATTTTATGAAAAAGATTCCGGTTTTATTAATCTTCGTTATCCTGATGGGCTTTACGGCCTGCAAAAGCTCATCCAGTCCGGGTGAAAAAACCTACACCATTACCTTTAACGACAATGGCGGCAGCGGAGGGCCAACAACGGTAACCGCACATTATGGCCAACCTATGCCAACGCTTACCGGGCAGCAAATTCCGGCTCAAAGCGGATATTATTTTAACGGATACTATAAAGCGCAAACCGGCGGAACCATGTATTATAACGCCGATTTATCTTCCGCGACGAATTGGAATAAGAGAGATGACACAACATTGTTTGCCCGCTGGATATCAATAGCGGACTATTACGGATTTACCAACATTGGGAATGATGATTATTTTGCCCATTTTACCAAAACCGCCCCGGTAATAGACGGCATTGGCGATGACCCGGCATGGGAAAAGTCTCCGTGGAGGCCGATTAGTTATGAATGGATGTATAACCCTCCGTATAGCCGTGTTAAGTCTCCTGAGGATTTTTCGGGAAAATACAAAATAGTATGGACAGCGGATAGGCTGTATATTTTGGCTGAAATCATAGACGATATTATAAGCACGACCAGGGCCAACACCCCGTATACTAACCCCGAGAACGATGACTGTCTGGAATTGTTTATAAGCGAAAACACATGGAACAGTACCCGAATTACCTCCGCCAGTCAAACCATGCCCAATAATTTTTTTACCTACCACATAAGTTTCGGCGGCGTAAATGTAGCGGATTACATTGGGAGCAGCTATAACAGGACAAATACCACTGATGTAAATTTGCGTGTTGAAAATGGGTCTATATTGCGTAATAACCATTTAAACTACAAAATTGGAAAACATCCGGAAACGCATACTTATATCTGGGAAATCGAGATGAAAGTATTTGATAATACCCATCCGATTAACAGTAACCCCGATACTGCGGCGCCGGTAACATTAACCGAGGGTAAAAAAATGGGCTTCGCGGCAGCCTATTGCGATGCCGACGAACTAAACACGCGCCAGCATTTTGTGGGCAGTATGTTTGTATCAGGCGATACCGACGACCAAAGAAATCAAGCGTACCGGAACGCCGGCATTTACGCAAAACTGTATTTGGTAAAATAACCGCATAGTGTGTTATAATGGGAGTAAGGGAAATAATTTTATGAAAAAGTTTTTATTAATCCTCGTTATTTCGGTGGGTTTTACGGCCTGCAAAGGTTCGGCCAGCCCGGGTGAAAAAACCTACACCATTACCTTATCGACCGTATCGGACAATGACTCAGTAGTTTCACTGGTGCAGGCGCCGTCATCCATAACGAATGCGTCTCAGCTTACTTACAGCGATATAAAAACATTGGTTACCGAGGCGGTCGCGCTTGCGGGCGGGCTTGACGGTATCGTAAAATACGGCGATACGGTTGTACTCAAGCCGAATATAATCGTTACCAATTACAGTTGGGGTTACGGCCCAACCATTCC
>JAIRRB010000075.1 GCA_031256195.1 Treponema sp.
ACCAGAATATCGCCGGAACGTACCTTTGCGCCGATGCAAATAATGCCTTCCTTGTCCAGATTGTCCAAACTTTTTTCGGAAGTATTGGGAATTTCATCGGTTATTTTTTCCGGCCCCAGTTTGGTTTCCCGTACCTCGGTAGCAAATTCTTTTATATGAATCGAGGTAAACATATCTTCCTTAACCACACGCTGGGAAATAAGTATTGAATCTTCGTAGTTGTAACCGTTCCAGGGCATAAAGCCCACCAGGATATTTCTGCCCAGAGCAAGCTCGCCGTCCTGAGTGGCGGGGCCGTCGGCAATGACCTGTCCGGTAACAATCTTATCGCCCACTCTAACAATGGGCCGCTGATTGTAGCAGGTATCCTGATTGGTCCGCTGGAATTTCACCAACTTGTACAGGTCATTGCCGTACTCATCAATTACCGCCTGGGTAAGCGGCTTGGGCGCATTGGGTTTATCCGGCTTTATGGTTATTTCATGCGAGGTAACCCGAAGCACAGTTCCGCCCCTGTACGCTTTAACCAGCACGCCGGAATCGTAGGCGCATTTTCCTTCCATTCCCGTACCAACCCGCGGCGCTTCGGGAAACACCAGCGGCACCGCCTGACGCTGCATGTTGGAACCCATGAGGGCGCGGTTGGCGTCATCATGCTCCAGAAAGGGAATAAGGGAAGCGGAAACCGAAATAATCTGCTTGGGTGAAACGTCCATGTATTGAATATCTTCCGGCAGACGGGTGGCAT
Source organism: Treponema sp. (assembly GCA_031256195.1). Classification (GTDB taxonomy): domain Bacteria; phylum Spirochaetota; class Spirochaetia; order Treponematales; family Breznakiellaceae; genus WQXQ01. The sequence continues at coordinate 749 of JAIRRB010000075.1, forward strand.
AATCACCCTGTTTGCGGCATGAAATTTGATCATCCGCAAAAGAGCCGTTGTCTTTCAGTTTTGCCGAAGCCTGGGCGATAAAGTAACGGTCTTCGTCCATGGCGGAAAGGTACTCAATGTCTCTGGTGGCAATTCCCTTGTTGACCTTGCGGTAAGGAGTTTCCAAAAAGCCGTACTCGTTGACTCGGGTATAATTTGCCAGCGACACAATCAGGCCGATATTCGGGCCTTCCGGCGTCTCAATGGGACACATCCTGCCATAGTGGGTGTAATGTACGTCGCGGACTTCAAAACTGGCCCGCTCGCGGGAAAGACCGCCGGGGCCCAGGGCATTCAGCCGCCGCTTGTGGGTTAGTTCGGCGAGGGGATTCACCTGATCCATAAACTGCGAAAGCTGGCTGGAACCAAAAAATTCCTTGATTGCCGCAACTATGGGCTTAATGGAAATTAAATCCTGCGGTTTAATTGTGTCAGTTTCTTTCAGACTCATTCGCTCTTTGGCGATACGCTCCATGCGGCTGAAAGCGGTCTTCATGGCGACAGCCATCAGTTCGCCGACTGAACGCACTCGCCGGTTGCCCAGATGGTCAATATCATCAAAATTTTCATCGCCCACATAAACCTTGATAAGGAATTTCATGGTGGCGATAATGTCCTGCTTGGTCAGAGTATAGTCTTCAAGGGGAGGATTAAAGTCAAATTTTTTGTTGAGTTTGTAGCGGCCCACCCTGCCCAAATCATAACGGCGGCTGGTAAAAAACATTCCCAGCAATTCTTTTTCCGCGGCGTCAACAGAAATCGTCTCTCCCTGCATCAGCACCGAGAATACCGCCATAAGGGCCTCTTCTCTGGTCGGCTCATCACTGCCTGAATCTTCTTTGGTATATTTTATTTCTTCCCGTTCAAAGCAATTAAGCAGCATGGTTGAATCCAGGGAAAAATTCGCCGACTTGTCATCGGTCGGGTCTTTCAGGTCAACAAATTTAATCAGTTCAACCGATTTGATTCCGTGCGCAAGAATATCATCAACATTATGCTGATGAAGTTTCTCCCCTGCCCGGTACAGCTTTTTCATCCCCTCATGTTCGTCAGGCGTTTTGCCGCTTTTTTGCGCGGCCTGCTCAGCGGCATCGCCCTCTATCCACACCGGGGCGGCAAGCACCCGTCCGGAAATTTTTTCTCTGGTCTCACGGTCATCCTTGATTTTAACAGTTTCGGTAATGTAAAAAGCCTTGATAATTTCTTCACGGCTGTTGAAACCCAAAGCGCGGAGAAAAATGGTTCCCAGTATGCGCTTTTTCCGGTCTATCTTGGCGTAAATCAGTTCACGCTTCTGGTCAATTTCAAATTCCAGCCAGCTTCCCCGGTAGGGAATAATCCGGGAAGAATATATGCCTTTTTCATGGCTGAAAATAACGCCGGGGGAACGGTGAATCTGCGAAACAACCACCCGTTCGGCGCCATTGATGATAAAAGTTCCCCGCTCGCTCATGATGGGGATGTCGCCCATGTAAATATCTTTCTGCCGTATTTCACCGGTCTGCTGAAAAATCAAATTGACCTTTGCTTTCAGGGAAACCGCATAGGTTATACCTTTTTGCTTGCAGTCCAATTCAGAAAATTTGATGCTGCTTTCATCAAGAGAATAGCCGTCATAGGTAAGCCTCATGTCCCCATTGGGGCTGTCTATCGGAAAGGTAGACTGAAATACATCTTCCAGTCCCTGCAGGCCGACTTTCTCGCCGTTTCTGACCTTTTCCCTTTGCAGAAAGCGTTCGTAGGAGCTTAACTGAATATCAATAAGATCCGGCAGTTCCATGACATCTTGTATGTCCTTCCCGATATATACGCGCTTGCCAGCTGACTTTCCTTTCGTCATTGGTCTCCCCTTCCGTTCAGTGGACTTGTTCGAGAACACGCCAATTACAGAACATGGTTAGTCCTGTAATTGGCTATACTGTTTCGCCCTTGCGGGCGCGGGATTAAAATCCCTACTGAATCTCAACCGTACCGCCCGCCGCGGTAATGGTTTCCTTGATTTTTGCGGCCTCTTCCTTGGAAACATTTTCCTTGAGCGGTTTGGGCACGCCTTCAACAAGGTCTTTGGCTTCTTTAAGACCAAGATTGGTAACGGTCCGCACTTCCTTAATGACCGCAATCTTCTTGGATTCCTCAAAAGCCTTCAGAATCACGGTGAACTCGGTTTTTTCCTCAGCCGCCGCCGCGGGAGCCGCCCCGCCGCCAGCGCCAACAGCCGCTACCGCCACGGGAGCCGCCGCCGAAACGCCGAATTTCTCTTCCATCATTTTGACCAGTTCCGATACCTCCAGAACGGTCATTGAAGCAATCGCTTCCAGAATTTCTTCTTTTGTGGCTGCCATATTATCTTCTCCTCATACAAACATTACACGCTTCATACGAAGCGCTTTTTATTCAAACCGACAGGAACGGCAGCGTCGAACCTAAGTTCGCCGAAGCCTGAAGGTTTATATACCATTATGCGGCGCCGCCTTTTTTATCGGCGACAGCCTTGACTGTCCGTACCAGCCGTGACGGAACATCATTGAGCGCGGCGGCAAGATTCCGCGCCGGGCCGTTCATAACCGACATGAGCATGGAAATAAGTTCCAGCTTGCCGGGCAGTTTGGAAAACGCCTCGGTCTGGGCGGCGTTGTATACCGTTCCCCCCACCAGAGCGCCTTTAACCTTCAAAGCCGGTGTTTCTCTGGCAAAATCAAAGAGTATTTTGGCAACCTCGTTGGAATCTTTTGGGGAGATTGCCACTGCCGTGGGGCCAATCAAATAGGATGACACATCCGGCGTGGAAAGCTGTTCAAAGGCAAGCCGGGCAAAATTGTTTTTTACTACCTTATATTCAACCTCTTTGGTGCGGAGGTTTTTGCGCAGGGTAGTAATTTGTTCCACGGTCAGGCCGCGGTAATCGGTAAACACAAAGTCATTCGCAACGCCAAAAGTATCTTTCAGTTCTCCGATGGCTTTGGTTTTGGTTTCCTGTATTTTCTTCGCTATAATGGCCATAATCACTCCTATATGAAGCGGCGGCATCGCCGCTTACGTTCAATTGTACATTAACACGAAGTGTTAATGATTACTCCTTACTCCTGCTCCGCAACGGAAACCCATACGCCGGGCCCCATGGTTGAGGCTACGGAAATGGTTTTGATAAAATCACCTTTGGCATCCGCGGGACGTTTTCGTTTAATCTCGGCCATGACCGCCTTAATGTTTTCGGCAAGCTGTTCCGCTTCCATGGAAACCTTACCCACGGCAAGATGCACAACGCCGGTTTTATCGGCGCGGAATTCGGTGCGGCCTTTTTTCAGTTCCGCCAGCGTACCCTTCAAATCGAAGGTTACCGTGCCGGTTTTGGGGTTGGGCATCAATCCCTTGCGCCCCAAAACCATGCCCAATTTACCAACATCCTTCATCATATCGGGAGTCGCCACGGCAACATCAAAATCAGTCCAGCCGCCCTTTACTTTTTCGATGAGGTCATCAGCGCCCACAAATGCCGCACCGGCCTCCTGGGCTTCTTTTTCCTTTTCAGGCTTGCAGAATACCAGTATCTTTTTCTCGCCCCGGAACTGGTGGGGAAGAACAACGGTATCACGCACGGACTGACTCTTTTTCAGGTTCAGTTTGACTGAAAGGTCGACGGTTTCGTCAAATTTTGCGAAAGCCATAGATTTAACCATCCCCATCGCTTTTTCAAGGTCATAGGTAACGGCGAAATTGTATTTTTTCAGGGTTTCCCGGTATTTTTTTCCGTGCTTCATTTGTCCACCTCAACACCCATTGACCGGGCAGTACCGGCGATAATCCGCATGGCAGCTTCAACATCGTTGGCGGTAAGGTCTACCATCTTCAGTTTGGCGATTTCCTCCAGTTTGGCGCGGGGAATTTTGCCAACCTTGGTCTTGTGAGACTCAGCCGATCCCTTTTCCAGCCCGATAGCCTTTTTGATTAAAACTGCGGCGGGCGGCGTCTTGAGGATAAAAGTAAAAGACTTATCCCCATAGACCGTGATAACTACCGGAATGATAAGTCCCGGCTCCATACTTTTGGTTCGATCATTAAATTGTTGAACGAACTGCGGCGCACTGACGCCGTGAGGACCCAAAGCGGGCCCAACCGGCGGGGCCGGCGTAGCCTTTCCCGCGGGGCATTGCAGCTTAATATAGGCCACAACTTTCTTCTTTGCCATCTAATTACTCCTTTGTGGTTGCGTGAAGCGCCTATGGCGCTTCACGTGGAGTTTCGCCATGCGAAACTCCATAACGCCTGGCCGCATATCAAAGATTATGCGGCCAGGCTCCCACGTGCTATAATTTCTCCACCTGTAGAAGATCAACTTCTACCGGCGCATTTCGACCAAAAATTCCAACCATTACCTTTAACTTGTTCTTCTCTGGGTACACTTCATCAATGGTTCCGGTAAAGGATTCAAACGGCCCATCGATAATTTTGACCTGCTCGCCCGGGGAAAAACTTTGGCGGGTACGGACGGGGCGCTCCCCTTTTATCTCACCCGACTTCTGTAAAATGGCGCGGGCCTCATCGCTTGAAAGCGGCTGGGGCTTGCGGCCTGCCATAGTTCCCACAAAACCGGTAACACCCTGTATTTTTTTAATTTTGGAACAGGGTATCTTCCAGCCCAT
>JAIRRB010000134.1 GCA_031256195.1 Treponema sp.
TGTTATTTTAAAATCTATTCCCTCTATAGTATCTAATTCCTCTGTCGCTGCTATAATATCCAAATTTATTTGAGAAGTATTATTCTCACGAGGATTTAATATTTCAATAATTTCAGAATTAAACCCCGGTTCATTATGTACTGTAAATTCAAAAATATCACCAGTGAATGGAATTATTGAAATTCCTCCATCTAATTTTCGGATTGTCCAAACACCGTTATTATTTTTTATTGTTTCTATTATTTCCCATCTATTATTGAAATAAGGAGTTCTAAATAGTGAAAAATTATAATCATATTTTCCGAAAAATATCCAACCGCTTATATTATTATTAGTGTATATCTTTATCCAATGATAAAAATCAGTGTTTTGAACATTTGCTTCTACAACTTGTGCAACATTTAAATTTTCATTTCTTAATGTACCAACTATATTACCATTTTCAATTAATGGCTTATCATATATTATTAAGTCTGGAAAATCATCAAACCAATTCATTTTCATTTGTTGAATATGTTTTCTAAATGTCCATAAAACATTATCCTCATATTTTATTTCAATAATGGTTCCATTACCATTTTCATAATTTCCCGACATCGGCGGTATATAATTTTGAACATATTTTAATTCAATAATTATTTCACTATCATTTTCAGAATTTTGGTTTATTTCTGATGTATTATTTTTATCTTTATATAATTCATTTAAAATATTATTATTTTCTTTGTTCTTAGATTTTGAACAATTTAGTGTCAAAATACATATTAATATATACATTATTAAATAATGTCTGTTCATAATGATATTATTTATTGTTTTTTATTTATTGTCAACCCATATTTATTCAATTCAAATATGTCGCCTAACGTTCCGGCTGTATATGACGTTGCCAGCCGCTAACCGAGCGGCTGGCAATGTGCCGGAGTTTTTGCGTGGGAACGAGGGAGCGTAGCGACCGACTGACCTAGCAAAAACGTAGGCCGAGCCGCCCAACGGGCGGCGCAGCATATACAGTCCTGTTATGCGCAGTACCAACCGTACACCATTATTTTTTAACTCAAATGTTTTTTTCTACATTCTCCATATTGAATTCATTTATAAAATCATCTAAATATTTTTTTTGATTATCTAATTCCATTCTATAACAAAAATATCTAAAAATAAATTCATTATTATCAAAAACTTCTTTGATATTCAAATTTTCCAATTCTGTTTTCAAATCACTAAAAGAGTTTAAATAATACCATAAGCAACCATATTCATCCAAACAAATATATTCATTTGTTAGTGAATTCTTTATCAGAAATTCATTATAACCATCATGAAAAATAAAATGATGATACTTATCAAAACCATTTAATAATTTTTCCTTTGATATTATCCCATAATATCTTTCCCAAACATCAGTTTTATTTTCATTTTGTTTTTGAAAACTTGTAATTTTTAATAATACTGTAAAATTTTCATTATTTATAACAAATTTTTTTATTAAATTCTCTAATGTTTTTTATCATTTATTTGGACAACTAATCTATTAATTTCGGGAAAATTTTCAATAAAATAAATGCTTTTCTTTTCAATTTCTGGTGAATATGATTTAAATGGCTCTTCCATTATAATTATCTATAATAAGCGCTTATTATAGAATTAAATCTTATTTTTATCATTGTGTCGAGTCCTTTTTACACTATTTTCAATAATTTCAGGATGGTATTGCACATAACTCCGTGTACTTCGTGGTAAAATTTATACAACAATGCTGTTCTGTTATTGAGAGATAGACTCTTAATCAGCCCCATCGACTTCAAAACTTTCGGTATCGGGAAAGAGCCGCCGGCTTGCCCAGGCGGAAATTGAGTATACCCCCCAGTCAGAACCGGAAACCGCCGCAAAACATTTGCCGTCCTCATCAGGCGGCCCCAGCCGGACGGTATTTATGCTGCCGTTGCCCAATTCCAGCACAATACGGCTGTTGTTGAACAATGAGTCGGATGGCGCAACGGAAGAAACAAAATCATCACCCGATGTATTTAAAATATCACGAATATAATTATCAACTTTTGCCATATCGGGACGGGCAAGTTCAAAGTTAAAAGTCCATTCCCTGCCTTTCCGGGTAAAAATACGGAGAGGGACTTCTTCGCCGTTATCTGTAAAGGGAGGGGGATATACGGTAAGCCTTTGAACATGCACAACATCAAGTTTGCCGTTTTCGCTTTCCGGAAACAGGCGGAGGTTGTACCATGCGGCAGGCGCCGATTGGGTATAAACCGAAAAAATATCTTCACCGGAGCGGACTTCATTCTCTCCCTGTTTGCGCAGATAAACATTTTGTCCGGTAAGGTCAGATTGCCCCATGAGCAGGCTCAAGAGGGGCAGTCCCGCCCCCGCCGCGACGGTGATACGGGTGGATTGTTCTTCGGTCAGGGATAAACGTTCATGGGAAGAAGCGCTTGATGAGCGCAGCGGATACGGCGCCCGTTTGGCCAGCGCCGCGATAAAATCCTCCACCCGCAGGTCTTTCGCCGGATAGTCCTTTCCGTCATGCGACACAAACCACTTTCCCCCGTTACGCGCAAGGCTGACGGTTTCTTCGCCGTTTGCGATGGTAATTCCGCTGATTCTGGCGGCCCCCGCGGGCTCAAGCCAGGAATAGGCGGCGGACCGCGCCCCCCTGCGTTCCGGATCAAATATGACCGTTACCATATAGATAAGCGCCAGCGCCGCGATAATGCCTGAAAGAACGGTGAGTTTCTTTTTATATACCATCGGAGTGCTCCTTTGCTGCGGCGCTGGTTTCCCGGCTGCCGGCCTGTTCGCGGGTTTTTGCGTTGGCTTCCGCCCTGCGCCTGAGGGCAAGGAAGATACCGGCTAAAATTACCAATAACGGCACTATATACACATTGACTATCTGGGCAAATCTCATTGCGGAAGCCTTTTTTGCCGGTTCAATAATTTTATCGAGGCGGCCTGAACCGGATGCCCTGCTCCGTATCCCGATAATGTCATCATCGTTGCACAGCCAGTCGGCAACCTGTACCATAAAATCAAGGTTACGCTGTCCGTTACTCACACTGATAAACGAGGTGGCAAATTCCGTATCGCCAATAACAATAATACGGGCGGCTTTGGCCTGGGACGGCATATCGGCAAGCGGCGAACCGTCTTCCGGTTCCGGTTTGGGCTTACCGGCAAACCACGAGGGGAAAGTCCCGGTAAGGCTTGCCCCCAGAATCTTCATACCCCTGGTATCGACGGCGTCCCGTTCAAAAAGGTAGGGAACTTCGGGGTTGGTATAGAAAGGTTCATTCATAGACCAGGCTTCGGCGGTACTGGTAAAAAGATAATCCGTTTCCACTCCATCAGGGGCGCTCAAAGCAAGGGGGCTGGCCCAATACATATCAAGGCCGGCGAAACGGGCGCTGACCGGATGGCCGGTGTTGCCGCTTTCAGCCAACACCCTGATCCATTGGGGGTTGCGTGTTATGCGCACTAAAGTAGCGCCGTTGGGGCTGCGGGTCTGGTACTGCATGGTCAGGGAAGACTTGTCCATTACTATCTCCGGCAGCACCGTTACGCCGTAAACGGAAAGCATATCCAGAAGCCCCCCATCGGCCAGCAGCCGCGCCTCCAGGCCGGATTCCGTATCTACCGCAATGCCTTTAACGGTAAAAAGAACTTTTCCGCCGTTTTGGATATAGCGGTCTATCCGATACAGGGCGGCTTCATTCAGGGATTCAACGCCGCCCAGCACCAGCAGGGCAGGTATGGTGTCGGGAATATCCTGATCGTCTGCGATAAGCCTGAACTGGTAACCTGCCTGCATATACGCGCCCTGCAGTTGACGGTAATTCTCATTCCAGCGCCGGGGATTGTCGCCGACAATAACGCCTAACAGACGCGGAGAGCCCCGTACCAATGAACGTATGCGCGAAGTTAAATCATATTCAAGCGTCTCAAGGGAAAATACCACCGGCAGTACATCAAGCTGCTCAAGATATTCAATGACGATACCGGTATACACGGTCATGACGCTGGCCTGATCCTGTTCCACGGTTTGAATCTGCTGGGGCATTATGCCGAGCTGTTCCACCTGACTGGTCAGTTTTGCCTTTGCCGGATCGCGCACCGACAGTTGAATTTTTCCCCGCGAAAACCCGGCGTACTCCCGTAACAGGTCTTCAATTTCACCCGGCAGCGGATGAATGGATTTAAGCTTGTCGGAAAGGTAATAGGTTATCCGTATCTGATCGGGAATTTCGTTGTGCAGATTCCGCGAAACCGCCGAAATGGTATACGATTTGCCTTTGGTAAGGTCCAGCCGGAACCAGAGCCGTCCGCTGACCATAACGCACAGTCCAATGATAATGAGTATCAGTATACTTAATGTTGTTGTTTGTTTTTTGGTCATACCAGCTAACTCCACTTCCTGAACAGTATTACGCGGGTGGTAATGAATAAAAACAACACCGTACTGGCAAGATAGAATACAATGTCCCGTGAATCCAGCAGCCCTTTGGAGAAGCTGTCAAAATGGAATGACAGGGAAAGAAAGTTGATTCCCTGAGCAAGCCAGTAGGGGAGGTTGAGGGAAAAAGTAAGCTGACTGACCAGCATTGCCGCCATCAGCGCCACCGCGCTCCCCAGGAAACTTCCCGCCTGATTTTTTGAAAGGGCGGAAAGCAAGAGGCCCAGAGCGACCGCTGACGCGCCTATTAACAGCGCGCCGATGTATTCGCACACAATCACTCCCTTGTCAAATTCACCTAACGGAAACAGGGTGAGGGGCAGGGGAATGGTCAGAATCAGCATCATCACCAGCAGGGCAAAAACCGCGCAAAATTTTCCCAGCACCAGGTCCCATTCGGAAAAGGGCATGGTCAGGAGCAGTTCAATGCTGCCGGTTTTCCGTTCTTCCGCCCAGCTTTTCATGGTCAGTACCGGAATGACCAAAATAAAAACCAGGGGGAAAAAGGCGAAATAGGGCCGCAGTGAAGCGACATTCATGGTAAAGTACCGCTGAAAATAAAACAGCCATATCGAACAAAACAGCAAAAAGAAAACCGCCGCGCCGTAAAAAGCCGGGGCGTTAAGGTATGAAAAAAGTTCCTTCCGCGCCAGGGCTACGGCGCGCAAACCGATTTGAAATGATTTTTTTTGTTTCATTATTTACCCCTCCCGGCATGACGCTGCGCCGCCGCAGTGCCGCTGTGTTCTTCCGAAGTAAGGCTGACAAAAATATCTTCCAGGCTGATTTTTTTCCGGCTCATACCAAGTATCTTCAGGCCGTTTGAGACCGCCCAGTCAAAGATACGCTCCCCGGCAGCCGTTGTGGTACCGCCTTCGGGAATAAAAAAGCTGACTTGTACCGTGCCGTCTTCCAGCGCCGCCGCCGAGACAGAGGCAATACCTTCGTCCAGATGCGGCAGTTTGCCTTTTATGGACTCGGTTCCGGCGGGAGCCGCGGCGTCAGCCACTTTCAAGGTCAGTTCCCAGGTATCACCTCCCTTCATGGTTCCGGCAATTTCCTCAGGGGTTCCCTGCGCGGCGATTTTCCCCTCGTTGATAATCAGCACCTGGGAACAAATCGCCTCGATTTCCTGCAAAATGTGGGAGGAAAGAATAACGGTCTTCCGCCGCCCCAGTTCGCGTATCAGGGAACGTATTTCGATAATTTGATTCGGGTCAAGGCCGTTGGTCGGCTCATCGAGAATTAAAATCGCCGGGTCGTGGAGTATGGCCTGGGCGAGGCCGGCACGCTGGCGGTAGCCTTTGGAAAGGGTTTCGATTCTCCGGCTGCGGTATGCGGACAGGCCGCAGGCTTCCAGACAATTATTGATAGTCGCGGCCCGCTCGCCGGAGGGAATAAGCCGCGCCTCGGCGATAAAGGCAAGGTACTCGTCAACGGTCAAATCCCCGTAAAGGGGAACATTTTCCGGCAGATAGCCGATACGTTTTTTCACCTCTACCGGGTCTTCATCCACCGGAATACCGTCTATCAGGGCGGTTCCGCCGGAAGGAAAGTGATACCCGGTGAGTATCTTCATAATGGTGGTTTTTCCCGCTCCGTTCGGGCCAAGAAAACCCAGCACCTGGTCCTTTCCCACAGAAAAGGAAACATTGCGTACCGCCTCAACTTTTCCGTAGTTTTTAGTAAGATTCTTTACCTCAATCATGGAGGAAAACTCCTTGTAAAAAATGAATATCAAGGTTTTTGCACAACTGTGGCGATACCAGCACTATATGACTAAAAGGGAGAATAGTCAACTATTTGTTAATGCTCCCCGGCTCAATGTATTTTTCACGACGTTCATCTATTATGGTCTGAGCGCCGGAAATGAGCCAGTCTTTTACACCGTCATCCCACACCTGATCAAAATTTTCAGGCTTTGCCGTTACAGCCGCAGTATACAAAACGGTCGCCTTGTCGGTCAGCGTTTGCTGAATCGGAGTGGCCGCCAGGAGTTTGGCCGGAATATGGGGGCCGGGATCGGCGTTAGTCGATGAAATCCGGTAAGCTTCGGTGATGATTTCAGGCGGCCAGCCGTAACTGTTGGCAAGCACCCGTGCGTTCAGGTCAGGGTCGCCCAGATCGTAACCATTCAGATTAAACGCATAATCGCCGTTTCCGGCGGAGTTCTGAATCCAGGGGCCGCTTACCTGTTTTATTGCGGGTATTTCATTCACCATTTCGTGGTTTATCCCTTCATGCCCCATTTGTAAAAAATTATAATTTTCAAAACGGGAAAGCCAGTTGGCATAACGGATGGCGGCTTCGGGATTCTTCGCGCTTTTGGGGACAAACCAGAGCAGCGAAGTCGGCGGCGAGCCTCGCTTATGGGTAATGCCGTCAATACTTTGTATCGCGTCAATGGGCACCAGTTCCGCATCGGGAAAATTTTTCTGCAAATCTTCCAGTATTCTGGTATTTTCCCGATAGATATGATCCCAGTTATGGGCAAAAGAACCGGCCATACCCGATTTGAGCAAATTGGCAGGCGGCTCATCATTTTTATACAGGGGAAAATCACGGTCAATAAGCCCGTTATTATACATCTTGTTGAGGAACCGGAAACCTTCCTTATATCCGGGCAGCAGGATATACCGGTCAATGACCGTATTAATCCACCGTTCCTTCATGCTCATATACGGATCGATAAAAGGGTCCAGAATAATGCCGACTGTCCAGCGCACGTCAATCGTCATGGTAAAAGGTATGACGCGGTTTTTACCGACTTCTCCCGGGTCTTTTTCCCGAAAAGCAACCAGGGCGTCGTAATACTCTTCTTTGGTTGTCGGCAATGGCAACCCCAGTTTATCCAGCCAGTCTTTGCGGATAAACAGGTTCTGCGACGCCGTATACATATACCGCCCCGGAATCATATACATTTTTCCGGTGTGCAAATCTCTGTAGCGGTAAATAAGACGCTCACCGGGTATGCCGGGATCCATGCCCAAAAAAGCATTGTAATCTTTGAGCAAGGTATCAATGTAGGGAGTCAGATCAATCAGACCGCCCAACTCGCTGAAATGGGTAATCAGTTCGCTTGAATAGGTGTAGCATATATCCGGCGCACTGCCCGCCGCCATCAAATTGTTCAGTGTCTGCGTTTCCTCATGCCGCGGGACGGGGACAAAGGTGACGGCGATATTTTCATCTTCCAGCGCTTTCTTTTTTATCCAGTCGGTCCATGCGTTGTTACCCGGGTTGGTTTTGCCGCCGTCGGTTCCCCGGTCAAATACCTCAACGGTAATCGAGAGCGGTTTACCGGATGCGCCTGGTCCGGTTTTGGCTTTACGGCATCCGGTGAAAGGGGCAATCAAAATAAAAAATAAAAACATGCCCAGCGCCGGTTTGAGGACTTTCATAATTCCCCCTGTTCTGAATAATAATTCGTAAAAAGTGACAGACACCTTTAATCCTCAGTATTGCGCCCTTACCCCCTGTTCCGAAACTGGTGTCACCTTTGTTTTTCTCTGCTTTCTTCGGTGAGCCAGAAACGGACGGCGGTTCCGTTGCCTTTCATCGAGATGTATTCTTCGTAAAACGGCAGTCTCAGTTCTCTGGGGATTGAAAGGTCAAAGATTCTGTCGGCAAGAAAGGCGAGCCTGTTCAACCGTTCCCTTTCCGCCCGCTCTTCAGCCATTTCCTGAGTGTGTAGTTTGGCTTGCCACCTTGTTACCAGCACTGACGTTAATATTGCCACTATTGACACCAGCAACCCCAAAGCGCCGGTTATTGCCCCGATTATTCCTAATGCGTCCATAATTTCCCTCCTGCCCCGCAAAGGGAATATAAACGGTAGCATATCGGGGGGTGGTTGTCAAGGCGAAATAAGGAACTGGCAGCAATTCTCCATAAATTAGAAAATTGAAGAAGAATTCACCACGGAGTAACACGGAGAAGAAAGATTTTGTACAACAACTCCGTGTTTCTCCGTGCAACTCCTCCCTCAACTCCGTGGTAAAAATTCTTCCTTATCTCTTTACTCTCTGTACTCCCCGCTACCCATAGCGTACCTGTTTCGCCTAACGCCGCCTACGAAAAAATGATAGCTACTACCATTGCGCCCGCGGCCATTGCGTCTTCCCCAGTTTTGCCAATCCCCGTGAAATAAAATACCCGCCGAAGATAACGATGAACCGGTCAACAATGTTTATTGGAATCCGGGATAAAATACTTACCGCGAGAACCGGCAGATTGTTCATAATAAGGCCAAGTTTAAAAGTATCCTCCGGGCTGTAATGATACGGTTGCCTGTTAAGAAATAACTGCGACACATAATCTATGACTCCCCCCAAAACGCTGATTGCTATGGCGCAAAAGATATACAGTAACATAAGTTTTGCCGCAACCCCGGCGTAAGAAGCAATTACTTTTTCTTTCGGGGCAAAATCAGGGATAACCGGAGCGGGAGGTTTGAACGCGCATATCAGTAAAACCTCCGTAATGCTGCAGAGGACAAAAAAATTGACACTCTTATAATAAATGCCCGGAATAAGTACGCTCAGCACAGCGACAGAAATACCGGGTATAAGGCCTGCCGTAAAAGTAATGGCTGCGGTAAATACCGTATCCAGGAACAGCGGAAACATCAGAAAATTCTTGATAAAAATGCTCAGGAAAATATTCATTACGGCTGCCAAAACGCAGAGAACAACAAGTGTTATTACTTTCCGGGACCGGTTAAGCGTCATTAGAATCATACGCCCTGTTCCCTGTCTTGAATACAGATATAAATTTGTAACGGTGTTCAAACAGCCTCAATAATGCCGTTCCATGGTAAGTCATCATCTTTGGGTATCCATCCTTTCATTAGAAGTACTTCGCCGTTATACTTGTCGAAGCAAATTTCCTCTAGGGTATCCCGATCTTCGGGAGTTCC
>JAIRRB010000150.1 GCA_031256195.1 Treponema sp.
AGGAGTATTTCTTTCCTTTTGGCTTCAGCTTCCTTTATCGCATCCTGTTTTATACGTTCGGCGCGTTGCTCCGATGCCGTAAGTTGAAATCTGGCATACAGCCATCTTATAATCCAGCCTAAAGTCAACCCGGCAAGAGGGAGGATAATCCAAACTATCCACTCCATGATGTAATCCCCTTACCGATTATTCAGGCTTCCCTTGAAGCCCGTGGGCCCCCTCACGAAGCCCGTTTTATATAGTATATAAGGTAGAGTATACTAAATTTGGACTTTTTGTCAAGTAAAAACAAAAAAAAGACAGTTTATCTTGCATAAGCAACCAAAAGCCGGTATAATCGAACTATTACCCTGTTTCAAGAGGAGAGCGGCCCATGAAAAAACTACTATTTTTCGCCCCTTTCGCCATTGCTATGCTTATCTTCCCCTGTTTGGTATTAGCGCAAACTCCGCCGGAAGAAGCGGACCAGCCAGTAATGGACGAATTAAACACTGCCGTAACACGGGCAGAAGAAACCCGTAAAAAGGCAGGCGACTTTGAAAGTCCTTCCTATTTTCCCGGTGAATGGGAGGCTGCCGAGGCGCAGTATACCAATGCCGGTAGCGCACAAACCCCGGCTGCGTACAATGCCGCCGCGGACGCCTTTGATGCGGTCTTCAAGCTGACCATCCCCCTGTACGCCCAGGCAAGGGAAGATGAGATTATGGCGCTCAGAAATAATCTGGTCGCCGGCGGCGTACGGGATTCTTTCCCGGAGATTTTCGCCCTTGCCGATACAACCGCCCTGTCAGCCCTGGAGCAGTACGAAGCGCAGGATTACTATACGGCCAGAGATTCCGCCGCCAAAGCTCTTCTGATGTACCAGGCCATAACAAGCGCTTACAGTGCATGGCTGGCACAGCAGGAAATTAAAGGAAGGAAATTTGAATCCTATGATTCAGATAATTTTAGCCGTGCCGGAGAAATCCTGAATGAGGCAACGGAAGCATTCAAGGCGGGGAACTTTTCCCTGGTGCGGGAAAAAGCTGATGAAGCCCTGCTCAGGTACAATCTGGTACTGTCCGCCGGATGGGCCGCTTATGCGGAACTGCGTTTTTCACTGGCGGAAACCGAACGAAAGGCCGCACTGGATATAAAAGCCAATATTGCAGCCAGAGACCTTTTTGCCGAGGCCGAGGCAAATTATAAAACATCGGTCGTTTCTTACGATTCCCAAAAATACGAGGAAGCCGCAAAACAGTTTATCAACTCAGAAGCCCTGTTTATCGCAGCCAGCGCGTCAGCGTCAGAAAAACGCCTCTATGCCGAAGTAGTAATCAAGGAAGCGCGTGAGAGAATCGAAAAAAGCAGCGAAGCCGCCCGACAGGCGGAAATTACCATACAAGGAAGGTCAAAATGAACCGTAGATTTTTTTTGATATTATCAATAGTAGTATTAACCGGAATTCAGCCGGTGTTCGCCCAGCAGGATGAATCCGCCGCTCGTGCGGAAAATACCACTATAGACATGGAATCGGCTTCTGATAATGAGTTTACCCAGGCGCTGGATGCATCTTCGGATGTTGAATTGGTTAACAAGCATGGTGAACCTTCATCCGAAGAAAAGCCCGCCGAAAAACCAGCCATTGCTGAGGAAACCCCCGCAGCCACAACAGAACCTGCCGTCGCGGAAGAACCCCCTGTAGCTGCAGAGCAACCGGCTATCGCGGAAGAGACTCCGGCAGCTACAGAGCCGGCCGTCGCAGAGGAACCCCCCGCAACTACAGAACAGCCGGCCATCGCTGAGGAAACCCCCGCAGTTACAGAACAGCCGACCGTCGCAGAGGAAACTCCCACAGCTACAGAACCGGCCGTCGCAGAGGAAACCCCCGCAACGACAGAACAGGAAATACCTGACAACATCCGTAACAATCAGTTCCTTCTGGAAAGCCAGCGGCTTACCAAACTCGCCGAGGAAGCCTATAATTACGGCGATTATGACGCTTCCGCCGGTTTTGCTGAAGAAGCAATCCGCGCTGCCGAACTTTCAGATGAATATATCGCCCAGCAAATGGGGATACCTGTCGGCACACCAGCGGCCGATGGAACCTTCCCCCTGCCGGCCACTTACACCGTCAGGACATGGGGCGTCTCCAGTGACTGTTTCTGGAATATTGCCGGTCGTCCCTGGGTTTATGGGGATCCCCGTCAATGGCGTGTACTGTACAATGCCAATAAATCAAAATTGCCCGATCCCAATAATCCCAATTTAATCGAGCCGGGCATAGTTTTGGACATTCCCAGCCTGAAAGGTGAAGTCCGGCAAGGGGCCTGGGACGGAACCAAAGCGTATACAACCCATTAGTGTTGTATTATACAACACATTAGCGTTGTTGCTGTAAATACAGGGCAAGGGCGCTGCCCATGAGCGCGTGAATATAGGGCGGCTTGCCCATGCCCTTATTAACAGCCTCGATACTGACCAATTCCACCGCTACGAATTCATCCGCATCAAGGTTTTGACTGCCGGCCGCCAGGTCTTCGGCAAGAAAAAAATGAACCTTGTTTGCCATAATTGCCGGATTGGGACTGAACTCCCCCAGTTTGCGTATTGATCCCGGTTTGTAGCCGGTTTCTTCCCGCAGTTCCCTGACAGCCGCATCCTGCGGATTTTCGCCCGGCTCAAAAACACCGCCGGGGAATTCCAGGCTCATGGTCTGCGAGCCATGCCGCCATTGCCGCACCATAACAAATTTCTTTCCTTCGGCTGTTTGCACAACCGGCACAATAATGGCCCAGTCCGCGGCATCCAGAATGGTAAATGTACCTAATTCATCATGGGGGGATTTACAATAACTTTCATAAACCGAAAATACCCGGCTATCAAAAACCTTTTTCCGGCTTTCTTCTTTCCAGGTGAGTTCTTTTGTGTTCATTTATGCCGCTTTAATGGCAGTCGCCGCGGCTTTATTCAGCAGCAGGGGCGGCTTCTGCAACCGGGACGCTTTTCTTCCCATGTTTGATAGCCGCTTTACAGGGTTTGCAAACCTTTACTTTCTGACCGCCCGCATCGTGCTCGTACAGGAGTTTTATGCCGCCTGCGCCGCAAACCGGACACGTTCCCCTGCCGCGGGCAAACAATTCCCGAATCCCTTTACCTCTATGTGCCTTCGACATTTATGCCCTTACTCCTTTTCTTCAGCCTTTTCTTTTTTGGCGGCCTTGTCTTCCTTCTTTTTGCTGGCCTTTTTTTCAGTACCTTCAATATCCAGTTTATAGTCCACCAACTCCAGTATTACCACTTGAGCCGCGTCTCCCTGCCTCTCGCCCAGTTTAAGAATCCGGGTATAGCCGCCATTGCGCTCCTTCATCCTCGGCGCGATAGTTTTAAAAAGTTTCGCCACAATTCCTTCATCAAACAGGCGGGCCGAAACAATCCGCCGATTATGAACCGAATCAACTTTGGCGCGGGTAATCATTTTTTCCGCAGTGCGGCGAACTTCCAGGGCTTTTGCCTTGGTGGTTCTGATCCGCTCATGACGGAAGAGGCTGGTTACCATGCTGCGATGCAGCGCCTTGCGATGCGCCGCCATCCGTTCAAGGGGATTAAATCCGTTTCTATGCTTCATCTACCGTTTCCTTCTGGGGCATCACCCGAACCGCGTTTTTCAGGACATTCAAGTCTGTTATCCCCAGGTTCAGATTCCACTCTTTCAGTTTTTCCTTGATTTCCTGCAGGGATTTCTTGCCGAAGTTCCGGGTCTTGGCAATATCGTCTTCGGTTTTGCGGGTCAGTTCCCCGATGGTTTTTATATCAGCATTTTTAAGGCAGTTTGAAGAACGAACCGAAAGTTCCAATTCTTCAACCGGAGTGTTCAGAATTGCCCGTATCCGTTCATTGTCTTCGTCACTTTCTTCATCCAGGCCCAGGTTATTTTCATCAAAGTTGATAAATACCGCAAGGTGATCCTTGGTAATTTTGGCGGCCTCGGCAAGAGCGTCATCGGGCTTGACGGTTCCATCAGTCCAAATCTCCAACACCAGCTTGTCATAATCACTGCGCTGCCCCACACGGGTGGGCTCCACGGCGAATTTTACCTTTCTGACCGGCGAAAAAATCGCGTCCATGGGAATTGTACCGATTACTTCTACATAACGCTCATTGACTTCGGAAGCCACATAACCTTTATCCAGATCAATTTGTATTTCAAGTTCAACACGGGCATTATCCATCAAAGTCATAATGTGCTGGCCGGTACTGAGTACATCAACCTGTCCCGAACGGGCAAAGTCATCGCTTTTTATTTCCGCTTTGCCTGACCATTCATACAGCAAGGTGTCCTGTTCGGCTTCATCAGGCAGTCTGAGCCGCATCTGTTTGAGGTTGTTAATCACTTCCAGGGTGTCTTCAACAATATTGGGTATCTCTTCAAACTCGCTTGAAATGTTATGGGCAGTACCCTCCGCATCGTAAGAAGTAATCTTGACTGCGGTAATTGCATACCCCTGAATTGAAGAAAGCAGGACTCTGCGCAGGGTATTACCTATGGTCATGCCAAATCCCGGTTCAAAAGGACTGGCGGTAAACTTGCCATAACTGGAACTCAGTTCACCGTGTTCAAAAGTAATACCTTTAGGACGCTTGAATCCCTTGATAAGGTTCTTACGGGCCATGGTTACTCCTATAACTCCCTACTTGGAATAATATTCGATGATCATCTGTTCCTTAATATCACCCAAATCGGTAATATCACTGCGCCGCGGCGCAGCCAGGAACTTGCCTTTCATCGCATCAGGATCAAGGGAAAGCCAGGGCATAACTCCGGCTTTGCCAAATTCCTTTAACGCATCTTTAACCAGTGTCATATTGCGGCTCTTTTCGGCAATACTGATTTCATCTTCCGCCTTTACCAAATAAGACGGAATGTTGATTCTCCGCCCGTTCACCAGAATATGACCATGCGAAACAACCTGCCGGGCCTGGCTTCGGGATGAAGCAAAGCGGAGGCGGTATACAATATTGTCCAGCCGCCGTTCCAGCAGCACGAAGAGGTTTTCACCGGTAATGCCGGGCATACGCAAAGCCCGCTCAAAAAACAGGTGAAACTGCTTTTCCTGCATTCCATAAATTTTTCTGAGCTTCTGCTTTTCCCGAAGCTGTACGCCATAATCGGAACGCTTCCCCGGCCTGGCCTTTGGGTCTTTACCGGGAGCGGCGCGCTTTCGGTTAATGGGGCATTTATCGCTTTTACAGCGATCCCCTTTAAGCATCAATTTTTTCTGCTCGGTCCTGCACATCCGGCACACGGGACCGGTATATCTTGCCATGTTTTTCTCCTCTACGGCCGCCGTTATATACGGCGGGTTTTCCTCGGTCTGCAACCATTATGCGGAATGGGGGTGACATCGCTGATTGATTTTACTTTTATCCCCATAACTCCAAGCTGTCTGATAGCCGATTCCCGCCCAATGCCGGGGCCCTTGACATACACATGGACTTCCCGCAAACCGGCCTGCATTGCTTTCTGGGCGGCGGTTTCGGTAACGCTCTGCGCCGCAAAGGGGGTGGATTTCTTCGCCCCCCTGAATTGAAGCTGACCGGAACTTGCCCAGGAAACGGCATTCCCCATCAGGTCTGTAATAGTGACAATCGTATTATTAAAGGTTGCCTGAATATAGACATTTCCTTCATATACCGACTTTTTCTCTTTCCGCTTTTTAGTGCTCGCAGCCACTCACTCCTCCAATTCCAAAACTTCTACTTAACCCGGCGTTTTCAAAAACCCAAACGGGTTCTGGAAACGCCCTATTTCTTCTTACCGGCAACGGTTTTCTTTTTACCCTTGCGGGTGCGGGCATTGGTCCGGGTACGCTGCCCGCGCAGGGGCAGGCCCTTGCGGTGTCTCAAGCCCCGGTAACAGCCAATGTCCATAAGCCGTTTGATGTTTAACGCCACTTCAGTGCGCAGACGGCCTTCCACCTTGTAATCGCTTTCGATAATCTGCCTCAGTACATTAAGCTCTTCCTGGGACAAATCATTGATAAGCCGCTTGGGATCGATTTTTGCTTTTTCGCAAATTTCATCCGCACTTGACCTGCCTATACCGTAAACGTAGGTCAAAGCGATATTAACGTGTTTATTCGGGAGGTCAACCCCCACCAGACGCGCCATCTTTAACCTCTTCCTTGTGCGGCTTTAGGCCGCACAGTAAAATCGAACATGAAACAAAGTTTCATAAGCTCTCCTAGCCTTGCTTCTGTTTATGCTTTGGATTTTCGCAAATAATGCGAATAATCCCATTCCGTTTGATTACTTTGCATTTGTCGCAAATCGGCTTTACACTTGTTCGGACTTTCATCCTTATTTACTCCCTCTATTTACCCCATGCCAAAACAGGGGTGAATTTTCATTATTACAAATTCCGCATAATTCGTCAATTATGCTCATAAATTCCTGCCCCTGAGCCGCCCCCGCTTGGTTAAGCCTTCGTGATGGTGCATCTTTAACAGCCCTTCAATCTGGCTCATGGTGTCCAGGTCAACCCCCACCAAAATCAACAGACTCGTACCGCCCATAAGGTAGGAAATTGACGATGGGAAATTAAACGCCCACTGAATAAAAGTGGGGATGACCGCAATCAATGCCAGATACAGGGAGCCGGGAAGCACAATCCGGTTCAGTATTTTGGTAAGGTATTCTTCAATACGCTCGGCCCTGATTCCCGGAATGGAACCGCCGTTTTCCCGTATCTGTTTTGCAATTTCCAGGGGGTTAAGACTGACCTGAGTGTAAAAATAGGCAAAAAAGATGATGAATAAAACGTACAGTATATTGTACAGCGTACCCCGCGGACTTAAAATCTGGGCAACCTTTGCCAACCAGGCGACATTGCCGCCGACAGTTGAAGCTATTTGCAGGGGGAAGGTGAGAATTGACGAGGCGAAAATAACGGGAATAACACCCGACGGGTTAATTTTGAAGGGAATGTAGGTGTTTTGAGCGCCGTACATTTTTCTTCCCACAACCCGCTTGGCATAATTGACCGGAATTTTACGCTGGCCCTGCTGTTCAAACACGACCAAGGCAACTACCGCCACAAACATCACAAACACTACAATTACAAAAACCAGATTAAGCTGTCCGTCCCGCACCCTGGTTCCGAGTTCCCATACCGCCTGGGGCAGCCGCGCGACAATACCGGCAAAAATCAAAAGTGATATACCGTTGCCGATACCCCGCTTGGTTATCTGTTCGCCAATCCACATGAGAAACATGGTTCCCGTGGTAACAGTCAGCAAAGCGATAAGGGTAAAGGGAACCATACCGATGTTGAGCAGATTTTCCACGCTGCGGGAAATACTCTGGGCATACTGGGTAACGGCAAACGCCTGAATAAGGCAGACCACCACCGTTCCGTAGCGCTGCCACTTTTGTATTTTTTTGCGGCCGCCGTCTTCCTGCGAGATTTTTTTCAGGGTGGGAAATACAATCAGGAGCAGCTGCATGATAATCGACATGGAGATGTAAGGCATAATCCCCAGCATGAATACCGAGAAGTTGGAAAAAGCGCCGCCGGCAAAAAAGTCCAGGTAGTCAACAATGGGATTCCCCGAATTTGCCTGTGAAAGGAAATAGGCGGAAAGTTCGCGGACATTGATTCCCGGTATGGGAAACACCGCGCCAACCCTGAACACCACCAGCATGGCGAACGTGAAAAGGATTCGCTCCCGAAGTTCTTTTACCCTAAAAATGCCGACAAGGGGATTAGCCATTGGTCTTCCTTTGCTTATTTTTGGGCCGTGCTTTTTCAAGCGGCGGATCAACGGCTATACTGCCTCCGGCCTTTTCAATTTTTTCCTTTGCCGAAGCGGAAGCCGCAGCAACTTTAAAACTGAGTTTTTTGCCAAAACTACCGGTGGCGAGAATCTTTACCGGTATATTTTTCTTGACCAGCCCTTTTGTATAAAGGGAAGCGGGGTCTACTGTTTCACCCGCCTCATAGCGTTTTTCAATTTCACCGAGGTTGACGATTTGCCATTCCTTTTTGAAGGGATAATTGGAAAAGCCCCGATGGGCAAGCCGCCGGTACAGGGGCATCTGTCCGCCTTCAAAGCCAATATAGGTCTTGCCGCCGGAACGGGCCTTCTGCCCCTTATTGCCTTTTCCGGCAGTGGTTCCCCTGCCGGAACCCTGACCACGGCCTATAATCCGTTTGCGTTTGTTTGCGCCGACAGGGGCGTGTAAATCAAAATCGTGAGCCATTATGTAATATCCTCCACGGAAACGAGGTGCGACACCACTCTAATCATTCCCAAAACCGCCGGATTTGACTCCAACTCGTTGCAGGAACCGATTTTCCGCAGTCCCAAAGAACGGACCGTAGCGCGCTGTTTGGGAAGAGACCGAATGGTACTCCGCACCAGGCGGACTCGAATTTTCGCCATACTATTACCTCTAACCCCACAGTTCGTTCAGGGACTTGCCCCGGTTTTTTGCAATGGCTTTGGCATCCATCATTTTACTGATGCAATCAAAGGTTGCCTTAACCACATTGTACTGGCTTGACGCGCCGATTGACTTGGACAGTACATCGGTAACGCCGCCGGCTTCCATAATTGCCCTCACCGGCCCGCCGGCGATAATGCCGGTTCCCGAACAGGCAGGCTTGAGCAGTACCTGCGAGGCTTTGAAAAGCCCGGTTACCTCATGGGGAATAGTGCCGTTTTTAACCGGCAGTTTCACCATGTTGCGCTTTGCCTTGTCGATACTTTTTCGGATAGCCTCGGAAACATCATTGGCTTTGCCGAAACCGTAACCCACATTGCCTTTCCGGTCGCCAATGACCGTAAGGGCCGAAAAAGAAAAGCGCCGCCCGCCCTTGACAACCTTGGCGGTACGGTTCAGCTTTACCAGTTTTTCAATAAATTCTTTATCAGCCGGATCCCTATCCCGGTCACGTCCGCGATCCCGGCCTCTGCCCCTGCCTTCTCCGTAGGAACGCCGGGGACTCGCAGCCTCGGTTTCGGCTTCTCCGTGATTTTCCGCAACAATGCTGTCATCACTGTCCTGCGCTACAACTTCTTTTTCCTCTGCGTCTTCCATTCTCACCTCTGCCTATTAGAACTGAATCCCGGCTTTCCGGGTTCCATCGGCCAAAGCCTTGACCACGCCATGATACAGGTATCCGTTGCGGTCAAAGACCACGGACTTAATGTTCTTTTCCAGAAGCCGCTTGCCCATTACTTCGCCAAGCTGGGCGGCGCCGGCAACAGTCGCCTTTATGTTCCGCAGCTCTTTTTCCAGTGTAGAAGCACAGGCCAAAGTATGACCTTTGGCATCATCAATAATCTGAACCGAGAGCCTGCGATTGCTTTTGGTAACCGTCATTCGGGGCCGCTCAGACGTGCCGGATATCCTTTTGCGGATATGCACTTTTCGTTTGAGTCGTTTCCGGTCTTTTTCCAACATCTTCCTTAGCATACACTAACCTATATTCCCTATCTATTTTGACGTGCCAATCAGCAAAGCTGAATGGCACTTGGCTTTCAAGAAATTATCTCGCATTCCCCTATAACCCTCTTTACCCTTTTCCGTGGAGAAATTGCAAAGCAATTTCTCCGAGGCGTTAAATAACCCCGTTATTTAACGCCCGATTTCCCGACCTTCCGCCGGATTTTTTCATCCTCATACCGGACTCCCTTGCCCTTGTAAGGCTCAGGCGGCCTGAGTTTGCGAATCTGAGCGGCAAGTTCCCCTACCCTTTGCTTGTCGATGCCGCTTATGGTTACCTTGCCGTTGGCATCGGCGGTAACGGCAATGCCTTCGGGGATACCGACATAAATGTCATTGGAATACCCAAGGCTCATAAGCAGGAGTTTACCCTGCACTTCAGCGCGGTAGCCAACACCGGTGATAACCAACGTTTTGGTAAAACCGCCGGAAACTCCCGTCACCATATTGTTCAGGAGATTCCGGTACAGGCCGTGGAAAGCTTTTGTCTGCTTTTCCTCGTTTGCCCGGCTGACAATTATTTCTTCACCCTTGTCCTCAAAACTGATGACGGGGTGATACTTTTGGGTTAATTTTCCTTTGGGGCCTTCAACGGTCATCTGCTCATTGGCAAAAACGACCTTTACCCCTTTGGGAACCTTAACCGGTATTTTTCCGATACGCGACATATTGCTACCTACCACACGGTGCAGATAATTTCACCGCCGACTTTCTTCTCGGCGGCTTTTCTGCCGGTTGTTACCCCCTGAGACGTCGAAACGATCAGGGTTCCATAGCCGTTAAAAACTCGCGGCATACTTTTATAGCCCATGTATACACGGCGGCCCGGTTTTGACACCTTTTCAATGCCGTGAATTATTGGGGCGGTCGAATCGTCATATTTAAGGAAAACCCGAATCATGTTCGAACCTTCCTGATTTGACTTCTTGAAATTCTTGATATACCCTTCTGTCTTCAAAATTTTGACAATCTCAAGTTTCAGCCTGGAGGTGGGAATATCAACCTTTTCATGTTTTGCCATTCCGGCATTCCGGATTTTGGTCAACATATCAGCAACGGGATCAGATACGCTCATCCTGTTCTCCTACCAACTTGATTTAGTTACGCCGGGAATAAGCCCTTCGCTCGCAAGTTTGCGAAAGCAAAGGCGGCACATTTCATACTTCCGCAGATAGCCCCTGGCCCGTCCGCAGATCCGGCAACGGTTCACTTTTCTCGTTTTATATTTTGGCGTCCGCAGCGCCTTGATGATCATCGCTTTTCTTGCCATTATACTCCTCTTTTCAGCCCGCTCTGCAGGCAGTTAAATCGGAATTCCAAACCAACGGTTTGGAAACACCTCTTGCTCACCGTTTCCATACTATTTCCTGAAAGGCATACCGAACTTGCCGAGGAAAGCTTTGGCTTCCGCATCCGTTCTCGCCGTTGTTACAATAACCACATTCAAGCCGGCTACCTTTTCAATTTTGTCAAAGTCAATTTCAGGAAAAATAATCTGTTCCTGAATCCCCATGGAATAATTCCCATGCCCGTCAAAGGCGTTTTGGCTGATACCCCGGAAGTCTTTAACACGGGGAAGAGCCACATTCACCAGACGGTCAAAGAATTCGTACATCATCGCCCCACGCAGGGTTACCATTGCGCCAATTTCCTGCCCGGCCCTGATCTTGAAGTTCGCGATGCTCTTGCGGGCCTTGGTTTTTACCGCCTTTTGCCCGGTAATTTGGGTAAGGGTGGTAATTGCCTCATCAAGGAGTTTTTTGTTCTGCAAGGCCTCGCCCACGCCCATGCTGACCACAATTTTTTCAAGTTTGGGTATCTGCATGACAGACTT
>JAIRRB010000031.1 GCA_031256195.1 Treponema sp.
AGGAACAAGATGATGACTCACAGACACTCAAAGATTCTTGAACTTTTGTCCCAGCATCAGCGTTCTGAAGTGGCTTCCCTCTCAGAACTGCTGGCCGTCTCTCAGGTTACTATACGCAAAGATTTGGACATTCTTGAAGAACGGGGACTGGTTCGCCGGGAACACGGATACGCCTGCCTGAACAATACAGATGACACAGGCAAGCGTTTGGCATTCAATTATGACATAAAGAAACGAATCGCCAGAGGGGCTGCCGCAACAGTCGAAGAAGGGGAGACGGTGATGATTGAATCCGGTTCCTGCTGCGCCCTGCTGGCGGAAGAACTTGCCAACGAACAAAAAGATGTAACGATAATAACCAACTCGGTTTTTATCGCTAACTTTATCCGCCATGCGTCTCATACCAAAATTATACTGCTGGGCGGCTGTTACCAGCCTGAATCTCAGGTGCTGGTGGGGCCAATGACGCGGAAATGCGGTGAAATTTTCTTTTCGGATAAGTTCTTTGTGGGGACTGACGGCTTTATGCCGGATTTCGGATTTACCGGCAATGATCATCTGCGTTCACAGACTGTAATGGATTTGGCGGAAAACGCACGCGATATTTTTGTCCTGACTGACTCCGAAAAATTTTCCCATCAGGGCGTATTGGGACTGGTACGTTTGGAAAATGTTACCGGAGTCTTTACCGATGAGCGTATTCCGGCAGGAATCGAAAAACAACTGCTCGACAACAACATAGCGCTGTATAAGGTTCCTGAACATGCGCTATGACGGACAAACGATGATTTTGTGATTGGTTTTTTTGGTCTTTTTGGTATACTTGAGATGGGGGAGTAATATGGGGCATGTAGACGTACAAATTACACTCAAAAACGCCGGGGATGTTTCTAATGTACAGCGTGGTATTATTACCGAGCCTGAAATCCGCCAGACAACGGTTCAGGCTCTGGTTGATACCGGAGCCACCTATCTGGTTATTAACCAGAGACTTCTGCAAGAACTGGGACTTTATACATCCGGCGAACGCATGGTCAGTTTTGCAAACAGCACAGGGGTAGTATGCAAAATGACTGAACCGGTAGAAATCCATTGGGAAGACCGTTTCATTACTATGCCTGCCTTGCTGGTAGATAATGCAGAAGAAATTCTTCTGGGTGTTTATCCGCTTGAAGGAATGGACCTGATGGTAGACCCGGTAAAGCAAAAACTGGTCGGCGCCCATGGTGATGTTCCAACCTGCTATTGTTACTAAAATCCCCCCAGGATGTCGAGCAGGCGCTGTTTGTCAATTGATCTGAGGAAACTTGCCAGCCGCGGCCCCTGGTCTTTGCCGATGAGGGCCTGATACGCGGCGCGGAACAGCGCCTTGGCCTCGATGCCGGTTTTTTGGGCAACGCCGTAAATTGCTTCAGCGCAGGGCTTGTCTTCGGTAAAGGTTTCAATGCGAGAGACTACTTCGTCCCGCAGCAGCCGGAGGGCGGCTTCTTCCTGAGGTGTAAGTGCCGCCTTGCCGGCGGCTTCGCCGTTCGCCCCTTCCACAGACGGCGGTCTCAACCGGAAACGGAATTCCTCCGGAGCGCAGTTTTCCACCCAATACCGGGCGCACAATGCCCGTGCCCGCAAAGCGGGAATCTGCTCCGGAGTTGGGCCATTCGGCGGCCCGTCCGCCGACGGCGATAATGCCGCCAGCGTCTTTTCCACATCGCCATCGGCAATCTGCACAAGGTTGCATAAATGACGGAATGCAATTTGAAAAGGCTGCGGCATATTTTCCAAAGGCAGGGTTTTGCCGTCCGGCGCGACGGTAATTTGGGAAAGTTCATAAATGCGCCGCTCCCAGCGGTATGTCGCCTCATCCTTTGCCGGTTCCAGTTTCCAGGCAATGCGCTCGGTTTTGTCAAAATCTTCGTAAATTTTAATCACATCCAAATCAAAGGAAATCGTAAATTCCGTATTGGGCCGTGTCCCCGCAAACAGATAACGCACCAGTTCCGGCGTATACACCTTGAGCAAATCGCCCAGGTCTACCACCACACCGGAAGAACTTGAAATTTTTCCCACCGATCCCTTGATGCCGATAAAATCATAACGAAAGGTGATAGGGGCATCCCAGTCATATACTTCCTTGCAGACATGACGGGCCGTGTCAAAACTGCCCCCCTGACTGTGATGGTCCTTGCCCGCCGGTTCAAAATCAACCTTTTCGTATTCCCAGCGCATGGGCCAGTCAATCCGCCAACCCAGCTTAATTCCCTGCGCACTGCGTATGTCCGCAGTTTCCGCATGACCGCAGGCGTTACAATGGTATTGCAACCCCCACTCACCATCCCAGCCGTCAACTTCCGTTTCATCTTTGTTACATGCGCTGCAAAACACGCTGACCGGCCACCATTCGCCCTGAATTTTATGTTCCTCATCACGGAATTTATCGAGTATATTTTTTAATGTTTCACGGCGTTCCAGTGCCCTGCGTATTCCTTGCGCATAACGCGAAGAGCGGTAACGTTCAGCCTGATAAAGAAATTCGGGATAAATTCCCACGACAGGGAGTTTACTTTCTACATCAACCTCATGATGGCGGGCATAACTTGAATCCCGCTCCCAGGGGTCGGGAACCAGGGTAATGGGAAAGCGCAGATATTGTTCAAGTTCATCCTGCTTCGGCATATTTTTGGGAACTTTGCGGAACACATCGTAATCGTCCCATGAGTAAATAAAGCGTACTTTTTTGCCCATATCCCGCAGGGCGCGGACAACCAGATCAACCGAAATAATCTCCCTAAAGTTGCCGATATGCACCGTTCCCGACGGAGTAATCCCCGACGCACAGGTATAGAGTTCTTTTTCGCCATTGGGCGCGCCATCAGGTGCGCCGTCAGGCGACTTCTCGCGAATAATTTTTTCCGCAGTTTCATCGGCCCAGTGGGCGACCCGTTGGATTGCAGTTCGTGAATCCATGGGGGTCATTATAGCAAAGGAACGGTTATTGATGGAAGCATGAAGTTGCTTTTAGGATGAATTTTTGTTATAGTATAATTTCGGAGGAAAAATGGAATTTCCCAGAACAACGGTTGCGGGAGTATCCCTCCCCAGGCTGTTAATTGGTTCCAACTGGATTTTTGGCTGGAGTCATACAGGACACGCGGCGGATATTTTTATCCGCAAACAGCATTCCACAGCGGACGCTACGCTGGCTGTACTCAACGCTTTTCTGCATTACGGCATTGATGCGTGGATGGGGCCTTTTTCTTCCCACCCTGAGGCCCTGAACAGAATTAAAGCCATTCAGGACAAAATCGGAAAAAGACTGATACTTATTGATACGCCCATCCTCAATATGGATGATAATGCGGCGGCGCGGAAAGAGGCGGAAGCCGTTATCAAAACCAGCGCGGAGATTGGCTCTACATTCTGCCTTATCCATCATTCCTGCTGTGAACAGTTAGTGAATAAAAATACCAGAACCATGAACCGGCTTCCCGATTATACCGGCATGATCCGTCAGGCTGGCCTTATCCCCGGCCTGTCCGCACATATGCCGGAAATAATTCAATATGCGGACCTTAACGGGTATGATGTTGAAACCTATATTCAGATTTTTAACTGCCTCGGCTTCCTGATGCAGGTTGAAGTGGAGTCGGTAATCCGCATCATCCATGAAGCGAAAAAACCGGTAATGACCATTAAGCCAATGGCCGCAGGCCGAACCAGCCCTTATGTGGGCCTTACCTTCAACTGGAATGTATTACGGCCCCGGGACATGATTACCGTAGGCTGCATTCATGAAGATGAAGTCCATGAAAATGTGGAGATTTCCCTGGCGGCGCTGGAAAAAAGGCTGCCCGATCTGGAAGGCCGCAGCAGTCCCGGAAAGACCAGCATCATAAAGTAAAAACAAGATGAACGGCGGACATCGGAGCCACCTGCACTGAAAAACCGTCGGCCCCCTTATCCACAGCGCCGGAATCGTATTTTTTGATTACGGGACTGTCCGCATTAAATCCATAATACGCAAAATTGGTATAGCGTACATTTGAATTTACGGCAAGCGTAAATCGTTCCGGACTGTGTATGTTTTTATTCAATAATATAACATGAAGCGCGCCGTCTTCGCCGGTTGATGCGTAAACCGATGAATATTCAATGTTATCGGTTGAGGATTCAACGAGCGTATTGCCAAATGCGCCGCCTTTGCCGTCATAATTGGTATACAAATTTATGCCTGCGTACGCATATTCAAGTTTGTCGGACATCGGCCAGAGTGCGGCAAAATACACTCCCTGAGCGGCGAAAATGCCCAGAGCGTCGGCCTGTGCAATGCCGCCGGAAACATGATTTTCATTACCGAAATTGTACTCGCTGATGGACAGTTTGGTGCCGGGGTAATACCGCTCAATGGATGCGTTAACAACAGGCAATATGGGCAAAAATTGTCCGAGCCATTGCGCAATCCAGCTTTTCTCACGGTAGGTTTTGTCCCACAATGAACGTGTAGACTGAAAGCGCGTATAGATACATTCCTCGTTAGTGTCGCGGTCATCACTGACGCGGTGATCCAGCGGCGAGCGCGCTTCCGTGTAATAATGCAAATCAAGCACATCCAGCAGCCGGCGGCCTTTTGCCTCCCCCGCCTTGCGCATCCCGTCCAGATAGGCGTCCACAAACCACTTGTAAGCGCCGGAGTATTGATTCCAGTCGGGGGCGCTTTGAAAGTTTGCGTAAGCGCCGACACCGTATAATGCCGGACCAAATACCTCAGCGCCGGAATCAAAATCTTTGACAACGGAAGACAGCGAAACGGATTTTTCCAGTATTTCCGCAACGGTAGTCTTTTGGGGGTGAATGCGCGGATGCGTATCTGACCACAGGGCAGGTTCGTTATCCAGCGAATAACCGCGGATGCCGCCGTTACGCGAATTCCCCAGTTTGGCAATAAGATAATTGATCAATTCGTCCGAATAAACCGCGCCATCGGAAAGATTGGGGGTAAGCGACAATGCGCCGTTTTTGCGGTCTTTTACCGGCACAAAGCGCCCGGAAGGCGCGGTATCTTTTTCTTCAACCGCGCCTCTCCCGTCATTGGCCGCATAGCCTGCCATCGGCAGCGTAATGAGCGCGTACGCTCCCAGGTTTTTGGCTTTTTCAGCAAAATCCAGTATTGTGATTCCCGGTATGGAACTGTCTTTGCCTTTGGGTACCAGATAAAGGTCGTTGAAATTGTGCCAGTCCTCGCCCGCGCTGGAAAAATTGTTTTCCCAGTTATAACCCGTCGTGCGGTTGCCTCCCAAACGGCACGCCGCTGTTGTCAGCAGATTTTTTGCGGGCGTTCCGTTTATCCCGTAAATATACGGTGAAATGGGGCTATGGCCGCTTGTTGTATCAACGGAAATATTGATGGACAGCGCCTCTACCGGCATGGCTTTTGTCTCCCTGTTAACCATGCACGACGATAATGCCAACAGTGTCAATAGGGACAGCACCATCAAATGTATCCCGGTTTTTTTTGCCGACATGGCAGATTCCCCTCTTGTAGATATATTTATATTATTATACCCTCAAAAAGGGAATTATACAATGAAAAAATTTATGGATAATAATTTTTTACTTTCCACCAAAACAGCAAAGAAACTCTACCATGAGGCGGCGAAGGCAGAGCCGATTTTTGATTACCATTGCCACCTGATACCGCAGGAAATCGCCGAAGACCGCCGCTTTCCCGATCTGGCCTCGGTATGGCTGGGCGGCGACCACTATAAATGGCGGGCGATGCGGGCCAATGGCGTAAGCGAGATGCTTGTCACCGGCAAGGCCGAACCTTACGAGAAATTCCTTGCCTGGGCGGACACGGTTCCCCGCCTTATCGGGAACCCTTTGTACCACTGGACCCACCTTGAACTGCGGCGTTATTTTGACATAAGCGAACCGCTGAATCCCCACAGCGCCCCGGCAATCTGGAAGGCGGCCAATGAACGGCTTGCCCGTGATACTTCGCTTTCGGTATTCGGTATTTTCAAAAAATTCAATGTCTTTGCCACAGGAACCACCGACGATCCGGCGGACAGTCTGGAATGGCATAAAAAAGTTTACGCACAGGGGGCAACCGGAACCAAAGTTCTGCCGTCGTTCAGACCTGACCGCATTATCAATATTGAAAAACCCGATTTTGCCGAATACATCGCACGGCTGGCCCAGGCGGCAGGCACACGCATAAACAGTCTTGATGATCTTTTGAGGGTAATACAAAATCGTATCGCTTTTTTCCACGACGCGAGCTGCCGCATTTGCGACCACGGTCTGGACTATGTGCCGTTTGCCACCGCTTCTGATGACCCCTGTCTTGCCCGGCCCGCTGAAATAAATTTCAGCAAATGGGAAAAAGAAATGAAGGATATTTTTGCCCGGGCGCTGAACGGAAAAAAACCCAATGCCGCAGAAACCGAGTCGTGGAAAACCTTTCTGCTCAATTTTCTCGGAGAAGAATACGCGGAACGGGACTGGGCCATGCAAATTCACCTCGCCGCCATTCGCAGCAATAACACTGCCGCCCTGACCGCGCTCGGCCCTGACACCGGCTACGATGCGGTGCATGATTATCCCGCCGCGGAAAAACTTGCCCGCCTTATGGACCTGCTGTTTTCGCGGGACAAACTCCCCAAAACAATTCTCTACAGCCTCAACATAAAAGACCTGTACCCCCTGGCAACGCTTATGGGCTGTTTTCAGGGCGAAATTAATCCGGCAAAACAGGTTATTCCCGGCAAGATTCAGCTTGGTTCCGGCTGGTGGTTTCTTGACCACATTGACGGCATGGAAACGCAGATGCGGCTGTTGGGAAATACCGGCCTTTTGTCCCGTTTTGTGGGGATGCTCACCGATTCGCGCAGTTTTCTCTCTTACCCCCGCCATGAATATTTTCGCCGCATACTCTGTAACATTCTGGGAACATGGGCGGAAAACGGTGAAATTCCCAACGATTTTGATTTATTGGGCGGTATGGTTCGGGACATCTCGTTCAGGAATGCGCAACGTTACTTCAATGTACCATAAAATTATACCATAACTCCCCTTGACTTTTGGAAAATCGGGTGGTATGATTATGGTATTATGAACCTGAAAACAGTACTTACGGCGGAAACCATCAACCTTCATTTAAAAGGTTCCACCAAAAATGAAATAATCAACGAGTTGCTTGATATGCTGGCCGCGGCAGGAAAAATTCCGGACAGGCAGGCCGCCCTCGGTGCGGTCATGGAACGTGAAAATAAAATGTCTACCGGAATGAAACACGGTAGCGCCAGTCCCCACGGCAAAAGCGACACTATTCAGGATTTAGTCGCCTGTGTTGGTATTGCAGAAACGCCGGTAGAATTTGATTCTCTGGACCATGAGCCATGCCGCATTTTTATTATGACCCTTTCCCCGCTGGAAAAAACAGGCCCTCATCTGCAGTTTCTGGCTGAAATCAGCCTGCTTTTCAAGAGCGCGGAAAAGCGTCAGGAAATTCTTACTGCGGAAACACCGGAATCAATCATAAAAATTCTCGCTGAGTAAGCCCGTTGCAGACAGCCTCTAATGAAGCTGTTTCATCGCATCATCAGCAAGTCTTTTAACAGCAGGGGTCCAGTTTGAAGCGCCAACGGCAGTAAGGGCCGGCCGACCCAGATTACGGCCCGTCTTTCCCAGAGCGGGGATAACCGCCCGTACCATTTGCTCGTCTTCCTGCTTGATATTGTTATCCAGACGTTTGACATTCAGTTCCATAAGAAATTTTGACAATAACCGGGCGGATTCATCCGTTCCCAGAGAAGCCAGCGCCGCGACAGCTTCGAGTTTTTCCTGCGTGTCATAACCATGAGCATAGCTTCGTTCCATCAAGGGGTAGATTGTTTCACCCTCGACTTTGTAACGGTTAATCATCCTAATCGCCATTTTTCTCATGTCGGCAAGGATCGTCATAAGTTTTACATCGGTGGTAGCGCCCCTCCAGCCCTCGAAAAGCGCCACTTCTGCAACCGCCGCTTTGTTTTTGTTGTCCACACCGGAGGCCGCTTCAATAGTCTTGAGAGCGGCATATTTGGTGGGGTAATCATACGCTGATCCCTTGACAATTTCCGTCATATACGGCGCCGGATTTTTGGCAATAAAGGGAAGCGACCTGGCTGCCTGGCTTTTGATTCGCTCCGAATACCAGCCTATTGACGCAAAGAAAACAGGAAGATAACCGGATGGATCCTGAAATTTTTCCAGCGCGATGATTGCGCCAAAAGCAACCCTTTCTCCGTTAAGGCGGTCGGGCGTAGGTGCGGCATTAAGGCTTTCCAAAACGCGGATTACCTGAGGAAGATAATGGGAAGCGCGGATTTTCCCCAGCGCCATGAGGGCCTCGGCTTTAACCAACGGCGCGGAAAATTCCTCCACAATCAGCCATAAGTCCGAAGCGGCCTGGGTATATTTTTCCGACCCCAATAGAGCGGAAAGGAGCATTGCCTGTTCATCGGCGGCATTCCTCTCGGTAACATTCTTGATGTTTCTATACTCGGCAAGCAGTTTCCGCAGCGCTTTTGAATAGAAGTCTCCCGCGCCGGAAAGCCGCGCTTCAGACATATTCTGCAAAATATCCAACTGGGCGGAATTGGTAAGCGCGGCATTATAGAGGTACGCATACACGTCCACATCTTCCTGAGCGGCAAAACTCAAGACTGCCGTAGTTATCATCAATATAAAAGTAAGAGTTAACTTTTTCATCTTGCACCTTCCCTGGCTCTAGCTTTGCCGGCGGGTAGGCCGGAAAGTATACTCATACTGCATAACCTGTTTTGAAGCTCCCTGGAAATTCTCTATTGTTTTCTTGACCAATTCTCCGTTATCGCCATATTCATTGGTTACGCGCATTTGAACCGCGCCATCCGCTGATACCATTTCGTTCTTTACTTCACGCCCTTCCTGCCATACCGCATTGATAACCGAAGAAGGCTTCCCCTCATTGTTAAGTACCACCTGTCTAACCAGATTACCCTGCGCATCATAAGAATACTGGGTAGAACTGATTGCGCTCTCCATGTAATCTCTGGTTTGGGATGCAGTCATTCTTCCCTGACTATCGAAAGCATATACCGTCTCCGCCAGCTTATCGCCCGCGCGGTTCTTGATTATGCGGCTTGTCCGGTTTCCCTTGTTGTCGTAGGAATACTCGTAGGTTGAAACTACTTTGCCTTTATTGTCGACAAGACTTTCCCTAAAAAGATAACCCTGCGGATTATACTGGTACACAACACGGTTTTTCAGGCGGCTTTCAACATCCCGGGTTATCTTTGTCGTAACATAACCCTTGTCATCGTTGTACGCAAACTCAACCTGTTCAAGCATTGCACCGGAAGCCGAATACCGCGCCTGGTTATCAACATGGGAATAGGAAGAATCCCATGTGGATGCAGTGTATTCGTCCAGTGAACCATCAGAGAAGAAAACAGATTGTTTTACTTCATACGCCTCACGGTCCCCACCCTTTGTTTTTTTACCCCCCGCCTGGGAACAGGTAGCCAATGAAACGATCAAGGCTACTAATAAGAGATTGATTTTCCTCATAATCATCACTCCCTGCTTAGATAATATCATCTACATTAACATAATACACTAATATCGGGTATCATACAAGCCTGAAATGTATAAAATCGTATATTTCGGCATAAGGATGGAAAAATGCGTATTATTGATAACCGGGTACTGGACGGAGAGGGAAGAACCCTTATTTTGAGGGGGGTAAACCTAGGGGGAGGCTCAAAGAACCCTTTTGGCCCGCCGGGCTGGGGTTTACGCCCCGAATCCCTGAAAAACCCCACGGAAGCCTCTTTTGTGGGGCGGCCTTTCCCGCCGGACGAGGCAGAAAGCCATTTTGAGCGCCTAAACCGGGCTGGTTTTACCTTTTTGCGGCTGATTATTACCTGGGAAGCGCTGGAACACGCCGGACCGGGCCAGTATGATGAGGCTTTTCTGGCTTATTTGCGGAAAATTCTTCTGATTGCCGCAGAAAAAGGTATTTCTGTCTTTATTGACCCCCATCAGGATGTGTGGAGCAGGTGGACGGGCGGCGATGGAGCCCCGGCATGGACTATGGAAAGGCTCGGCATAGACCTTGAAAAACTGGACACAACCGGTTCCGCCCTTACCCGGCAGCGTTACGGTGAGTTCCACGGAGGCGCGCCTTTCCCCCGTATGGCATGGCCCAGCAATTACAACCGCTATGCGGCAGCGACCATGTTCAGTCTTTTTTTTGGCGGAAAAACCTACGCGCCCGATGTACGCATAGACGGCAAAAATGTTCAGGATTGGCTGCAAAACCACTATATTGCCGCCTTTCGCCACTGTTACCGCCGCCTGAAAAATTGCGCCGCCATAGCCGGCTGGGGCGTAATGAATGAGCCGCACAATGGCTTTATCGGGTACAAAAATCTGGCTCGAACAGAAAAGCCCATGATGCCGACAGGCCCCCGGCTCAGTCCCTGGGATGCCATACGCACCGCATCCGGTTATATGACGGCAGTGCCGGTTTACAATGAAATAGGCAGAAAAACATCCAAAAACGAGCTGCTCAACCCCGGCGCTCATTCGCTTTTCAGAGAAGGATTTGCCTGTCCCTGGAAACAGGCCGGAGTTTGGGCCGATAGAGACGGCAAGCCAGTTCTGCTGCGCAGCGATCATTTTATCCCGTTTGAAGGGCGTCAGGCGAACTTTATGGAAGATTTCCATAAGCCTTTCACCTTCCGTTTTATTGAAACAATGAAAGAAGCGGATGAAAATACGTTCTTTTTTATTGAAGGTATGCCTCCCGGCGCAAGCGCCGCGATACATCCCGCATGGAGCAAGAATGACCCGCCCAATGCCATCAATGCGTTTCACTGGTATGACGGTTTTGCCCTGTTTACCAAGCAGTTCCGGCCCTGGTTTACCATTAATCCCGATAAGGTCAAATTGATTCTGGGCAAAAAAAGAGTACAGGCTTATTTTACCGAGTGTCTGGCAAAAGGAGTCCAATGGTCCCGTGAAAAGATGAACAACATTCCCTGTCTGCTGGGGGAATTCGGCCTTGCCTTTGACATGAATAAACGGCGCTCTTTTGCCAACGGAAATTATTCGCTGCATGAAGAAGCCCTGTCCATGTATTACAACGCGGTGGATACGAACCTTCTCCATTCAACAATCTGGAATTACACGGCGGATAATACCAACAAAACCGGCGACGGCTGGAACGATGAAGACCTCTCGATTTTTTCTGATGGAAAGGAACGAGCAGCCGCGGGCTGGAAACGTCCCTACCCCATGGCCACCGCAGGTAATCCCCTTTCAATTAAATGGAATTACCGGCGGGGCGTTTTCCGCTATCGCTATACGGCGGACAGCGGCATTGCCGCGCCCACAGTGATTTATCTTCCGGCGGAATGGTTCGGGCCGCAGACAAAAGTTACCGCTTCCCTGCGCTGTGAACACCGGCAGGAAGAACAGCGGCTTTTGGTTTTTAACGACGGCTTTGGCGGGGAGGCGGAGATTACGGTAACCGGAACACTTCATCCACCCGCCCGCCAAACCACTTGATTATGGCCTTTGCACGGTTGGTAAATGAAGCGCCGACACGATCCCCCATTCCGGGTATGGAAGCCGCCTTCGCCATGCCTGCGGCGTAAATTAAAAGGGAATCTCCGGCATCAATCACTGCCAGCAAACTGCGGAATTTGTTTTTGCCAACTGCGGGGATAATCCCCGCAGTCATGGCGGTTAAATTTTCCTGTACAAAAAAAATGGAATCCCTGTCCGTGCGATACATAAAACTGTAGACATTATCGCCAAAGGTAAGGTCTTTTTGCCGGGCATACAGTACCAAGGTATCAGGCGTTTCGGTAAATACCGGATCGGGCACAGGCTCTTTGTTTTTTGGATTGTCTATTACCCGGGAAGATTCATAAAAAGTGCGCATGATTTTGCGGCTTTCCGAATAATACTGAATTCCGGTAAGGGTGCTTAACGCCACCAACTGGTTTAATAAACTGGTCTGTTCAGTTTCATCCCATTCCGCCGCAAGAGGCTTGCGGTACAGAAAAAGGGTTTCCACAAACAAATTAGGGTCAAGAGCATCCTGAGTTTCGGCGACAAAGGCAGCAAGCCCTTCATGCCGGGGCAGCAAACGGGGGGTGATTATCTTGTGCTGTACTTCGGTGATGGGTTCAACCGCGGCGCGTAAAGCCGCCGCCCGCTCATTGCCGACAAACTCTTCCAGAGACGCGCCAAAAACCGGCAATGACACCGTAACAGCAATAATCGCAACCAAAAATTTATTTTTCATATTATTCTCTTATCTGGCGCCCCGGTAATACACCCGCACCTGTTTATACAGGCCATCGCCTTCGCTTTTGGTTTCCACATCGCTAATGTCATTTAACGTGGTATGAATAAGGCGGCGGTCAAAGGGATTCATCGGCTCAAGCAGAATCGAACTGCGGCTCTCCCGAACCCGATCGGCAACGGTATAGGCAAGGCGCACCAGGGATTCCTCGCGGCGGATGCGGTAGTTTTCGGTATCCAAAATAATCCGCACATTCTCATGACCCTGCCGCCCGGCGTAAATATTTGCCAGCAGTTGAAGGGCGTCAAGGTTTTTGCCTTTTTTTCCAATCAGTATTGAAGAATGTTCGGAATCGATTTTAAGACCGAGTTTGGATTCTTCCCGAAACAGAACTGAAACCTTGCCGCCGTAACCCATGCGTTCAATGATTCCTTCGACAAAGACCGTCATTTTCTGCTCAAATTCATTTTGGGCAGCCGGATCGCCAAACATCTTTTGACGGGCAGGAGCCGCCTGCCGGACAGTTTCATTGCCGTCAGAGGCCTCCGCCGCGCGTCCGGTATACGCAGGCGAAACCGGCCTGTCGGTATGCACCTTAATCCGCACATGGCCTTTCTTGAACAGACCCTGACGCTGGGTTTCAAGAATTTCTACGTCAAAATCGTCTTTCTCAAGACCAAGTTCTTCCGCCGCAAGGTCAATGGCTTCTTTTTCGGTGCGGCCTTCAAATTCATATATCATACATATTCTCCTTCCGTTTAACGTTTTTTCCTCTTCGGTACATTGGCGGCTTCAGACTTTGCCGCTTCTTGCGCCGCCTGTGCTGCCGCCTGCGCCGCCCGCTTTGGGGCAAGATACTTGTTAATCGCTACTTGCTGAACCATGGTAAGCAGGTTGGAAAAAATCCAGTAAATCAACAGGCCCGACGGTACATCGTACAGAATGAAAAAGAAAACTATCGGCATAACGTATAACATCATTTTCATCTGAGTGTTGTTTTTTTGATCGGGAGTCTGGGTTACTTTACCGTAGAGCAGTTGTGAACCAACATAAATAAAGGGCAAAAGACGCAGCGCGGTCCAGCCAAGCATCGGCAGACGGAAACCTGACGGAAAATTCAGAATTGACTCAGGCAGGGAAAGATCAGGTATCCAGCCGGGGATAAACATCGCCCCCCTTAAATCAAAATGGTTGTTAAAAAGATTATACATCGCAAAGAAAATGGGAATCTGGAGCAGCATGGGAAGGCATCCCGAAAGGGGGTTGTAGCCTTCTTTTTTGTACAGTTCCGCCATTTCCACATTCATCTTCTGGCGATTGTCCTTGTATTTTTCCTGCAACTCCTTAATTTTGGGAGCGACAGACTGCATACGCAAAGTCGCCTCGGATGATTTTTTGGTAAGGGGAAAGAAAAGTATCTTTACCAATAATGTTAACAAAATTATGGCAATACCGTAATTGGGCGCCATCCGGTAAAAAACAAGGAGCATCCATTTAAGAAATTTTTCCAATGGACTTAAAATACCTCTGGTGTTGGCAACTTCGACAAGCTGCATATCGGTAAGGCCAAAGCCGTTGTTCCCGTTGTTATACACATTAAGCGCGTCCTGATTTTTGGGGCCAAGGTAGAAACGGTAAATATCTATCGCCCGCGGGCTGTTCAGCACCGGACGTATAATGTTAAGCCGCGATGCGGATGGAATACCGGGTTCGGGTTTTTCGGAAAAATTTATATCATACTGGGCAAGCAACGGAATGGCGATGCAGGTAAAATATTTGCCGGAAATTGCCGCCCATTTGGGGTTTGAACTGATGATTGCCGTTTCACTTGCCTTTTCCATCCTGCGCTTCTGGCTGTTAAAAGTGATGTACTGGCGGTAATCGTAACGGTTATCAAGTTTTTCAAACTGCGGCCCTATCTGGGGGCCAAAGGAAAGGGTGTAAGCGCTGCCGCCAAAGTTGAAGCCCGGCACGGTATAACCGCCGTCCAGAGAGACGGTAAGCTCAAACATATAATCACGGGGTTTAAAATCGTAGCGCTTTATCAGGCGAAATTGGGCTGTTTCGTTATTGGGCAGGGAAAAGTCCCGGTAAAATTCCACCGAATATTCCGAAATGCGATTCACATAAAACAATGATGAAAGCGGCTGGGCGTTAAGGCCGCCAAAGGCGACGGTAAATGCGCGGGCTTCATTGTTTCCCGAAAGAACCATCTCCACAAAATCATCATTGTCTTTGTGATTTTTAAGTTTCCATGAAACCACATCGCCGCCGGCGCTGGAAAAAATCACGGTCAGCAATTCTGTTTCAATGATTATCCGCTGCTCCGATTCGGGGCCGCTGTCCGCGCTTATTTCCGCCTGGGTAACTGTAGCCGTATTGGGAAAAGAATTCATGGGGATTTGTTCTGTAGCCGGAGGCGATTGCTCCGCAATCGGAGTAACCTGTTGTTCGGTCACCCCCCCCCGGGGGGGGGCCTCCTGCCGGGGAGGGAAAAAGATTCCCTGTATCATATAAAAGGCAACGAGTACCACAATAGAAAGAAGTACCGCCAATAACGTTTTTTTTTCCATAAATATTACATTCCTTTCAAATAAAAAATCAAATTGCCATTTTGTTACGATGTTCTTTACGGAACCGGATCGTAACCGCCGGCATGAAACGGATGACAGCGAAGTATCCTTCTTGCCGCCAGAAAACCGCCCCGAAAAAAACCGTACTTCTCTATCGCTTCAATGGCATAGGTTGAACAACTTGGATAGTATCTACAGGACGGCGGCAGCCAGGGAGAAACGGCTTTTTGGTAAAAGCGAATCATAAGCAAAGCTGCCTGCTTCATCACAGTAATCCGGCCCTGGTAAACAGATATTCCAGTTGTTCCATACGCCCGGCAAAGGTTTGACTATCTTCGGGGTATACCAACAGGATCAAATCATACCCGCAGCGCAGCCGGGGCTTTAAGTGCCGGTATGCCTCCCTGCCAAGCCGCCTGGCGCGGTTTCGTTCCACCGCGGTTCCAAAGCCGCGGGAAAAGGTAAAGCAGATGCGGCTGCGGCACAGGTTGTTTTTCAGCACAAAAAGTTTTGCCCCCCGGCAGCCGGTACGCTTCCCCTTATCAAAGACCTCCCTAATTTCATTCCTTCTCTTTAAGCGCTCCTCGCGCGTGAAGCGTCTCTTTACTTCCGGCACGCTAATAGGGCTTTTTCTCGTCAGAAATGGTGAGTTTATACCGGCCCTTGGCCCGGCGGCGTTTCAGCACCAGCCTTCCGCCCCGAGTTTTCATTCTTGCGCGGAATCCGAATTTACGGTTCCGCTTAACCTTGCTGGGTTGATAAGTTCGTTTCATACAATCTTCTCCTAGTCTTCTTCGTTATCCTCAACGGTAATATCCGCCGCCATAGCCGCCTCGGCAATATAGGCAGCTTCCAGTTTGCGCTGTTCCAGAATTTCCTGCATTTCCTTATCCAGGTCCTGGCTGTCCTCATCGTATAACTTGATTTCCCGGTAACGCTTCATGCCCGTACCCGCAGGTATGGGATGGCCAATGATGATGTTTTCCTTGAGACCCCGCAGGTAGTCGGTGCTGCCGGCTATGGCGGCATTGGTCAGGACGCGGGTGGTTTCCTGGAAACTTGCCGCCGAGAGGAACGAATCGATGTTCAGCGACGCCTTGGTAATACCCTGGAACATGGGCTGGGCAATGGCGGGCTGACCGCCTTCGGCAATAACTCTGGTATTCTCATCATGGAAACGGTACTTGTCTACCATTTGTCCGTAGATAAACCGGGTATCGCCGACAGAACGTATCTCAACCTTGCGCATCATCTGGCGGACTATAACGCCGATGTGCTTGTCGTTAATCGACACGCCCTGCAAACGGTATACCTGTTGAATCTCATCCATCAGATAGCGCTGCAGGGTACTCTCACCGAGAATGTGCAGTACGTCATGGGGATTGACCGATCCGGCGCACAGAGCTTCTCCGGCTTCCACCGTATCGCCATCCCGTACCAAAAGCCGTTTGGTCATGGGAATAAAATGGGGATAGTCGCGGCCAAATGCGTCCTGAACCGTAACTTTGCGCTTGCCTTTGACAATTCCCTGGAAAAACACCGTTCCCGAAACTTTGGCAAGTTCCGCCGGACTTCTCGGCTTGCGAGCTTCAAAAAGTTCGCTGACACGGGGAAGACCGGAAGTGATGTCCATTGCGCGGGCGGATTCTTTCAGTATTTTGGCAATGGTACGGCCTGCCTTGATTTTTTCGCCTTCATCAACCTGGAGGATCGCCCCGCCGGGAAGGTGATACGAGGCAATTTCATTATCATTTTCGTCCATGATGTGAATACGGGGCTGCTTGGTCTCAAGCTGAAATTCGGTAATGCGCTTTTCGGTATGACCGGTATCCTCATCAATTTCCTCTTTAAGCGTTGTTCCGGGAATAATATCTTCGTACTTAACTATCCCGCTTGCCTCGGCAATGATGGGGTCAGAGAAAGGTTCAAAAGTGGCAATGGTTTTTTCTTTTTCAACCACCGTGCCTTTCTTTACAATGAATTCCGAGCCGTTTCGTATTTCAATTTTCTGTTCCTGCCCGATAAGGCAGAGGGAACTGGCTCCGTCGGGGTTTTTCAGAATCATGGCATAGGCGATTTCCGGCGAAGTTATTTCCTGACTGCCGTGCTTGATAATAGGATCGCCCCGGATGATACGCTTTCCGTCTTCCACCAAAATTTTGTCACCGCTTTCGACCTTGTACTCTTTCATTACCTTGCTTACTATAGCGTGACCCCGGCGGGTGAACAGCCAGCGTCCGTCTTCAAGCTCTATATGAGCGCCAACCACATCGCGGATAAAGACCGGATACTTCAGGAAGATACGATTTTCTTCGCTCATTTTGGTAGCGGTACCGCCGATATGGAATGTCCGCATGGTAAGCTGCGTACCGGGCTGGCCGATGGACTGGGCGGCAATGGTTCCCACCGCTTCGCCAATGTCAACCGCGCGGTTGGTGGCAAGGTTGCGCCCATAACACTTGCGGCAAACACCGTGCTTCGCCTCGCAGGTTAAAACGGTTCTGATACGCACGGTTTCAACCCCGGCGGTGTCAATGGCGATGGCAATAGTCTCGGTAATTTCTTCGTTTACATCAACGATCAACTCGCCGGTGATGGGATGTTTTACCCGCTCAAGAGTGTAGCGGCCAACAATACGATCGCTCAAAGGCTCAACAATATCTTCGCCGTCCTTAATCGCCGAATAGGAAATTCCGTTAATCGTACCGCAGTCATCTTCATTAACAACCACGTCCTGCGCAATGTCTACCAGGCGGCGGGTAAGGTAACCGGCTTCGGCGGTTTTAAGGGCCGTATCGGCAAGACCCTTGCGCGCACCGTTAGTTGAAATAAAGAACTCGATAACCGAAAGCCCTTCCTTAAAGTTAGAGCGAATCGGCAATTCGATAATGTCACCGGAGGGCTTTGCCATA
Organism: Treponema sp.; assembly: GCA_031256195.1. Classification (GTDB taxonomy): domain Bacteria; phylum Spirochaetota; class Spirochaetia; order Treponematales; family Breznakiellaceae; genus WQXQ01. Next base: position 17,823 of record JAIRRB010000031.1, read on the forward strand.
AGGCCCCGCATTCCGGCAAGCTG
>JAIRRB010000200.1 GCA_031256195.1 Treponema sp.
TTTTTTTGTTCTTTCTTTTTCTGTGCTACACTTTATGATATTTTGTGCGTGTTGTATGTGTTTGGGGGGGGGGGGGGGGGGGGGGGGGGGGGGGGGGGGGGGGATAAACAAGCACATTCCGTTAAGGGATATGGATGGGTAAATGCTTTGTATCCCGGTGTCGGATAAATTACGAGACGAGTAAATGGAGACAGAATTTATCCCCGCACGCGGGTACGCGCCGCGGTCAAAGCGAGGCAGGTTACTGCCTTCAGCAAAATTATCCATCAACAACCCTTATTCATCAATTTACAGCCATAACGGGAAAATACATTGTAGGCAGCAACAGGTTATGGTTAAGAAAAATTGTCCGGTATTTTGAAAAACTTGTCAAGGGCAAAGATGAAATTTCCGCTGAAAAAGGGAGAAAACCGGTGACTGATACCGGGTAAAATCCCCCTTGTTTATATATGTATTTTCATATATAATGGATAAAAATCCGCAAAGGAGCGCTTTTATGGAGAAAATACGAGTAAAACTGGCCGCCCTTGAGAATAATGCCATGCAAAAGGCCGGTAACCATAAAGCGCCGCTGCGGGAAACACACCGTGGTGTGACGATGGAATTCCACATTGACCGGGAAGTCCGCCGCGAATATGGGCTGAAAGGCAGTCTGTTTGCCATTACCGGAAACGTTATTCTGGTCGAGGTTCGTCAGGCGCGGGAACTGGCGGCGAAATTCAACGCAAAACAAAAAGCCAAAAACGGCCGCTTTATCCGGGCCGGTGAGCTCTACGCTATGGGCCTGATTGATGAAATACTGCACTATGTCGTGACCCTCTACCGCGAGCAGGTACAGCCGGACGCTTTTGACCTGGGCCTGAAAAGGCTGGAAGCAAACCTGGGTGAGGGTAAAACAAACGGGCTGTTGACCGCTTTCTCGGAACAGTTTCCGCCCAAGCCGGTTTATACGGGCGAAAAGGTAATTCCTGAATATCTGGAAGGCTCTGAAGAAGGCGAAAGCTGCCGTTCCCTGTCTCTGGAAGAAACCATGCTGCTCTCCCTTGCCAATCTGAACACTGCCTTTAAGCCGTTTCAATTTTTGTTTGATGATAAAGACCTGTCACAGCATACGATTTACCCGGCGGCAATAGAGGAACTCAAATCCCTTTTTAAGGACCTGCCCCCCTTTGGCCCCGATGGGCAAAACCTCTGGGATATGCTCCGCGCGCCGGCCCTTGCTTCCGATACCCTCAGCGGTCAGCTTGATTATATGCGTACGCATTGGGGGCTGATTCTGGGAAAATTTGCCTCACGAATGCTCATAGGTTTGGACGTTATCAAAGAAGAAGAAAAACCCTACTTTGGAGGCCCCGGCCCCAGCGAGGTAATGAGTTTTGCCGGACTGGACGAATATGAGCGTTTCAGTCCTGATCAGGACTGGATGCCCAAAACGGTGCTTATGGCAAAAAGCACCCTGGTTTGGCTGTTCCAGCTTTCGCAAAAATACGGCAGGGAAATTACCCGTCTGGACATGATTCCCGATGAAGAACTGGATGAGTTGTCCCGCCGGGGATTTACCGGTCTGTGGCTTATCGGGTTGTGGGAACGGAGCAATGCCAGTAAAACAATCAAACAGTGGACCGGTAATCCCGAAGCGGCGGCATCCGCGTACAGCCTGTACGATTATGACATCGCGGGTGAACTGGGCGGCTGGAACGCTTTGTGCAGCCTGCGGGATCGCTGCATAAGGCGGGGTATACGGCTTGGCTCAGACATGGTTCCCAATCACACCGGCATAGACAGCCGCTGGATGGTGGAACATCCTGACCGTTTTTTACAGCTTCCCTGGCCGCCCTTCCCCACCTACAACTACAACTGCGGCAATTTATCGGGCAGGGACGATATAACCGTTCAAATCGAAGAACATTATTTTTCCCGCAGTGATGCGGCGGTGGTCTTTAAACGGATTGATAACCGTTCAGGTGAAACCCGTTACATCTACCACGGCAATGACGGCACTTCCATGCCCTGGAACGATACCGCCCAAATTGACTTCCTTAACCCCGAAGCCCGCGAAGCGGTTATCCGCACGATTGTCGGTGTGTGTCAGCAGTTTTCCATTGTGCGTTTTGACGCGGCGATGACTCTGGCAAAGCGGCATATTCAGCGGCTGTGGTATCCCGTTCCCGGTCACGGCGGGGCCATCGCCAGCCGCGCCGAACACGCCATTTCCAACGATGAATTTAATCAGCGGATTCCCAATGAATTTTGGCGGGAAGTGGTAGACCGTTGTGCGGCTGAAGCGCCCCACACTCTGCTGCTGGCGGAGGCTTTCTGGATGATGGAAGGTTACTTTGTCCGCACTCTGGGAATGCACCGCGTGTACAATTCCGCGTTTATGAATATGCTCAAAAACGAGGAAAACGCGAAGTACCGCGCAACCATAAAAAACACTCTTGAATTTGACCCTGAAATTCTGAAACGTTTTGTTAATTTTATGAACAACCCCGACGAGGATACCGCGGTGGCGCAGTTTGGCAAGGGCGACAAATACTTTGGCATCTGTACCCTGCTGGTTACCATGCCGGGGCTGCCGATGTTCGGGCATGGTCAGATTGAAGGTTTTGAAGAAAAGTACGGCATGGAGTACCGCCGTTCCTACCGCGATGAACAGCCCGATAGTTATTTGGTAGACCGGCATGAGCGGGAAATTTTTCCCCTGATGAAGCGGCGGGCGCTTTTTTCCGGCAGCAATGAATTCAAACTGTACGATTTATATACTGAAGGCGGGTCGGTCAATGAAAATGTTTTTGCCTATTCCAACCGCGCCTGGCTCCACGGCAAGCGGGAACGGGCGCTTGTTTTTTTCAACAACTCATATTACGAAACAGCGGGCTGGATTAAGACAAGCGACCCGGCAATACCTCAGGGAGACGGCAGCAAACGCCGGGACAGTCTGGGCGCCGCGCTTGCCCTGAATCGGGGCGACCGCCACTTTACCCTGTTCAAGGACCAGCGTTCCAGTCTGTGGTATATACGTTCTTCAAAAGCAATACATGAAAACGGTTTCTTTGTTGCGCTGAAAGGATACGAAGCGCAGGTTTATATTGATATACACGAAATTGAAGATGATGACCGGGGCCGCTGGGCGCGCCTGCACCACGATTTGCAGGGCCGGCCGGTCAGCGATCCCCATTCGGCGATTAACGACATTTATCTGGGCGACCTGTATTACCGTTTTACCAAATTCTTCAAACCGGAAACCATTAATCAGTTACATGAATTTTTTGTTTCCGGCGCCGCCAAAGACCGGCAGCAATCCTTTGTTGAGTCGCTCAAAGAAACGGCGGAAATGTATTTTGAGGCAGTAACGTACTTTATTGGGGGAGCGGACGGTAAATTCAGTCCCTGGAAAGCGCCGGATGCCGACCATGAATTTCAGGCGCTTACCAAAGAACAATTGTGGGAAGAATTTAAAGGGTATGTTGAAAGGCTGGTTGGACTGGCGGCTTATATTAACAGCGCCGGAAAAACTCCCGGCGAGCGTATGCTGAAAGACCTTGCGGAACAGCTTAAAGAAAAACAGTTTGTCTGCGCCGCCGCTCTGGGCTACGGCCTTGTGGCGATTTTACGGTCAATAATCGGCAAGGGGGCAAACGGCAGCCTCGCGGCAAATCTCGCTTTTGAACACTGGGACATGGACCGCAAACTCAGGGAGCAGTACCGTATTTTTGGCGCTACGGATGATGCGTCATCTGTAGATGACAGTGCCTGGCGGCTGGGGGAAACAAGCAAGGCTGTGCTGCGCCGTACCGCGCTGCGCCGAATCTCCGATTATACCCTTGACGCTTACCGGGAAAAAGACAAATTTGACGCGCGGCGTTTTGCTACAACAATAATCGAAAAAAATTATTTGTATGATGATTTCCGTAATCTTATCGGGATTAACCATTTTGACAATATTATCTGGTTTAACAAAGAGGCTTTTGAAAGCACTTTATTCTACGGAAAGCTGTTCTTTGTTTTGGAAAATGATTCCGCCTATTGCGCGGACGGACAGGAAGGCGCGGTTCTTCCGTGGCTTGAACGGGTGCAGTACATCGCCAAAATTGTTGAAGCCCTGGAAAAAGAAGAAGCCGCTTCCGGTTACCAGATGAACAAGCTGCTGCATTTGCTTGATACGGGAAAAACTACAAGGAAAAAAGGAAAATGAAACTCAATGGAAAACTGTGGATTCTTGGAGCTTGTTTTTTAATGGCGCGGCCATTGTTTTCCCAGAACGCGTTTCTGGAACTCAATTTGAATAATCCTGCCGTGCAAAACATGGCTCGTTCGATGCGGCCCCGGCCTACCCTCGAAATATTCAGGGTAATAGAACGCGCCGGTAATGACAAACGAATCAGCGGGATTATTCTGAACATTTCATCGTTTCAGGCGGGACAGGAAACCCTTTGGGAACTGCGCAGCGCTCTGGAAAAATTTAAATCAAAAGGCAAAAAAGTATGCGCCTTTATCAGCGCCGCCGATTTGGATATGTACTGTCTGGCAACGGTGGCTGATAAAATCGTAATGGACGATCAGGGGTCTCTGGCGCTGCTGGGTTATGCCTGGGGTAGGGGCTATGTTCAGCACAGTCTGGAAAAATTGGGCATAGGGGCGCGTGAACTCCGTTATCTGGAATTCAAATCCGCCGCGGAAACATACACCCGGGATTCGCTGTCCGATGCGGACCGCAGGCAGTACGGCGAAGTGCTGGATGATATCATGACGATTACCCGCGATACGGTAACCAAAGCCCGTTCATGGACAGCCGAAGAATTTGATTCAATTATTAATAATGAATTTATGTTTTCCGCAAAAAGTGCCCTTGCGCGGGGGCTGGTTGACTATACCGGCAGAAAAGAAGCGGCGCTTAAGGCCATCAGGGAAATTACCGGCAGCGAAAAAGAAAATGATTTTTTTCTTTTTGGCGATTCTGATTCCAGCCTTACCGGCAGCAAATATTTTTACCATCCCGTCAGGGCAAACTGGATGAGCAGGCCGCCGGTAATCGCGGTGATATACGCCAACGGCGTGACCGACATGGAGCGGGGAATAGCGGCAAAGGCATTGGCCCGCACCATTCAGGAAGTGTCTGAAAAAAAGCGGGTTAAGGCTTTGGTGATACGGATTAACTCGCCCGGCGGAAGCGCCGAAGCGGCCGATTATGTGGCGGAGGCCGTTAAAAACGCCAAACAGCGGATTCCGGTGGTGGTATCAATGGGCGCTGTCGCCGCTTCCGGCGGCTATTGGGTAAGCATGAACGCCAGCCATATTACCGCCTCTCCGGTAACACTGACCGGTTCCATCGGCGTTATCGGCAGTTGGTTTTACGACAAGGGCCTGAACAGCAAATTAGGCATGACTGTTGATACCATACAGCGGGGGAATCACGCCGATTTATTGACCGGCATGATACTGCCCCACCGCGACCTCAGCCCACAGGAGGAGGCCCGCTACCGCGAGTACATTCTTGACCTGTACGGCGATTTTACCGCACGGGTTGCCGCGGGCCGCAACATGGACATTGCGCGGGTAGAAGCAGCCGCCCAGGGCCGGGTATATTCAGGTCTGGGAGCGCTTAATGCCGGCCTGATAGACAGTATTGGCGGCCTTGACGATGCCGTCCAAACGGCGCGGAAACTCGCCAAAATTTCCGACCACCGGAAAGTCGCCTATGATGAGTATCCCAAGCCAAAATTTTTTGATAAAATACTGGATCGTCTGCTTGCGGCGGGAATTTCAGGCGACAGTTCAACAGCTTCCGCAGCGGTAGTGACAGACCTGTTTTTGCCGGGGCCGCTGCTGGAAGACTTGCGTTTCCGAATAGCGCATAACGGTCAGGTAATGCCGATACTGCCCTGGGGGACTGTTTTTAACGGTCCTGATACCGGGAAATAAGCAGAATAAAAAACACGAGGTTTATATGGCATCGGAAGATACGGACTTTAAGTCGATTATTAAACTTGATTCAGAACTGAACCAGATTCAGGACCTTGACCTCCTGCTGGAACGGATTCTGCTGGAAGCCCGCAAGGTAGTCCGCGCCGATGCAGGTTCAATATATGTAAGGCAGACAGAAAAAGACGAGCATGGCATAACCGAAAATATCGCCATAAAGTATGCCCAGAATGACACCATCCAAAAGCTGCTGCCTCCCGGACAAAAAATGATATATTCGGTATTTTCCCTGCCCATAAACGAAGAATCCCTGTCGGGCTATTGCGCCCTTACCGGAAAGACTGTCAATGTACCGGATATGTATAATATTCCGAAGGAAGCGCCCTATTCGTTTTATGCCGACTTTGACAGGATTACCGGTTATAAAACCATCTCAACATTAACCTTCCCCCTGACCACTGCCGGCGGACGGCTTATGGGCGTTATTCAGGTTATTAACAAAAAAAACGAGAATGAAGAAATTATCCCGTTTTCGGAAGAAGACGAATTCCTGATTACCCATTTTGCCGCCAACGCTACGATTGCGCTGCAGCGGGCCTTTGTTACCAGAGCGATGATTCTCCGCATGATTAAAATGGCGGAACTGAGGGACCCCAAGGAAACAGGAAACCATGTAAACCGTGTGGCCGGATACGCTGTTGAGATTTATGATCGCTGGGCGCATAACAATAAAATCCCCGATGCTGAGCGTGAAAATTTTCGGGACATTCTCAAGATAGGTTCGTTGCTCCACGATGTGGGGAAGGTGGCTATTTCAGATTTGATTCTTAAAAAACCGTCTCGTTTTACCCCGGAGGAATTTCTGGTAATGCAGCAGCATACCCTGTATGGGGCAAGTCTTTTTGACGACCCGCAGTCGCCTGTTGACGAAATAGCCGGAGATATAGCCCTTACCCATCATGAAAACTGGGATGGTACCGGGTATCCGGGCTGGGTTGATCCGATCACTCAAGTCCCCCTAAAAACCAATGAGGACGGCAAACCGGCAGGCAGAAAAAAAGGAGAGATACCCCTTGCCGGAAGGATTGTTGCCATTGCCGATGTTTTTGATGCGCTCTGTTCAAAGAGGGTGTACAAAGAACCCTGGGGTGAGAAAGAGGTGTTGGCGGAAATGAAGAAACTTTCGGGAAGTAAATTTGATCCCGTTTTAATTGATATTTTCTTTGAGATACTTCCCAGCATTAAGCAGACTCAAAACCTGTATCCTGAAGAACAATCAACAACCCCGCCCTAAACTCGAACATGAATGGGCCTTTCACTGCGAACAGGAGATAAATATGGGAGCGTTACCAAAAGAAGAAGTTTATTTTACCTATGCCGATTACAAAGAATGGGAACTTGCCGAGGGCGAGCGTTACGAGCTGATCTATGGTGAAGCCTATGCCATGGCGGGGCCGAATGCCGAACATCAGGCTATTCTTATGGAATTATCAAGTCAGTTCCATGAATATTTACGGGGTAAGCCCTGCAAGGTGTTTCCCGCCCCGTTTGATGTCCGGCTTTTTTATGAAGAAAATGAAAGTGATGATACGGTGGTTCAGCCGGATATTGTTGTTATCTGCGATGAAAAAAAACGGGGGAATGAAGGCTGCCGGGGCGCTCCCGATCTGGTGATTGAAATACTGTCCCCCTCAAATACCGCCATCGAAATGCGCAGAAAACTCAAACTCTATCAGGAAGCGGGCGTCCGGGAATACTGGATAGTAGACCCCAAAAACAGGGATATAACTGTCCACCATTTTCAGAATAAGATGATTCTCACCGATACTTACGGAGATACGGATACCGTTGCGGTCGCTCTGTTTCCCGATTTGAAAATAACCCTGGAACAGGTGTTTACTGAATAATTATGGATATACCGTCAATCAAAAAAACAGATGGCCTGCTTAAAACACCTTCGGCAACGCCATCGGCGACGCCGCCATCGCTGGCGCCAGCGCCTGAAGATTCAAAAACCCGGCGGGTGGCAAAATTTCTTATTCTAATCGGCTCGAACCATGCGGCAAAAATTTTAAGTGAACTTGACCCGCAGCAGGTTGAGGAAATATCGAAGGAAATCGCGGCGATTCAGAAAATTGTTCCGGAGGAAGCCGAGTCGGTACTTGCCGAATTTAAGGCACTGTTTTCCTCACCACGGGGAAATCTGGATTATTCGGGCGCCTCTTCCGGCGGGGTGGAAACGGCCCGGCGCATACTATACGCGGCTTACGGCCCCGAAAAAGGCGAGGCCCTGCTCAATAAATCCGTCCCTGACTCAAAAGAAAATATTTTTGACTTTCTGGAAGAATTCACCCCTGAACAACTGGTCTTCCTGCTGAAAGATGAAAGCCCCACGGCGGCGGCGCTGGTCCTTGCCCGCCTTGCCCCCAAGGTCACCGCCGAGACACTGAAAAAATTTCCGCCTGCGCTCAAGCCGGAGATTCTCATGCGCATAGCCCGCCAAAACGAAGTTTCCCCGGAAACGCTGGAGCGCGTTGCGGAGGCAATTCGAGAAAAAGCCAGGCATTTGAGCGGCAGTTCGCAGGATATTGCGATTGACGGAATGCAGGCCCTTGCCGCCATTCTTAAGCAGGGAGACTATTCGTTAGGCGATCGCATTATCAATGAACTGGAAACAGGAAGTCCTGATATTGGCAAAGATTTGAAAGAACGGCTTTACACACTGGATGATGTGCTTGCTATCTTTGACGGTCCCTGGTCGCGCCCCCTGGCGGAAAAACTTACCACCATGCAGGACAGGGAAATTGCGATTCTGCTGAAAGGCAGGAGCGGCGAATTTTGTGAAAAAATTCTTTCAAATGTTTCCGGCGGGCGCAGGAATTTAATCCGCGAAGAGGGAGAGATTCTCGGCGCTGTTCCCAAACGGGACTGTGACGATGCGGCGAATAATTTTATCGCGTGGTTCAGACAGGCCCGTGAAAACGGCGAATTAATACTTTCAAGCGATGAGGATTGGGTTACATGAGCTTACAAAAAGGACAAAGTCCCGGCAGCGGTTTTTCCGTTATTGATATTGTCGATCTTCCCGAGATGCAGGCAACAGGGATATGGGCGCGGCATCAAAAATGCGGCGCGGAAGTTTTTCACGTTTTGAACGATGACAGCGAAAACCTGTTTGCCTTTGCCTTTGCCACTTCGCCGGAAGATAATACCGGCGCGGCCCATATTCTTGAACACTCAGTCCTGTGCGGTTCAGAGCGTTATCCGCTGAAAGACGCATTTTTGGTTCTGGCCCAGGGAAGCCTGCAAACATTTTTAAACGCCTGGACTTTTCCCGACAAAACGGTTTATCCGGCCAGTTCGGTAAACGAGCATGATTATTTTAACCTTATGTCCGTATACGGCGACGCGGTTTTTCGGCCCCTGCTTTCCGAATGGACTTTTATGCAGGAAGGCCACCGTTATGAATTTGCGAAGGACGGCGCGGAACGAGGCAAACTTTCCCTTACCGGCGTTGTCTACAACGAAATGAAAGGGGCATATTCATCGCTGGACGCTTACGCCGGCCTGTGGTCGGTAAAGGCGGTAATGCCCGATACGCCGTATAGTTTTGAATCCGGCGGCAATCCTGAACATATCCCTCAATTAAGCTGGGAAGGCTTAAAAAAGTTTCACCGCCAGCGTTATTCTCCGGCAAATTGCCGTATCTTTCTTGCGGGGAATATTCCCACGGAAAAACAGCTTGCCTTTCTTGATGAACAATTTTTTTCATCAATGGAAGGGGAAGCGGCGGGAAAAGAAAATATTTCGCCGCTGATTGCCAAACAAAAACGCTGGGCCGCGCCGGAACAATTTCGCGTTCCCTGTCCGGCAGGCGGCGCATCGGATGATGCGTCATCGGATGATGACGATTCCAAACCGACGATTTTTTTATCATGGCTGTGTTCAGACGCTGTTGATACCAGCGAAAATATCGCCCTTATCGCCCTTACTGAAATTCTTCTGGGCCATGACGGGTCTCCCCTGCTGCGGACTCTTATTGAGTCAGGGCTTGGCGAGGATATTACTCCGGTTTCCGGTCTTGAAAGCGAACTGGGAGAAACGCTGTTTGTCGCCGGTCTGCGCGAGGTAGGCGGCCCGCCGGAAGAAATGGGAAAAAAGGTAGAGGCGCTTATTCTGGGTGAGCTGCGGCGGCTTGCCGCAGAGGGAATCCCCCCGGGGGAAATTGAAGCGGCTCTGTCGTTCATGGAATTTTCTCAGCGTGAAATTAAGCGTTCCCACGGGCCTTTTTCGTTGGTGTGGATGCGGCGCGCCCTGCGGACATGGCTGCACGGGGCTAAACCCTGGGACGGCCTTTTGTTAACGCCGGCAATGGAAACAATCAAGCGGCGTCTTGCCGAAAATAACCGCTACTTTGAATCACTGATACAAAAATATCTGCTGGACAATCCCCACCGGGCGCTGGTAATGCTGGAACCGCAGAAAGATTTTTTGCCCAAACAGGAAGAACAGTTTGCCGAAAAATTGGCAAAGACCGAACAGGGTTTAAGCGATGCGGAAAAAAATCGCATAACGGAAAAATCAGCGGCCCTTGAAAAAATTCAAAGTGAAAGCGACAGCCCCGATGCGCTTGCAACGATTCCCCACCTCTCCCGAAGCGACCTCTCACCCGAACCGGAAATGATTCCCCGCAGTCTTGAAGATTTGCAGGGAATCCCTGCGCTGTGCCACGACTTGTATACCAACGGCATTACCTATATCGACCTTGCCTTTCCTTTGGACATTTTGCCGCGGGAAGATTATTCATGGCTGCCTTTTTTCGCAAGGGCGGTAATTTCCGTGGGGCTTCCCGGCATGGATTACGGCGAAGTGTCCAGCCTGCTGGCCCGCACGGTGGGCGGCTTTAACGCCATACTGCACACCGGTTCCGCCGCTCCGGCGGACAAGCCGCTCATGCAAACCCCCGCGGGAACATTTGAACTTGCGGGCCGCGACTGGATTATCTACCGCCTGAAGTGTCTTGATGAAAAAACCGCGTCATCGCTGGATATTGTCCGGCGGCTGATACATGAGGCTGATTTTTCCGACCACCGGCGAATCAGGGATTTGGTTCTGGAAATGAAAAATGAGATGCGTTCCGGCTTTGCCCCCTGCGGTCACAGTTACGCATCATGCCGGGCGGGCCGCTTTTCGTCGCCATCCGCGCAGACAGCGGAAATCTGGAACGGCATAACTCAGCTTAAATTTGCCCACCGCCTTGCCGAACTCGATACCGCCGAGGTCGCCGCCAAACTGCGCTATCTGCGGGAAGCGATAGCGTCAGGCGGCCTTATCGCCAACATGAGCGGTTCCGCCGGAGCGTTAAAATCCGGCGGCGCGCTGATTGCCCAGCGATTCAGCCGCATCGGCCCGCCCCGGTCAGCGCCAAATACTGTGGCAAAAAATCTTGAATATACGCCAGCGGCAGAAACTATTTCCGAGGTTTTTGCCTCACCATCACTGCAAATCGGTTTCGCCGCCATGACGCTGCGGGCCGCGGCGTTTGACACTCCGGCGCAAATTGCCGAAACGGTATTGGCCCACCAACTTTCCACCGGCGCATTATGGGAAGATATTCGCATGAAGGGGGGCGCTTACGGGGCCTCCGCCTCCAGCGACAGCCTAGAACATACTTTCTCCCTTTCAACCTACCGTGACCCCAATCCGCTGCGTTCACTGGATTCGTTTTCCGCCATACTCAAAACTGAAAATATTACCGCAAAGGACGATTTGGAAAAAATGCTCATCGGCTGTTATTCCCGTGAAACCCGTCCCCGCAGCCCGGCGGAAAAAGGGGTAGTCGATTTCCTCCGTTTTATTTCCCGTATTGAAAACGATTATCGCCGGCGCAGGCTGGAACGGCTTATTTCCGTTTCCGCCGATGACATTTCCGCCGCTCTGGGAGAACTTGCGTCACAAGCCGCCGCCGGACGGGTTATTATTACCGGAATGAAAGGCGCGGAACAGGCGGCCGCAGCGCTGGGAACAGAAGTACAGGCGCTGCCGGTGTAAGTGTCAATTTTATTTTATATTTTTTCTCATCATGACTAATGCATTTTGCAGTTTTACGCCCTATATACATAGAGGTATTTATGAGCGTGATGGCTTATGCGCCCTATGGCGCAGGCGGAATCATTATCCGCGTTGAGGCGGATATTCGCCGGGGTATTCCCGGCATTGACATTACCGGACTTGCCGAAGGGGCGGTACGGGAAGCGCGGGAACGGGTACGGGCGGCATTCAGAAATTCGGGGTTCAGTTTTCCGTTGGACAGGATATTGATTAACCTTGCGCCCGCGGGACTGAAAAAAGAAGGGGCGGCGCTGGACCTGCCCATTGCCCTTGCGGTAATGGCGGCGGCGGGGCTTGCCCCGGTACCCCCCAACTTGCTGGTAATGGGGGAACTGGAACTTTCCGGCAGGATACGTCCGGTGCGGGGCGTTCTGGCGGCGATGGCCGC
>JAIRRB010000187.1 GCA_031256195.1 Treponema sp.
ATGCAAAATGCCGCTTTTCTCCCTATATAGTGTGAGCATGAAAAATATGCTACAATAACAACGCAGACAGGAGAGAAGATTATGGCAGTAACGGCGTATAAAGAGCCTCCTACCGGAGAAGGCCTCACCTTTGAAAAAGTGTGGGCTATGTTTCAGGAAGTTGCCGAGCGGCAAAAAGAAACCGAGCGGATAGTAAAGAGAAACAGCAAACAAATGGGCGATCTGCACCGCCGTTTTGGGCAGTTGGCCGAACATTTGGTTGCCCCGGGAATCGTCAAACGTTTGAACGAACTGGGCTATCATTTTGACGCAATATCACCCGGAGGACACAAAATACTTGATGAACGGGGAAAAATCAAAGCGGAAGTGGACATACTTCTGGAAAACGGGGATTGTATAATCGGCGTGGAAGTGAAGTCAAGGCCGGCAGTGAAGGATGTGGAACACCATGTCCGGCGGTTGGAGATTATACGGGAACACCGGAATAAGGTACATGATAAGCGAAAAATTCAGGGGGCGGTGGCTGGTGCGGTATATGATGATGGGGTAAAAGAAGCAGTGCGTGAGGCGGGGCTTTTTGTGATAGAACAATCTGGCGACACGATGAAGATAGATATGCCGGATGACTTTGTCCCGCGGGAATGGTAAAAAACTTGACAATATGCCTTTTCCGGTATACAAAAGATAATAATGGCACGGGAACACATCGCTCCGACCAAAAGTAACCTCCTGCGGGTCAAGGAACGGCTGCTTATTGCCGAGGAAGGCTACGATTTGCTGGAACAAAAGCGGGAAATTCTCGTTATGGAGCTGATGCAGAAGCTGGAAAGGATAAAAATGCTGGAACGGGACCTGGATGCCCGTGTGGCGACGGCGTACCCCTGCCTCAAGCGGATGCTGGTGGTGGTGGGCCGGGAGCGAGCCCAGCGGCTGGCACAGAACATCAGTTACCGCTTTGAACTCAGGGAAAAGCAGGTTACCGCCGCCGGAATGAAGCTGCCGGGGCTGGAAATTCGGCTTCCCAGCGCGGAATTGAAGTATTCTCCGGTGAATTCATTTGCAGAATGTGATGAAACCGTGCTAGAATTCTTTGAGATGCTCAGAATATGTACCGAACTGGCGGCGGTGCGTACCATAGTCTGGCGGCTGGCGCGGGAAGTCCGCAAAACCCAGCGCCGGGTGAATGCTCTGGAAAAGCTGGTAATACCGACCGCCTCCGAGACGAAGGTGTATATTGAGTCATCTCTGGAAGAAAGGGACAGAGATTCCTTTTTTACCAGTAAATTACTTAAGAAGAGGGGAGTCAGCGGCATGGCCGCCGGTACAGCCACATGAAACCGCTTATTTCAAACATTGTAACCGGTATCACCGGATCGGACGCATCCATATTGGCAGCGAAGTACGCCATTGTTATGGCCAAAAACTATCACTGCCGCTTAACCATGGTGTATGTTGTGGATACGGCGACGATCAAGCAGCTTACTTTAAGCAAGATATTTATTCAGGAAGAAGGTGTTGAGTACGAAAAAAATCTGGAGACAAACGGCGAGCGTTATCTTGCGTTTATGGAAGAGCTTGCCCATGCCAAGGGCGTAAAAATTGAGAAGGAAATACGCAGGGGCGCGGTATACACTGAAATTCTGACCGCTGCCGAAGAACACAAGGCGGATTTAATTGTGATGGGGGGCTGGGAAAAAGACCGTAATGCCAAAGACATCATTGGTCAGGCCCACCGCGAAATTTTATATAATGCGAAATGTTCGGTGCTGGTGGCTAAAGAACCGGAAATTGATTTGTTGTATAAACAGGCGTGAGGATAATATGCGAATAGCGGTAGTAAGCGCGCCGTCACGGAGGCGGCCTCCGGTGGATTATGTCCAGGCATTGGCGAAAGGAATGGAGTCAATGGGCCATAGGGTAGATGTTATTGACGCATGGACCGATAACGGTATGCGCCTGCCCGGTTATGAGTACATAGTTATAGCGGCGGAACCGGTTTCGTTTTTTTCCGCGAAGATACCCGAAATGTTACCAAAGTTTCTCTCCGCTGGCAGCGGCATTGGCGGAAAAAAAAGCGCCGCCTTTGTTAAAAAAGAGGGGTTGCGCAGCGGCAAAACCCTGATCAATTTAATGAAGGCCATGGAAAAAGAAGGGATGGTAGTCAACTGGAGCGACATTCTGTTTAATGCCCCCCATGCCGAAGCAATGGGCAAACGAATCGGCGCGTAAAGTGCAAATGCCGTTGCCCTGAACATTGCCGCTTGCTATCTGTTACCCGTTAATTATAGTATATACCATGCTGAAGTATCTGCTTCTCGATTTGGACAACACCCTGTATTCGTGCCACTACGGACTGGAAGACAATGTACTCCGCCGCATACAGGAATTTGCCGCCGCCTTTCTGGGCATAACGCCGGAAGAAGTGCAGCGGCAGCGTATGGTGGCTGAAAAACAATACGGTACTTACCTGGAATGGCTTATGACGGAAGAAGGTTTTACCGATGTCGAGGCTTACTTTGCCGCTGTTCATCCGCCCGGTGAAGTAGACCCGCTGACCCCCGACAGCGAATTGCGGGCCTTTCTTGCCGGTATTTCCGTTCCCAAAGCGATCCTGACCAATTCCCCCCGTGAACACGCCGATATGGTTTTGAGTAAATTGGGGTTAAGCGACATTTTTACCCATGTCTTTGACATACGCCAATGCGGTTTTCTGGGCAAACCCCGGCGGGAATTTTTTGACCATGCCCTGCGCACCCTGAACGTCAATATAGAAGAAGTTTTGTTCATCGATGACTACCCCTCCTATGTTGAAGGCTTTGTCGCTCTGGGGGGCAGGGGGCTATTGCTGGATGAAGACGACGTTCACGCTAATGGTACGCTGCCCAGAATTCGTGAATTAAGGGAAATAACGCGGTATATCAGTTAAGCGGCAATTCCGCCAGCAGCGCGCCGCTTTTGGAATCCCGTTCACCGTTTTTGAAAACGGCGTGTACCAGCGCGCCGGAAGCGGTATTTTCAATGGCGCTTTTTTCTCCGGCAAGCAGCGCCAGCCCCTGTGATGAACAGCCGTAACGCCCGAATCGATGGGGCGGCAGGGGAAAGGCGTCGGAAATAATCCGCAGTGTTGACGCCGCGGGCGCTGTTTCGGCGGATTCCGCCGCCTTCTGTTTTTTGTCAGCAGGCCCGGCATACAGAAAACTTACCACAGCCCGCTCTTTGGGAATCCCCGCCGCCGCTGAAAGCCGGTGTAACGCGCGGGGGGCGTCTTCCGTTTCAACAGCAAAATGACACCAGCGTTTTTTGCCGCTTGTGCCGTTATCCGCAAGGGCGCAGGCCTTGTCATGGGGACAGGGTGCAAGCGGGCGGCGGCCGCAAGCGCGGCCCAAGACGGCGCGCAGCAGACTGATAAATTCCCCGCAGCGGGGAAAGCCGGGTTCTACGGCCAAAATCGCGGCGGATGGCATGGCATGGCTTTCAAGCAGGCGGGCGGATTTTTCCGCACTGCGCCGCAGTTTGTCCGTACCGTTACGCGAAATATCGCCGTACATTTCATTAAATACATTAACCGCGCATACCAGAGCGGCGGCTTGGGGCTTGACGGTAAAAAGGTCGCCTTTACAGGTATGTATATTCCACGGAGTGTTTTCACCGGCAAGAGCGGCAAAAAATTTTCTCCCCGCATCCAGCGCCGGCCCGCTGCGGTCAATGCAGTACAATTCAAGCGGAAGGGAGCGCAGTTCGGGGCGGCAAATCCACAGCGCGGCGGCAAGAGTCAGTGGCCCGCAGCCCAG
>JAIRRB010000001.1 GCA_031256195.1 Treponema sp.
CGCGCTTCCCAGGCATTTTTTGCCCGCACCATCCAGTCGATGGTTATCGCAAGGGCCTGTTCTGAATCCTTGCGGCTGCCGCCCCAGCCGCTGCACACATCAAGCTGCATCTGAATGTCACTGTTTATGATGCACTGAATTTCAACCGCCTTTTCCGGGCTTAAAAAATGCCGGGAACCGTCAATGTGCGACTGAAACCATGCCCCCTCGGAACTTATTTTGCGCAGGGCGGAAAGTGAAAAAATCTGAAAGCCACCGGAATCGGTTAATATGTTCCGGTCCCAGTTCATAAAACGGTGCAGTCCTTCCGCGCCTGCCATGACTTCCATGCCGGGACGAAGGTACAAATGGTAGGTATTGGAAAGAATGATTTCAAAACCAATTTCTTTCAGGTCTTCAACAGTCATTGCCTTAACCGTGCCGCCTGTCCCCACGGGCATGAATACCGGCGTAGCAACCGTTCCGTGGGGAAGCTGTAAAACGCCGGTTCGGGCGGATGACGTACCGTCGCGGGAAACTACGGTAAAAGTCATCAGGTTTTTGCTCCCCGCAGCAGCAGGAGGCCAATCGCAATAAAAACCACTACGGGAAACCATGCCCCGATAATGGTGGGAATATAACCCAGTTTTGCCATCATCATGGTTATCATTTCCATAACATAAAAAACAACCGCCGCGGAAAGACTTGCCAAAAGACTCATTAAGAGAATATTTTTTCTAAATCTGCCGCCCATTGAAATTGAAAGAATCATCACTATTAATGAAACAGTGGCAAAGGAAAACCGGTGGTAAAGATCCGCCTGTGCCTCGATAAACGGCAGACCCGCAGCCTTGAGGTCCTGCACCAAAAGCCGTTCCTGCATGACGGGAAGTTCATCGGCCTTGACCGCATGACGCATAAAGATGTCAGGTTGTTCCCGGTACTCCTCTGTTGGAGGAAGAAGCCGGGAACGGAGTATGTCATTATCCCAGTAGTAAATTATCGGATTTATCAGGTTCCAGTACTCTCCGGTCCATGTCGCCCGCTGTGAACGTACCAGCGAAATAAATTCCCCCCGTGAATCCTGTTCCACTATGCTTATTCCGTTAAGGATATGTGCGGCATGGTCATAATAATCGACAGAATAGATAAGTTGCCCGTTCCGCGCTTTAATCACAATATCGGAATTACTCTGGGCGGACTGCTGCTGCAGAAAGTGCCGTGTAAGCCCGTTTTTTACCTTCATCGTTGGTATGACAATAGTATCATCAAAAAAAAATGAAAAAATCGAAACAAAAACACCGATAAACACCAGCGGCAGGCTGAATCGCCAGAAGGGAATCCCCGAAGAAAAAATCGAGGTTAGTTCATTGCGGGCGTACAGGTCTCCCAGAGTATAGGCCGAGGCAAAAAGCAATGATATGGGCAGGGCATAGGAAAAACTTTTGGGCAGGAAAAACAGGCTTATCTTCATGATCTGGGCAAAGGGAACTTCATAGTTAAGGTAGCGTATCAGATTTGCAAATAAATCAATTATCGAAAGGAGGAGTACAAACATGGCGCTGGCTACGACAAAAATGGGCAGGAACTGGCGCACCAGATAGCGGTCCAGAATCATTCTGATTTCCTCATGTTGATTTCCTCATTTCACTATTTTGATAACGGCCAGAATAAGCCCTGCCGATAATGCCAGAATATTGGGTGTCCACATTGACCAGAAAGGAGGAGTATCGAATCGTATCCCCATAGTCTGTCCGCCCACCAGCAGTACCCAGTAGACAACGGATATGATAAGTCCAAAAATGAAACCAACGGTCTGCCCGCTTCGTTTTGCCATAAGCCCCAGAGAAACCGCAAGGAAAATAAACGAAAATGCCCCAAAGGGGATAGAGAATTTTTTGTAAAATTCAATCCAATACATGGAAAGGCGGCGATCCTCCCGCAGGGACTGCAGTATCTGCGCTTCCCGCTGGAAAGCGGCAAACTGGTTGGCCTTGCGGTTCCAGCTTTCCGCAGAAGGTCCCGCGCGCAGGGTATCCTCAAGGGCAAGGGCCAGAACGGAAACCTTATTTTGCCGTTCATTCAGGCGGACGTCAATTTCGGCGGTTTTTTTCCGTATTTCCCTGAATACGTCAACAGAACTCATTTCGCGGGGGCTTATCGTTGACATTGCCTGAATCAAATCTTCCTGCGGCACCCAATAGCGGAGAAAACCGGCGGTGGCATAATCGTAATCTTCACGGGCGATTTCCTTGGAAGACTGGACAAAAGCCCTGCCCAAATCCAGACTCAAACCGCTCTTGCCCGCATCTTTCAGCTCGGCATTATTGGCCATAATAACGCGGCGTTCGCCGTCGCTGGTACGGTCCAGTATCAACATATTGTCAATGGCGTTGCCGGTTACATTACCGGTAACAATCACCGTGTTTTTAAATTTTTTAACCGAGTTGGCTTCCAGTTCCAGCGCCGGCGTAGAAACCAGAATACTCCGGTACAGGCGGGCGAATTGCAGTGTTCCCGCAGGAAGCAGTACATCATTGGCAATAAATGAAAACAGGGAAATAACCACTCCGACCGCGGCGGCGGGAACAAACACATTCCGGTAGGAAAGTCCCGATGACAGCATCACCAAAATTTCATTGTCGCTGGAGAGCCGCCCGATAGTCATAAGCGTTCCGACAAGGGAAGCAAAGGGGGCGGACATGGCAATAACCCCCGGCAAAGAAAAAAGCACCAGCAGGGCAACCTGTGAAAAGGGAACGTGTTTGGTCAAAATTTCCTGAGCCATAAGAAGGAGTTGGTTGACAAAAAAAATGAAAAAGAAAAAAAGAAAAGAGATAAAAAAAGCAAAAAATGCTTCGATCAGGATATAGCGGAAAATGGTCAAGGATATGGCACGGGGGCTTTCCCCTTCCCGTTTGTTCCAAAGAAGTAGTTTTTCAACGGAAAAACGCATCCTTTCCCCTTTACATTCCGGTAGAACCAAAGCCGCCGCCGCCCCGGTTCGTTGCGGAAAGTTCCGTTGTTTCCTCCGGAACCGCACGGGAAACCGGGGCAATTACCAGTTGGGCAATACGGTCGCCGTCTTTTACCATAAAAGCCTGTGTGCCAAGATTCACCAGAATAACATCCACATCGCCCCGATAATCGGAATCAATAGTACCGGGCGAGTTGAGTACCGTTACGCCAAACTTAAATGCCAAACCTGAACGGGGCCGCACCTGGCCTTCAAAACCTTCAGGCAGTTCAATTCTTAAACCTGTCGGAATCCTGGCCCGCCCCAGCGGGGGGATGGATAAATCCGCCGCAAGAAAGGCCCGCAGGTCCATACCGGCGGCGCCCTCACTGGCATACTCCGGCAGCCGCACCCGCGGGTCGATTCTGGATACCTTCAGCGTCACACGCAACCCTGAAAAATTTAGCGCCGGGGCCGGTTTCCCGGACGCTCATCACGGTTTCCTCTGCCGAAACCGCCCTTTCCGCCCGCGCCGCGGCCGCCGTTTGAATCTTCGCTTCCAGCGCTGCTGGAAGCGCCGTCTGCAGCGGCTCCATCGGGGTCGATGGCGTCTATGTACGAAAGGTTCAGCCTGCCCATTTTGTCAATCTCGGTGAGTTTAACGGGAATTTCCTGGCCTTCCTTGACCACATCGGTAACCTGGGCAATACGCTGGCGGGAAAGTTTGCTGATATGCACCAGCCCTTCCTTACCCGGCAGAATCTCCACAAAGGCGCCAAAATCCATGATCCGTTTTACCGTGCCGTTGTACACCCTGCCTATTTCGGGGTCAGAGGCAATGCCCATAACGGCAATTTTCGCATCCTCCGCATCTTTGGTGTTTTTGCCGAAAATCGTTACCGTTCCGTCATCCTCGGTGTTGATTTTGACGCTGTACTGTTCGCACAGGGCTTTGATATTTTTCCCGCCGGGGCCGATGAGCGCCCCTATCTTGTCAATGTCAATCCGCAGGGTGACGATTTTGGGCGCATACTCGCTGATTTGTTCCGCCGGACGGCTGATTGTCTGATTCATGATTGAAAGGATGTGCAGCCTGCCGCGCTTTGCCTGATCCAGCGCCTTGCTCATAATTTCCGGGCTGACCCCGGCGATTTTTATGTCCATCTGGAAGCCGGTTATGCCGTCTTCGGTTCCGGCAACCTTAAAGTCCATGTCGCCCAGGTGGTCTTCTTCGCCGAGAATGTCAGATAACACCGCATAACGGTCACCGGGACCGCCTGCTCCTTCAGTGATAAGGCCCATCGCGATACCCGCTACGGGCTTTTTCATGGGAACTCCGGCGTGGAGCATGGAAAGAGTTCCCCCGCACACCGAGGCCATTGACGATGAGCCGTTGGATTCCATAATTTCGGAAACCACCCGCACCGTGTAGGGGAAATCATCTTTTGAGGGAACCATAGGCTCCAGGGAACGGCGGGCCAAATTGCCATGTCCTATCTCGCGGCGGCCGGTACCCAGCCGTCCGGTTTCACCGACCGAATAGGGAGGGAAGTTGTAATGGAGCATGAAATTTTCCCGCTTGTCGCCTTCGATGTCATCGTACACCTGTTCATCAAACACCGTACCCAGTGTCGTCACGACCAGAGCCTGCGTCTCGCCGCGGGTAAACAGCGCCGAACCGTGAGTGCGGGCCAGTATACCCACCTCACAGGTAATATTGCGAATATCCTCGGTTCCCCGCCCGTCAACGCGGCGGCCGTTGTTCAAAATTGATGAACGCAGTATCTCATACTGCATATCCTCGAACAGCGCGTTAAAGAATTTTTTCTGATTTTCATCTTCAAGCTGGGTACAGTACTGCGCGGCAACTTCCGACTGCACCGCCTTGATGCCCTCATGCCGTTCCTGCTTGGTCGCCAGGAAACAGGCCGCCTCAAGTTTCGCATAGGCCGCTTTGCGGATAGCATCGCTGTTCTCCAGGGAATATGAAGAAACCGCAAGGGGAAGTTTATTTTTGCCGGCAATCTCGCGGAGTTTTTCCTGCAAGGCGCACAATTCCAGAATCATGCCGTGGGCTTTTTCCAGCGCCTCAATCATCAGGTTTTCGCTGACTTCTTTTGCCCCGCCTTCAACCATGGTTATACCGTTTTTGGTTCCGGCAACTACGATTTCCAGAGTAGAATTTTCAATCTGCTCATAGGTGGGGTTGACCACCAGTTCGCCGTTTACCTGGCACACCCGCACCCCGGCAATGGGGCCGTTAAAGGGAATGTCAGAAATATGCACCGCGGCCGACGCGGCGATTATCGCCAGCATATCCGGCGGATTCACCTGGTCCGTTGAAAGCGTGGTGGGGACAAGCTGTATCTCCCTGCCGAAACTTTTTTCGAACAGCGGCCGCATGGGGCGGTCAATCAGGCGGCTGACCAGAATTTCCTTGTCTTTGGGACGGCTTTCCCGCTTGATAAAGCCGCCGGGGATTTTTCCCGCGGCGTAATACTTTTCATTGTAATCAACTGTGAGGGGCACATAATCGAGGCCCTCTACCGATTCCGATGATGCGCAGACCGTGGCAATTACCGCCGATCCGGCATACTGGGCGAATACCGACCCGTTCGCCTGTTTTGCAATTCTACCGGTTTCAAGAACAAGGTCCTTGCCGGCAATTTGGAGTGTTACTTTTTGCATCATTATTTACGCAGGCCCAGTTCCTTGATTAGTTTTCGATATCCTTCGAGGTTGGTATGCTGAATGTATTTCAGCATCCGCCGCCGCTTGCCAACGAGGATTAATAACCCCCGCTGACCGGACTTGTCTTTCTTGAATTGTTTGCAGTGGCCTGTCAACTGATTAATCCGCTCAGTAAGCAGGGCAACTTGAACTTCCGATGCGCCGGTATCTTTATCGTTTTTACCGAATTTGGCAATGATAGACACCACACTTTCTTTTGCTAAAGCCATATTTTATCTCCTATTGGGTACAATGTTATCAGGGTTTATCGAGTCCAGAGGCCAGCCCAGGAGCCTTTCCGCCTCCGCCTGCCGTCCGGCGGCCAAAGCCTGCCTGATACGGCTGGAACTTACCGGCTGCCCCTCATCCATAACGGGCGGCGCAACCCAAACTTCCAGCCCCCGCGCCCCGGCAAGGCTCCGTATTTCCTCCGCCCCGGTGTCCAACTGATGCCCGCAGCGGAAATTCCGCCCCAGAGCAATAAGTTTTACCGGTTGGCAGTCCAGCAACAAATCGATAAAATCCCTGCCGCTTATTTTACTGAATTCCGGAGAAAAGTCAATCAGTATGGTCAGTTGTACGCCCCAGGCCTCTAAAAATGAGAGTTTTTGTTCCAGATTTATAATATCCCCGGTAAAGGCGTCCGGTTTTAAGGTTTTCAGGGGGTTCTGCCTGAATGTTACCACGGCGGGGATGTGGGGAGAGTCACCTATCCGTTGTATCAGGGCCTGGTGCCCCTTGTGGACGCCGTCAAAGACTCCGATGGTAACGGCGAGGGGAACAGAAGTGGAAAATGAGGAGATATATTCTTCCCAGTCAATTATGCGCATAGACATAGCCATAGTTCCATGTACCGTTTGAATTTTCAATTACCGCGATGAAGGTATCGTCCGCAAAAAGAGCCGCGGCGGCGTTTGATTCCCCGGGCGGCGGCAGACCGGGGATATGGGGTAGTATATGCGCCAAAGGCCCCCCGTGGACAATTTTTTGGGCATCTTCGGGACTTACTTTAAGGCAGGGAAGGCCGAGCGCGGAAAAAACGGTTGCGTCGATGGAACGGAGGGGGGGAGACCATTCCCCATTCCCCACCTTAACCGCGTCCTCCAGTTTAAAACCGGCGACCTGCGTTCTGACCAGCGCGGTCAAATGGGCGCGGCTTTTGGCGGCAAGGGCAATGTCGCGGGCCAGCGAGCGGATATAGGTGCCGCCGGAACAATGGACGAAAATTTTCGCATAGGGCGGTTCCCAGGAAAGGAGTTCCAAACGGTAAATTTCCACCGGCCGTTTGCGCATTGCGGGGGTCTCTCCCCGGCGGGCAAGCGTTGAAGCCCGCTCACCGTCAATATGAATCGCCGAATAGGCCGGGGGGGCCTGCTCAATTTTGCCGCGAAATGGGGCAAGGACCTGTTCAACCGCTTCCCGGGAGGGTAGGGGAGCGCGGGCAATGACTTCGCCTTCCGGGTCAAGGGTATCGGTTTCCGCGCCCAGACATAGTGTGCCTTCATATTGTTTATCGCAATGGGTAAACCAGCGGCTCAGCCTGAGCGCCCTGCCGGTCAGTACCAGCAAAAGGCCCTCGGCAAATTTGTCCAAAGTTCCGGTATGGCCCGCCTTGCTGGTTCCCAGGGCTCTCTTAATGTCGCGTAACGAATCAAAAGAGGTTATACCGGATTGTTTGTGCAATAAAATTAAGCCGGAGGGAATCATCTGATACCGTAACTGTGCTGTGGAATGCGGCGGAATGTCAAGAGTTGCCCAAAAAAGCTATCTGTCACCCATGCGGGGCGGTGAAACCGCCCCGCTTAAACCGATTTAGAATTTCAGTACAACCAGGATACTTCCGAAAGAAAACAGACCGCCCGGCGCAAATATGTCGATAGTTTCTTCATTGCCATAGGCATTTGAAACGCCGGTAGTCGCTTCTATCCAGGCATTTTCCGTAAAGTTAAAAGTAGGGCCAATGTGGAAACGGCTGACGAATTGGGTGCCGGAGCCGATATTAATATACGAGTTTTGATGTATCTTTTGAGATTGGCTGGCAACTTTATTACCCATGTTATAGTATTCCCGATCAACTGTTTCCAGAGTAAGCGCGGTAGCCTGAATCCGTGCGCCGGTACTTATGGTAAGCCGGTTGGGAATAGCCTTGTACTGCAAAGCAAGCCTTATATCCGGGCGGAAGATAAAGGTGGAAATTGAATCATGAGTATCATTATAGACCAGTTTGTTGGACGCATTAAGCTGCATAATGTTTTGATCTCTGTTGGTAAGCGTTAACGGCAGGTTAAGTTTAAACTTGAGCGACAGATTGTCCTTGCTCCATGACCCGCTGAGTGAAGGGGTAAGCGAGTTCGATATATAAGATTGTTCAACAAAAGGAAAAGTCCCAGGACTGAATGTTCCTTTAATGGTACTGGTCTTGTAAACGCCTCCCTGCACATAACTGTAGTCGTTGCTGTAGATGTTCAGGTTGAGCACATAGTCAACATCGAACGACCCCTTAAAGCCATCCTTATTATAGAAGGTAAAACCTCCCATGCCGATGCCAAGCGCCGGGTCAATATGATTCAATGAACGTACGGTATTATCGCCGCTAACACCGGCGGCATCAACGCCGACTGTTGTTACCTTTTGATAATCACGGTTGAATACCAAATCAAAGGTTACATAGGGTCTAATTCCATTGCCGGTTAAATCCTTCGCCATTGCCCAGGCAATCTGCGGGGCCATATAACCATTTTCGGCCTGGTAGTTATTGTACAGCCGGTTTCCGATGACAATGTTGCGTTCATTGAACGACTGATGGTTGGTACGATAGGTAAGCCGAAACCCCATATTGGCAATGCCGACCAATACGGCGGTATTGTTGACGGAACTTGGCGCAACGCTGGGGGTATTATTGTAGACATTATAGGTCTTGCCTGATGCGCCGCCGGCTGGGGCTAATCCCGCGCTAAACGACCGTTCAGAATAGTTGTTGGCCGGCATACTTGACCAGAAATTCCCGCTGTAAAACGCGCCGACATACACATTGCTTACCGTGGTCGCAAAACCGCTCGTCGCCACAGCGTCATAATTTCCGTCCCATAAAAAGGATACCAGCCCAAACCATTTGTCAAACTTTACTCCGGTATAGGAATCCGGACGGATAAAGTCATCGGCATTGCTGCGGTATCTCCCTTCCGTAGTGGTACTTTGGGGCGATGTCCAAAGGTTGGCAGGTAAATTCTGCGCCCACACTCCTGCAGTTGCCATCATTAATACCAGCACCGCAAACATAAATACTTTGTTGTTCATTTGTTACACTCCTTGGGTGTCATCTTTATATTTTCTTGACCGGAAAAACAATCGCATTTACCAATTATTAATAAACTTAATCATTTATTAACAAATAGACCGGATTCGGGAACAGAAAATGAATTAACCGGTTTTTAATTTTTCTTTTATGTTTTTCTAATAATTAACCGGTACTTTTTGGTCATCGTTAAGAACGATAAGGAGAAAATCATGTTGAAGAATTTGAAGAAGACATTCAGGGCGCTCATTGCGCCGGTAGGGATTATTGCACTGGCTGCAATAATCGGATTTGGACTAATGGGATGTGATGACGGGACAACCGGCAATCAAGACCCCACCCCCGCAGCCGGTGATTTTGACATCAGCGGCCTGTCGCAGCCAGCAGGCAGCGTTACCGCCGTAAGCATTACCCCCAAAACGGGTAAGTCGCAAGGGGCGATAACGATTTACTATGCAGGAACAAGCGGCACAACGTACGCAAAAAGCACCACGCTCCCTTCAACGGCCGGACAGTATGCCGTAACCTTTGATGTGGCGGCGGTAACCGGCTGGAACGCGGCAACCGGCTTGATCGCGGGAACATTGACAATTAGTAGTGGCCCCGGAACCCCCGTAGCCGGTGATTTTGACATCAGCGGCATGTCGCAGATAACGGGCCACGCTACCGACGTAAGCATTACCCCCAAAGCGGGTAAATCGCAGGGGACGATAACAATCCACTATGAAGGGACAAACGGCACAACGTACACAAAAAGCACAACGCACCCCACAGCGGCCGGAGATTATACCGTAACCTTTGATGTGGCGGCGGCAACCGGCTGGAATGTGGCAACCGGCTTGAGCGCGGGAACATTGACAATTGGAGCGCAAACCGGCCCCACCGAAATCCCCACCGCCGATGATTTTACGATTACCGGCCTGTCGCAAACAGTAGGTAGTGTTTCCGCCGTCAGCATTACCCACAAAGCGGGTAAATCGGAAGGGTCGATAACAATCTCCTACGCAGGAACAAACGGTACAACATATCCAAAAAGCACCACGCACCCCACAGCGGCTGGACAGTATGCCGTAACCTTTGATGTGGCGGAGGCGCTGGGCTGGGATGAGGTAACCGATTTGGACGCGGGAATATTGATAATTGCCGGTCTTCCCGTAGCCGATGATTTTACCATTACCGGTCTGTCGCAGACAGTAGGCAGTGTTACCGCCGTTAGCATTACCCACAAAACGGATAAATCGGACGGGACGATAACAATCTCCTATGAAGGAACAAACGGTACAACGTATCCAAAAAGCACCACGCACCCCACAGCGGCTGGAGAATATACCGTAACCTTTGATGTGGCGGCGGCGACCGGCTGGGCCGCGGCAAGCAATTTGGACGCGGGAACGCTCACTATTAGTGCATTAGTTGATTACGAGACAGGCCTTAGTTGGGGAACTGAATTTACCCCGTTAACGCTTGGTCTTACTCCCGGAAACGACACGACAGAAGTCAACCTTAACTGGTATTCCAGCGGCGGTGCAGCCGGCAAGGTTGCTCAAGTCAGGTTCATTAAAGGAACCCTTAGTGCGGGAACCGAATTAATTGAAGAAACAGGGACAGTGGCCGCCGCGTCAACCGGTTATACCCAGCATAAAGCTACGGTAACAGGACTGGAGGCTGGCAAAAGTTACCAGTATTCAATATCCAACGATGGAACTGACTGGAGTCCGATGTACGATTTCAAAGTAGCGACCGCCGGAGCGTTCCGTTTTGCAGTCGTAGCGGATACCCAGCTTACCACCGGGAAAGTTGACAATTGCAGCCGGTACCCTGACGGTAATACTGCGGCTACCTCGACTACTGCCGCATACTGGCGGGAAACAATGCAGAAAATTGTAAACGCCAATGTCAGCTTTATCGCCAGCTGCGGAGACCAGGTTGATGCCAGCGGCGGTAATGAAACCGAATACACCAACTTTTTTGCCCCGCCGGGACTCAGGAATCTTCCTTTTGCCCCCGTATCCGGCAACCACGATAATCACATTCATTATAACTACCACTACAACTGGCCCAATGCGCAGACATTTGCAGCTGAAACATCTGCTACTGTGGAGAAAAGAAACTATTTTTACCTCTACAACAACGTCCTTTTTGTAGTATTGAACACCGCTCCCAGTCCGGCCGACGGCGCCGCCGGGCCGCATATCGACCGGTTTAAACAAACCATCCAGGCCGCGAAAACCGCCCATGCGGGAAAATACGAATGGATTATTGTCCAGCACCACAAATCCACCGCCAGCGTGGCTGTCCATTTAGCCGACAGGGATATACAGTATTATGTAGAAGCCGGTTTTGAAAGAATAATGTCCGAGGAAGGCGTAGATTTTGTCCTTGCCGGTCATGACCACGTATATGCCCGCAGTTATCCTCTGGCAGGCAAAGACGGCGGCAAGGTTTCCGTACCGGATAAAACAAAAGACGGCAATACGGTAAATAATGCCGGTAATCCTATTTATCTTACCTTTACCACCGGCAGCGGATTAAAATATTATCCGGTAGCAGCAGATAAAACTTTTCCTTACCTCGATAGCTCTGGCACCAAACTGTATGTGACAAATAATACGGTGTATCCGTATCTGGGTGAAGTTACCAATGCCAATGGAGACGCTTCCACATTAAAAGGCAGTCAAGATTGGCTGGCTGGCGGATTGCCTGTTTCCAATGTTGCTTATGTTCAACCCTGGATACCGAGCTACACCGTTTGTGAAGTCAACGGCAGGAGTATCACATTCAGCACCTACGCCATCGCCAGCGTGTCCGGCAACAAGAATGGCGCTGCAGCCAATGGGGAAGAACCTTATTCTTTCACGGAAAACGTACCGTATGATACGGTTACGGTAACAAAGTAAAAATATGACCACAGTGTGCGCACACCATGTGTGCGCACATTTGTGCGGTCAAGGAAGCAGGGCAGGCAGGCTTTTATGGTAACCTGCCGCCCTGACCATTATTAAAAACCGCTTATTTACATTTCCAGCACCAGTTTCAAACAACCATTCACTTTTTCAAGCAAGGATTTCGGCAGCATGGCTGCCTGTTCGGTCAAATCCGCCTTGTCGATGGTTGTTATTTGCGAAAAATTAACTGCCGATGTCTTTTCCAAACCGGAAACTGATTTTTCAAGCAATAAATTGCCGGGCAGAGAAGCCAACTCGGTGTTTGAGGTGATGACGGCGCAAATTACCGTGTTTATGCTGCTTCGGTTAAAACTGTCGCCCTGAACGATTAATACCGGACGGCGTTTTGTCGGCGCCGATCCTCGGGGAGGCGGCAGATTTGCCCACCATATTTCACCGCGAACCATTTACCAGTCTTCCCCATCCAATAAGCGGTATGTCGCCTCTTTTAAGTCATCGTCAAGCCGGGATTCGTGATTCCTATAGTAACTGTTGAGCCTTTCGGTAATATTGTCCGGCTCATGGTTTTGTATGTATTCGCTTATAGCGGTACAATACAACTTACTGCGGGACATTTCGGCGGCATAGGAAAAATTCTCTGCCGCGTCCAACAAGTCCTGGTCAATATAAATTGCTGTTTTCATAATGTTAGTATGAGAAAAGGTATAACTTTTGTCAAGCGTTTTTCTCAAAAAAAATAAAATTTTTCAAATTTTCACTTGACATATTGTACTAATACACTTACTATTGTACTAGATGAATAGTACAATAATGGCCAAAGCAAAGGTGGGGGCACAACAGCCCGCAGGCCATGAGGAGGCGGTCAGTTTTTCACTGGATCAGGAGAACGGGGTGCCGATTTACCGGCAGATTATCCAGCAGATAGAGTATGCGATTCTGTCCGGGCGGATGAAGTCCGGCGATCAACTGCCGACTATTCGTTCTCTGGCGGTGGAACTGAAAACCAACCCCAATACTATCGCGCGGGCCTATGGTGAACTGGAAATTCGGGGGATTTTGGCGACCCAGGTGGGGAGCGGAACCTACATTTCAGACAAAAAGCCTGAGCCGCAGGATGATGGCCTGAACCAGAAAATCAACGAACTGGTGGGCCGTTTTATCCGGGATATGCAGGGTTTGGGCATTGAAAGGCGGGAATTGGTCCGGGTTATTGCGGCATATAGGGAACTTTAAGGAGGACAAAGGATGAACTTAAAAAAATCGAACGATACCGTATTGAATGGTAGAGCGTCATTTGATGCCATTCAGCCGCCGGCAAAATTTTCACGCCGTCAAAACAGGCCGGATTTCTCACTTTTTACATTACGGCTAATGGTACTGGCGATTGCCGCGGTTTCGCTCTTTGGTTCCGCTCCGGCGGAGGAACTTTCGTTCCAATGGCGGCTCATTATCTTTTTCGCGGTACTGATGGCGGTTTTTTCAATCCGCAAAGCCAAAGAATGGGAGCGGGCGGTGGTACTCAGATTCGGCAAATTTCACAAGGTAAAGGGGCCGGGGCTTTTCTTTCTTATTCCTCTGGTGGATCAGGTTTACCGGACCATTGACATCAGGATACGGGTTGCGGATTTTTATGCCCAGGAAACCCTTACCGGGGATTCGGTAACGGTGCGTGTGGACGCCTTCTGTTTCTGGCTGGTTTGGGACCCGCAAAAAGCCGCCCTGGAAGTGGAAAATTACGAGGAAGCGGTCGCTCTGGCTTCCAAGGCCGCTTTACGCAACGCGATTGCCAAAAATGAATTGGGTGTTTTCCTGGCCCGCGGGGATTTAATTGAAAAACAGATTCAGGAGGAAGTGGAAAGACAAACCACCGAATGGGGCATTACGGTTCAGTATGTCGAAATCACCGACATTCAGATACCGGCCAATTTGCAGGACTCTCTTTCCCGCATGGCCCAGGCGGAACGGGAAAAGAAGGCGCGTATATTCCTCGCTGAAGCGGAAATTGAAATTGCGCGGAAACTTGAGGAAGCGGTGCGTATTTATGCGGCTAACGAACCGGCGATGAAACTCAAGATACTTTCGATTTTGAACGAAGGCTTGAAGGCGGGAAATTCAATGATGCTGATTCCCAACTCAATAGCGGAAGAATTAAAAACCAAGGATATATTCGGCCTTGAGGCTTTGAATGAGATAAGGAAAGGGAAGGAGGCATCCAAATGACTGTTGTTAAAGCGGAAAATGTAGTAAAGGATTACGGTCTCAATGACCAGACGGTACACGCCCTGCGGGGGGTGAATCTGGAATTCCGGGGCGGGGAATTTGCCGCTATTGCCGGGCCGTCTGGAAGCGGTAAATCTACGTTTCTTCATCTGGCAGGCTGTCTTGACACCCTTTCAGGCGGCAATATGCTGGTGGGCGGTTCAGACACGGGGAAAATGTCCCGCCAGCAGTTGGCGCTGTTACGGCGGCACAGTATCGGCTTTATTTTTCAGGCCTACAATTTGATTCCCGTGCTTTCGGTGGAGGAAAATGTTTCCTTTCCTCTTACTCTTATGGGGCTGGACAAAAGGGAGATTAAAGAACGGACGGAAAAAGTGATTCACGACGTGGGGCTTGACGGAATGGCAAAGCGGCGGCCCAAAGAAATGTCCGGCGGACAGCAGCAACGAGTGGCGATTGCCCGCGCGCTGGTAAAAAAGCCCGCCCTTATTTTGGCGGACGAGCCGACGGCGAATCTGGACTCCACGATTGGCCGTGAGATTCTCGAACTGATGCTGGCCCTCAACAAATCCGAGGGGACCACCTTCATTTTCTCCACCCATGATCACATGGTCATGGAATATGCCCGCCGCATTGTGCGTATTCGGGACGGGCAGATTGAAAACGACGAGGTAAAGGCATGAAACTATCCGGCATTTGGGAGTTAAAGAAAATTGCCCTGCGTAACCTGGCCCGGCACAGGGTAAAGACGGTTCTGACCTCGGCGGCAATCATGGTAAGCGTTGCGGTATATATTTTTCTGAACAGTTTTCTCGGCGGTATGGCTATCGAGTCCCGGCGTAATATCGTCAATTACGAGACAGGCGCGGCAAAACTGCAAACCAAACTGTACTTTGAAAAAAAGGACGAGATGCCCAGCTATGAAAATTTTACCGGCTGGGAAATCTACCACAATGTGCTAAAAAACGAAGGTTATTGCAGCGCCCCCCGCTATACCTTTTCCGGTACACTGTCTTCGGCAGCCGGCTCCGCGCCGGTTATGTTTTTCGCGGTAGACCCGGCATCCGAGGCGGAAGTATTCCGCTATGTCCCCTATGTTGATTTCGGGCGTTATGTGCAGAACGGCAAATTTGAAATTGCCCTGGGGACGGTGGCGGCGGAAAAACTTAAAGTGGGTATTCCCACGCGGCCTTTCAGGCTGGAACTGGATGAACTTATCGCTTCCGTTACGCGAAATCAGTCGGAAGATGATTTTGTCCGCTCATTGTATGATGTGGCATCTGCCAAAAAAGGGGGACTGTTTTCCTCAAAGGAAAAAACAGTAGCCGGCAACGAGCGGATGATCCTCAAAAAAAACGCATCCCGTTCCGACCTTGACCGTTACTGGAATATGCTTGCCGCCAGCGGACGCAATGACGTGCGGATTAACGCGGTAATCGACATCAAGGCCGCGCCGGAAACAATCCGTCCCGACAAGTGGGAAGGCGAACTTTTTCCCGCGCTGCGCAGCGAAGACCAGCCGCTGGTGCGGGCCGCTTATGAATACGATGATTTAATGGACGCATATCTATTAATTGAGGAAGATGAACAGCGGCTGGCTCATGTTCTTGACGCAATGGTTCGCGCCGGTTATTCCGGAGCGGTAAGCCATGTGAATCAATCAATAGATGCGGTGGTCGCCGGGGTAATCAACTCTCCGGACCCGCTTCCCAACGGCAACACCGCCTACATCCCCCTGGACATTTTACAGGACGAAGCGGGCATGATGCTTGAGGGCGCGGTAACGGAACTCATTATCAGGGAAAAAAATGTTCCCGATTCCCGGCTTCCCGGCAAAAGCGAAAGCGCTGACGTAATCACCGCCGCGCTCAACCGGGGCCTTGCCGCGCAGGGCCGCTCCCTGCCGGACGACCTTGCGGTACACTTCTGGCTTGAGTATATGAAAGATTATCTGGGCTACGAAGCGCTCCAGACCGGAGCGCCGCAAATCTTTGCCTCCCTGCTGCTCATACTTGCTTTTCTGGGAATCTCCAACACGATTCTGCTGGCGATACTGGAACGAACCCGGGAAATCGGCATGATGCGCGCGCTAGGCATGACCGACAACCAGATGATTACGGTCTATATGCTGGAAGCGGGCTTTCTGGGATTTATCGGGGCGGTTCTGGGGATAATCCTGGGCTGTGTCATTAATTATCCGGTGGTAACATACGGTTTTGATTTTAGCGACATGGCGGATACTTTGTCAGGCGGCATTGGTTTCCGTACTACCGGCAGTTTTCGCAGTATATGGAACGTACCGGTGATTATCGGTTCCGGCATTGCGGCAACACTGCTCGCGTCGTTTATGGCTTATTTCCCGACCCGTAAGGCGGTAAAGATGCCAATTACCGACAGTTTACGATTTGAATAAGTACTCAAAATCGGCGTCCTTGCCGATTTTGAGCTGAGGAGTTTTTCTGTGAAAAACTCCAACTAAAGCATTGCTGTAGCGGCTTCCATGCCGCCTCAAGCGAAAGGAGTTTTTATGGCAAATAATTATAAACAGGGTGGAACCGCCACTCTTGTCAAAATCGCCTACCGTAACATCTGGCGGAACATGCGGCGGACGCTTTTTTGCTTTGCCGCGGTGGGAATAGCGGTATTTTTTATCGTGATTTATTCGTCCCTGATAGGCGGGATGATTAAAAGCATTAATGATGTGGTGCAAATATTCGAGTTGGGCCACGTTAAAGTGGTATCGGCGCGGTATGAAGCGGAAAATGAGTATATGCCGGTACAGTATCCGGTTGCGGATGGAACAAGCTGGAAAGAACTGGCCGCTTCCATCAGGAAGATTCCCGGCGTTGCTGCGGTGTTTCCCCGCATTGCATCGCTGGCGACATTACAGGAAAGCACGATAAAACATGCGATACTGTGGGGTCTTGATATAGGAAATGAAATGACAGCTAACAATTTCAACCTGACTGACCGCAATGACGGCCTGCTGGAAGGCCGCTACCCCGCGCCTGGCAGTGACGAATGCGCGATAGGACGGGTCTTTGCCCATAAAGCGGGGCTGGGTATCGGCGACCGGATTCCCCTTAAAACCATATCCGCTCAATTTTCGGATAAATACTGGAGTCCCAAAATCACCGGAATTTTTAATTACGATTACATCAAGGCGGATGAACAGTATATTATTGTGGATATTGAGCGGCTTCAGCGGTTGCTGGTGCTGGGGGAAGGAACCCAGTCTTTGGTGATTTACGCCGATGATGAAAATGAAAGCGGCGCGATTACCGCCGCGGTACAGAATCTTTTGGGGCAGGATAATGTTGTCACCGAATGGCAGGACAACTATTGGGTTGCGGTTATGAAAATGGTATGGCCCTTATACACCACATTATTTATGATATTCCTGATTGTGGCCAGTTTTCTGATTATCAATACCGTGGTGATGATCATTCACGAGCGGATTAAGGAAATCGGCATGATGGGCTGCCTGGGCATGACCCGCCGTGAAATTGTAACGGTGTTTTTCTTTGAGTCGATTTTTCTCGCCGCGTTCGGCGCATTTGCCGGGGTGATTGTCGGGGGAACTATCGCCGGTGTCGGATCCCATTTTCCCATTCGCATGGGGGATATGTACGGAAACACATTCAGCGAAATGCCGTTAAGTAATGCGATTTTTTTCCAGTTTAAGTTCTGGACACTGCTGCGGGCATGGCTCATGGGTGTGGGAGTGGCGTCGGTTTTTACGCTGATCCCATCGCTGAAAAGCGCCTTTGTGGAACCGGTTGAAGCGTTACGGAGATGACCCAAAAATCTGCATCCATGCAGATTTTTGGGTTTGGAGTTTTTGCACAGCAAAAACTCCATGCTAAAGCACTGTCAATTCCGTACCGGAATTGACGAAAACACCGCCATCCCTGGCGGAAAAGCATATTGTTGGAGGATTACTATGAACAGGAAAATTTTATTGGCTGCGATGCTGCCGCTTGTTGCCGCGCTCGCTTTCTCTCAAACACCGTCAGCGGCGGAATTACTGCGCCGGGTTGATAACAACGAAATTTACAATACCATTGAGTATGAAGGGGAAATCATCATTGAGTACCAGGGCAGACGTTATGTGAAAGTGATGAAGGCCTGGGCAAAGGGAAATGCGGACAGTTTTATTGAATTTACCAACAGCGAAGACAGGGGAACCAAGTATCTTAAAAAGGGCGGTAGGCTGTATGTATATTCCCCGGATAATGAAGGGGTAATGCTCATCTCAGGCCACATGCTCAAAGAATCCATGATGGGTTCCGATATGTCCTACGAAGATACCATCAACAATGACGCTTTATCCAGCCGTTACGATCCGGTCATTACCGGTTCTGAAAACTGGAGTGGACGCGATTCGTGGGTGCTGGAACTGACCGCAAAAAAGAAAACCGAAAGCTACCCCCGGCGCAGACTGTGGATAGATAAGGAAACCGGGGATTTGCTGCACTATGAACTCTACGCCCTTTCCGGGGCAAAACTCAAAGAGTTCAACATGATTAAAGTGGAAACCCTTGCGGGCCGCCGCTTCCCGGTGGAAGTCGAAGTGAAGGACCTTTTGCGCAAGGACAGCAAAACGACGTTTATAATGAAGAACGTTGTGCTGGATAAGCCCATTGCGGATTCGGTGTTCAGCCAGAGGAATTTGGAACGGTAATAACCATGAAAAGGCGAATATTATTATTAATAATTATATTATTTGCAATGAGCAGCCTTCCCGCGCAAATGACTGTTTCCGGACTTCTGGATTCTTCCGTTTCTCTGCGGGCCGGGGCGGGAGACGCGCCGGATTTTTCTTACGGTGTTGAAGAATACGCCAACCTGCGGATGCAGGCGAAATTGAAGGATAGAGCGGCATTTTACGGTGCAGTGAATTTTATCGCCGCAGCCGGGGATTATGCGGCTACTGTATCGCAGATGGGATATTATGCGGCTATGAAGTATCCTGCCAATGTTAATTCATCGTCTTTTGTCGCGGATGACAATTATATTGCCGGCATTGAACTTGAGCGTCTTTACTTCCGGCTGAACGGCGAATATATCAGCTTTGACGGCGGGCTTTTGCGGCTGCCCTTTGGTTATGGTCAGGTGTGGGGGCCCTCGGATTTTCTCAATCCCAAAAATCCCCTTGCCCCCGATGCCCGCCCCCGCGCCGTTTTGGGAGCGGGACTGTCCTGGTATCCGGTTGATTCCCTCAAACTGCTCAGTTTCGGCGCCGCCCCCCGCAACCCTTTTGCGCAGAGCGGCAAAGGCGGATTGGTTGGCCTCTCAATGGATCAACACTGGGACAAGGCAAGCCTGCAAGTGTTATACGCATTTGAATCGCCTCATGATGGTTCGAATCAGGGGATTCACCGCGCCGGAATGTCGGTTAAAGCCGATTTGGAACTCGGCCTGCTGATGGACGCGCTGTATACCTACAACGGCGAGGCAGGAACAAAACTTGACGGCCTTTCCCTGAGCATAGGCGCGGACTATTCTTTTTTTGACGGAAATTTAATCGTTCTTGCCGAATATTTGTACAATGGCACAACCTCATCAACTTCACGTAACGGCGGTTTTTCCAACGAACATTATCTGTATTCAGGTCTTACCTGGCGTTTCAACGATTTCACCAACGCAAGCATCGCCCTTATTTCCGGTTTTAACGATATTTCCTTTACCCCGATTGTCAGTGTAAACCACGACCTTTTTCAGGGGGCAACTTTGACTGTTACGGCGCAGGTTCCTCTTGACCGCGATTTATTTTCCGGTGACGGCAACCGCGGCGAACTGGGGCCTGTGCCGCCGGGCGGAACTAAAGGCCGCTACTTCGATTTCAGCGCCAAAATCAGGCTACGGTTTTAATTTGAAGTAACAATACTATCCTCATCCCCGGACAAATTTTTTCGCTGGTTTTTGTACAGTTGAATAATGGACAGAATCATTTTCCGGTCACCTGTGTCCAGTTGTTTGAAATTTTGGACTAAAGTACGAATTTCCGGATCCATAAATATTTTCTTTTCCCGGACATCTTCGCCGGTTACCAGATATTCTACCGAAACCCCCAAAGTATCGGCAATTTTGACCGCCACATCAGCGGAAGGCATATATTCCCGTACATTAAGGTAATTGTCCAAAGTGTGTTTGCTGATTCCTGTTCTGGCGGCAAGTTCTTTTACTTTTATATCCTGATATGAAAGTTCTATCTTTAGGTTTTCCTTGAATCCCATCGTTACGAGCATAGTGTTAATTAGCATAATTCTTACTTGACAGTATTCTAAATAGCAGTATATTATTAAAAATATGCGGTATAGCATATATCAGCTGATTATTGTGCCATTTCTCTGAAATTTGCCGGAAAAATGGTTTCCAAAAATAACGTTGGGGAGGTTAAGACGTGGAGCGTATAACTCGTGAAAAGGAATGGTACAATGAATCTCACGGAGGCGCCCGTACTCCAATGGGGAAATACAGTAAAGTACTCACCAAAATGAAAGAGCATTTCAAAAATAAAATTTATGATAAATTGAATGATAATACCGTATTTCTTGATTATGGCTGTGGCGGCGGTGACAGATTAATTGATTTTCATCAAAAAATAAAAATGGGAGTTGGTATAGATATATCTGAAGTCAGAATTGAACGTGCAAAATCAACGGCAAAAGATAAAAATGTCGCCAATATAGAATTTGTTGTAATGGATGCAATGAACACTGTATTTGAAAACGAAAAGTTTGATGTTATACGGGGTTCGGCAATATTGCATCATTTGGATTTGAAATTAAGTTTGAATGAGATAAAAAGAATTTTAAAGAAAGACGGATACGCTTTTTTTACTGAACCTCTTAATACAAATCCAATAATAAAATTATATCGAAAATTAACACCGGATGCAAGAACCATAGATGAACAACCGTTACGGATAAAGGACATAAAGCTGATAAAAGCGCTGTTTCCCAATACGGAAATTTCATATTTCTCATTTTTTACATTATTGGCAACACCTTTTCATACATCAAAATGTTTTTATGTTATTTTATCTGCATTATCGTTTATGGACAAAATAATATTAAATAAACGGAGTCCGTTCAAATGGTTGGCCTGGTATTGTATGTTAATTTTAAGAAAATAAACTTGTCTTGCAAAACAAGTTCTCAATTAACCGGCTTTTACCAGCGGTTCAAGATATTTCTTGATAAATTCCTGATTCACCCGCAGCAGGTCTTCCCGCGGCAGATCAGCCAGAACCTGCCAGCCCAAATCCAGAGTGCGGCCTATGTCGCGGTTTTCGGTTTCGCCCTGAGTCAGGAAAACCTGCTCAAATTTTTCACCAAATTTCAGATAACGCTTGTCGCTGTCGGAAAGTTCTTCTTCACCGATAATCGACGCAAGGTTGCGCACCTGCTTTACTTTTGAATAGGCGGCAAAAAGCTGGCTGGACACGTCCTTGTGGTCCTCCCGTGTCATGCCGGGGCCTATACCGTCTTTCATAAGACGTGACAGGCTGGGCAGGCCCGCTACCGGCGGATAAACGCCCCGCTGAAAAAGTTCGCGGTCAAGAACTATCTGGCCTTCGGTAATGTAACCGGAAAGGTCGGGAATGGGATGGCTGATATCATCGTTGGGCATGGAAAGAATCGGCAGTTGGGTGATGGAACCGGATGAGCCTTTGATTTTTCCCGCTCGCTCATACAGCGCGGCAAGGTCCGAATAAAGGTAGCCGGGGTATCCCTTGCGGCTGGGAACTTCCCCCCGAATCGAGGAAACTTCCCGCAGGGCTTCGCAGTAATTGGTCATGTCAGTCATCACCACAAGGACGTGCATATTTTTTTCGTAGGCCAAATATTCCGCGGCGGTCAGAGCGCAGCGGGGAGCGACCAGCCGTTCCAGCGAAGGGGCGTCGGCAAGCGACAAAAAAACCACCACGCTGGATAACACGCCTGACCGTTCAAAATCGTCAAGGAAAAAGCGGGCTACATCGTACTTTACGCCCATGGCGCAGAATACTACGACAAATGATTCGGGATTGCCGTTTGTATCGCCGCTTAAAATTTTTGCCTGACGGACAATTTGGGCGGCAAGCCGGTTATGGGGAAGGCCGCTGCCGGAAAAAATCGGGAGTTTCTGGCCGCGGATAAGGGTGTTCATGCCGTCAATGGCGGAAACGCCGGTCTGGATAAA
>JAIRRB010000008.1 GCA_031256195.1 Treponema sp.
ACGGTGACTGGTTGTGGGGTCATGGGGAGTCGATACCTTATATAAACCTTGAGTCCTGCTGTCCTGCCGGAGGACAGCAGGGAATTGTTGTACGAAAATCATCGCCTCTTCCCCGGTAAAGCTCTAGGGCAAAAAATTTCTGTATGTATGGTAAACCGGGCTGTTGTACCGCCGTTCAGGGAACAGAGACCTGCCCCCAAACGGGGGTTTTTGGCTGTTTTGGCGAAGATTTCACTCATGGCGGTTATCTTACGATTTTGGGCTGATTTTGTCAAGCGCCCATATCCTTTTTTCAATTCTGGCCATTTCCGTACATGCACTGGTAGCTGAGACACGAATTTCCTGTACAGGCCAGCCGGAGGGGACGCTGCGGGGTACAGAAACCTTTGGAATTCCTCTTCCTCCGGGTTTCTCCGTGACCTCCATGGTAAATTCTTCCTTAAATACGGCCACTGGTTTTTTTCCGTTTGCGAGTGTATACTAAAAACCGTATGAAACGAAAAGCGTTAATTCTCTGCGGCGGCTGGGAAGGGCATGAACCTCAACTGGTTGCCGGGCGGTTTAAGGGATTCCTGGAAAGTGAAAATTTCGAGGTCTCCATCGTAGAAGACGTTTCTGTTCTGGAAAACAGGGAACGGCTGATGGAATTGGACCTTTTTATCCCCATTTGGACCATGTACGGCGATTTGCCCAAGTCTTTTTTTGAGCCGCTGCTTGAAGCGGCAGGTTCGGGGCTGGGAATAGCCGGCTGTCACGGGGGAATGTGCGACGCGTTCAGGAACAATGTCGGCTGGCAGTTCCTGACCGGGGCAAACTGGGTGGCTCATCCCGGCTGTGACGGCGTTCCCTTCCGAATCAATATTATCAGCAAGTCCAACCCCATCACCGAGGGGATAGGTGATTTTGACGTCGTGTCGGAACAATACTACCTGCATGTAGACCCTGCCAATGAAGTTCTGGCGACAACGCGCTTCCCCACGGTCAAGTGGTATCATAGCGCCAACGGTGAAGTTGATATGCCGCAGGTGTGGACGAGAAAATGGGGGCATGGCCGTGTATTTTACAATGCGCTGGGCCATCATAACGATATTTTTGATATTCCCCCGGCCTGGGAGATAACGAAACGGGGAATGCTCTGGGCGGCGGACGGGAAACGTATCGCCGCAGAAAAGGGCCTTTCGGCGGATGAATTCAAAAACGAGCAGGGTATGTATTAATAAGGAGAAACTTATGCAGCGCATAGGAATAGCGGGAATTGGAAAAATCAGCGAGATTTACCTTCACAATTTGACGGGAATGTTCGGTAAGCGGGTAAAACTGACGGCGGTATGCGACATTATTTTTGAACGGGCGGAAAAAGCCGCGGCGGATTACCGGGTAGCGGCATACCGGAGCGTTAATGAAATGTTTAACGCTGACGTTGATATGGTGCTTAATTTGAGCCAACCCCAGTATCATTTTGAAATCGCCCTTGCCGCGGTAAAGGCCGGCAAGCATATTTACAATGAAAAGCCCCTCTGCACCCAACGCGAGGAAGCGGCTGAACTGCTGAAAACCGCGGCGGAAAAGCAGGTAAGGGTCGGCGGAGCGCCGGACACATTTTTGGGCGCGGGCATACAGACCTGCCGCAAACTGATTGACGACGGCTGGATAGGCGTTCCTGTGGCGGCAACTGCCTTTATGGCAAACCACGGCCCCGAACACTGGCATCCCGCCCCGGAATTTTACTACCAGGTCGGCGGCGGCCCGATGTTCGACATGGGGCCGTATTATCTTACCGCTCTGGTGAATCTTCTGGGGCCGGTTACCCGTGTTTCAGGCAGCGCCAAAATGGGCAGTGCAACGCGGCTGATTACCAGTGAACCGCTGAACGGTACGGTCATCAATGTTGAAGTCCCCACCCATGTTGCCGGCGTTCTTGATTTTGCCGACGGCGCCGTGGGGACGATTATCACCAGTTTTGACGTTTATTCCCATACCCTCCCCGGTATTGAAATTTACGGGACAGAAGGCACGGTGCGCGTTCCCGATCCCAACACCTTCGGCGGCCCGGTGTATGTCAAACGTTTCCGTGAAGAAGAATGGTCGCAGATACCTTTGGTAAAAAGCTATGCGGAAAATTCCCGCGGGCTGGGCATTACCGAAATGGCCGAGGCGGTAGAAGCGGGCCGTCCGCACCGCGCTTCGGCGGAACTGACCTCCCATGTGCTG
The DNA here is from genome assembly GCA_031256195.1 of Treponema sp. Classification (GTDB taxonomy): domain Bacteria; phylum Spirochaetota; class Spirochaetia; order Treponematales; family Breznakiellaceae; genus WQXQ01. The sequence goes on from JAIRRB010000008.1 coordinate 2,212, forward strand.
GATATTATGCACGGGATACATGACGCCTCGGCATCGGGAAGGTCCTACAAAATCAAAAACAAATGTAAACGCCCCGCGGCGCTGCCTGCGGATGGTCTTAACGCTTAGAGCTTGTCTCAAAATAACCACGGAGTACCACGGAGTTTTGATACGTAATTTTTTTCTTTAATCTTCCGTGAAACTTCGTGTACTCCGTGTTGAAAATTTATACAAAAATGCTGTTTTGTTATTGAGGGATAGGCTCTTAATTATCTGAAAATCGTATGCTGTTATTGCTTTTTTGCCGAAATAGTAGTATATGATAATTTGGGAGGCATGGTATGGCAGGCAGAGTTGTAGTTTTATTGCTGCTCGTCGCGGCGCTGGCGGCGGGTGGAATCGTCTGGTTTGATTATTTAAGTATAATTGACGCAAAGGCTGTTTTATCCCCATTATCACGTTTTATCGGCCTTCAGGGGCGCAGCCAGCCCAAAACCACGCCGGAGGAATACCTTAACCTTGATGCGGAACGGCTTGCGGTGCGGCTTGAAGCGATGAGTCTGCAAAATATGGAAATAGATACCCGCAAGAAAGACCTTGATTCCCGCTATGGTGAAATTGAACAAATGGCCCAGGAACTGGAAGAACGGCAAAAAGCGCTCGATGAACGGGAAAATTCCCTCAAAGCGCAGGCTGCAGATGCCGAAAATAAGGACAGAAACATCGAGGAAAACGCCCGGATTCTGAACGGGATGCCGCCGGAGCGAGCGGTCGGCATTATGTCCGCCATGGACGATCAGGACGTTATCGATGTACTCCGGAAGACGGAAGAGCTGGCACGGGCTGCGGGAAGCACATCAATGGTATCCTATTGGCTATCCCTGATGGACCCCCAGCGGGCGGCGGAACTGCAGCGTAAAATGGCCGGGAGGCCGCAGAGCCTGTAGTTTTATCTGAATCACCTTCCGGAAGATACAAGCCATGTAATTGGCAAGGAGGTCCGGGTGGAGATTCAATTAACACCCCTTACGGAGCTTTCGCCCCCTGTGGAGGCGCGACAGTCGCCGGGCGTTCCCGGCGCGGAAGAATCGCACAAATCCAAATCTGAAAAAAACAGCCTTGGCGTATTTGCGAAGATTCTTGCCGGCCTGGAAGGCCGCGGTTTACAAGACCGCAATTCACTCCGTAAAACCGGGACAGGGGAAAACGCCCTGGGCGTAGAAAACCCCCATAAGCTCCCGCTCGCTGAAATGACCGAATCGGGTGAAACAGACCCGCTATCCCTGGATGATTCGCTATCAATAGATGGCGTGGCTTCCGGTGGAAAAGGAAAAGGCAGCCGCACGGGAAAAATGGCGGCTGAAAAAACCAATACCAAAAAGCTTTCCCCCAACGGCGTAAACGAGCCGGAATCCCAGGAACATGATCGTTCAGAACAGGAAAAATCCCTGTTTGCGCTGGGCCGGTTGACCGCTCAGACTGAAACCCCCATTAAATCCGGGGAAACAGACGGCGAACTGGAAGGCTTAAAGGCTGATTCTCTGCGTTACAGCCGGGAATCGGTAAAAACCGAGGCTGTTTCCGCCGCGTTAATCCGGGGCGAAGGGCAAGAACAGCCTCTTACCGCCAATTCCGCGGCAATGACAGCCGCAGAATCGGATGAAAACCTCAAAATTACCGCTGAAAAGGCAAAAAACCGCCAGAATTTGGCCGCGGTTGGCGCCAAAAACAGGTCTTCTGCCGCGGAAGCCCCGGTTGGAACAGCCGGTGAAAACCAGCAAACCGAGGTAAAAAAAGCCGTTTCCGGTGAAAAAGACGGACGGAACAAACTGGAAGAAGCGCGGAACAAGCGGCGGGGCGTCAATGTTGAAGTGCGGGATTTCCGCAGCAGCGGAACCGTGACCGAAGGCATCACCAGGGATGGCGGCATTTCCTTAAGGACGGGCGCCGAAACCCGTGTATCCGGCGAAGGAAACAGCAAGGACATTGTTCTTGAACTGCGCCTGCCCGATCAGGGCCGGGAATCCTCTTCAGCCGGAACCGCCTGGGAAACCAAAGCGGGACAGGCTTTTGAAGACCTGCTGGCGCGGGAACTGCACCAGAATTTCAACAACGACATTGTACGCCATGCTTCTGTCGCCCTGCGTGACGACAACGAGGGAACCATACGGCTGGCCCTGAAACCGGAAAGTCTGGGCAATGTAAAGATACGCCTTGAAATGGCCGAAAACAGGATAACGGGGCAAATTGTTGTTGAAAGCAAAGAAGCCCTGCGGGCCTTTGAACGGGAGATTTCCTCTCTGGAAAAGGCTTTTCGGGATTCGGGCTTTGACGGCGCGAATCTGGAAATGGCCCTTGCGGCGGATGGCCGGGGCGCGGAACAGCAGTGGCAGGAAGCGGAAGCGAGCCAATTCCTGTCAGGGCAAGTTGCCGCTTCCCGCTATGATGCCGCCCTTGAGCGTATGGAAATACCCTTAACCCTTGATGTATACCAGCAGGGGACACGGGCAGTCAACATGTTTGCGTAACAGGAGAAACCATGAATGTAACCGATGCGTTTAGGCTCGATGCGGAAGAACAAGCCAAAGTAAACAAGTTTGTTCACGACTTTAACAACAAGTTGAATCCGGGGCGTAAACCCCAGCAGAACCTGGGCAAGGATGATTTTCTGAAATTGCTTATCACCCAGCTTTCCTACCAGGATCCAACTGCTCCCATGGAAGACAAGGAATTCATCGCGCAGATGGCCCAGTTTTCCACGCTGGAACAGATGACCAGCATGGCGGCTGACTTTGCCAAACTTTCGGCAATGATCACCGAAACCGGAGCGTCATCAGCGCTGGGCAGGGGTGTCGAACTGACCGACGGAGAGCGGGTTGTGCAGGGCACGATAAAAGCGGTGACCAGGGGGGAAATTCCCCAGGTACTGGTAAACGGCGCCTATTACAACTGGGACCAGGTTACCAAAGTTTTTGAAGAATGAGCCATTAATAAAACTCGGTTAGTTTTATTAATGGCTTTGGAAAAACCGGCAGGCCGGTTTTTCTGAAAATCCAAAGTATTTTTTCAAAACTGATGTTTTGAAAAAGTTTCAGTAAGGAGTATAGCGTTATGATGCGATCATTATTTTCCGGTGTTTCCGGACTTCAGAATCATCAGACCAGAATGGATGTAATTGGAAATAACATTTCCAACATTAACACCACCGGCTTTAAGCGGAACCGGGTGAATTTTCAGGATATTCTGTATCAACAGTTACAGGGCGCGGCCCGTCCTACCGAGGAAATCGGCGGCGTAAACCCCAAAGAAGTGGGCCTGGGCATGAGCATAGCCTCGATTGACACGGTTCACATTCAGGGCGCTTTTCAGACTACCGGCATACAAACCGACCTGGGCATTAACGGCCAGGGCTTTTTCGTGCTGGACAACGGGGGCAAACAGTTGTTTACCCGCGCCGGGGCATTCACCATTGACGAAGCGGGCATTATGGTCAATCCCGCCAACGGCATGAAGGTTCAGGGCTGGATGGCCCGCGAGCTTGAGGGCTACACCGTACTGGACGTTTCCCGGCCGGTAGGGGATTTGTACATCCCCGTCGGCAGCAAGGACCCGGCAAAGGCAACTTCACTGATTAATTTTGCCTGTAACCTGGACAAACGTATCCCTGAAATTCCCGAAAATCCCACCGGTAAACAGGTGCTTGACGGAACCTGGGCGACCCAAATTGACATTTATGACAGTTTTGGCGACAAACACATCCTTCAGGTTGAATTCACCAGGGTACCCGGCACTACCAACAGTTGGAATGCCGCGGTAATGGTTGACCCCCAGAACGAGAATCCCACCAATGCCACCATCGGTTTTGGCGAGGAGGCTCCGGCCGCGGGCGGACCGACCACTTTTGTCGTGAATTTTTCGAATAACGGCACTTTGCTTTCCGCGGAAGACGGAGCGGGCAATATTTCCGGCGCTTCCGGCCAGGTACAGATGAATGTGGCCTACGATGTGCAGACCGCCACTCCCAACGAAGACGGAACCCCAATCAGGCAGGAATTTGTCCTGGATTTGGGACAGGTCGGCGGCTTTACCCGCGCCATTACCCAGTACGCCGAACAAAGCTCCTCCAAGGCGGTTGAGCAGGACGGCAGAACGATGGGCTATCTTGAAAACTTCAAGATTGATTCTTCGGGCGTCATTACCGGCGTTTTTTCCAACGGCACGACCCGGGCGCTGGCCCAGGTAGCGCTGGCGACTTTCGCCAACCAGGGAGGGCTGGAAAAAGCCGGCGACAACACTTTCCGTATGTCAAACAACTCCGGCCTTGCCAATATCGGGCCTTCGAGCACCGCCGGCAAGGGCTCTATTGTTGCCGGCGTTTTGGAAATGTCCAATGTTGACATGGCGGACCAGTTTACCGACATGATTGTTACCCAAAGGGGCTTCCAGGCCAACTCACGGACCATACAGACCGCGGATCAGCTGTTACAGGAACTGCTGAGCCTTAAGCGGTAATTAAAGAATAGGTATTAAACCACGGAGGACACGGAGTGATACAGAGTTTTAACATGATTTTTGCACTTTTCTCTGTGAAACTCCGTGGTAAAATATTCTTGCAGGACAGCCCTCTATTAAGAATTGGTGTAGTATGATAAAATTGTCCCGGCTGGACGGCGTACAGTATTATATCAATCCTCATCAGATTGAATGTATCGAGGTTCGCCCCGATACCACGCTGGTAATGCTGTCCGGCAAGCACCATATTGTGCGGGAAGAAGTGGATGATGTTTTGAGCAGGATTGAAGAATACCGCAGACGGTTAAGCCCGCCTGTGGCACAGGAGTAAGTATATGAATCTAGGAACAATAATCGGCGTCATCGGCGCGTTGGTGATGCTTATTGGCTCTATTATAATAAGCGGTAACTCCATCGGGGCCTTCATCGACATCCCCTCTCTTTTGCTGGTACTTGTCGGTTCTTATTTCGCCCTTATGACTTCTTACTCTCTGTCAGACGCACTGTCGGTTTTCCCCGCTATCAGACTTACCTTCAGGCAGCCGGTGTTCAATCAACAGGCCATAATCCAAAAAATGATGGCTTTTTCCGAAAAAGCCCGCCGCGAAGGACTTTTGGCCCTGGAAGACGAACTGGAAGACCTTGACGATGAATTTATGAAGAAGGGACTGCGCCTGATGGTTGACGGTACGGACGCGACGATTATCCGCGACCTAATGGAACTGGAATTAACCCAGATGCAGGGGCGGCATACCAACAAGATTAAACTTTTAAATATGTGGACAATGCTTACCCCCGGTCTGGGAATGTTAGGCACGGTTATGGGGCTGGTAGGTATGTTGCGGAACCTTGATGATAAAGCGTCTATCGGCCCCAACATGGCCCTTGCTCTTATTACGACATTCTACGGCTCGCTGTTTTCAAACGTATTTTTTGCCGCATGGTCCAGTAAACTGGGCGTTTTTGACGCTGAGGAAACCAACGTCAAGGAAATGGTTATTGAAGGGGTGCTTTCCATTCAGGCAGGTGAAAATACCCGGATTCTGGCGCTGAAACTTATGGCATACCTTGATCCTTCTTCACGCAGGGCGATGGAAAGTGAATTGTTGAAGGATTAGGCTTGAGCGGGAATTGTTCTGGAACTGACGTTTCAGAACAATTCTATTTTAAAGAGGTAATGGCATGGCAAAAAAGGAAAAGAAGAAAACAGAGGCGCCGCCCAGTACCTGGTTAAACACCTATGCGGACATGATTACCCTTTGTCTCTGTTTCTTCGTTATTTTGTTCAACCCCGATGATATTACCCAGGCCCAGTTGGACGCGGTTTCCGAATCAGTGCAAACGGGGGGGCTGGGCGCTCTGGCCGGCGGCCTTACCCTGTCGTCAGGCCGTAACGCCGATATGGGCAGCACGATTATGTCTTTGCCCTCAATGGAACGGGGCCGTTCTCTGGGTACCGCTCTGCGCAAGGCGACCAGCGTTTTTTCACCGGAGATTCGTTCCAATAAAATCCGCATAACCCACGATGAGCGGGGCATCGTTATTACCCTTGCCTCGGACGCTTTTTTTAACCCTGCCAGCGCCCGCATCAACATCGAGGCAACCAGGGATATTTTGCTGCGGCTGGGCGGCTACCTGTCTTCATCGGATGTGGCGGGGAGGAAATTCAGGATAGAAGGCCACACTGACGCCGTTGATGTTGACCCGGGCGGCCCCTGGGAATCAAACTGGGAACTTTCTGCGGCGCGTTCAATCAGCATACTCCACTATCTGAACGATTTGGGCATAGAAGAAAAACGGTTCCAGATAGCCGGTTTTGCCGATACCGTCCCCATTGCCAGCAATGACAGCCCTGAAGGACGGGCCTATAACCGCCGTGTGGACATAATTATTCTTGATGAAGGACATTTATAGTATTCAGGAAATATACCGATTATTTATTATAGATATGTTGGAGGTTATGTATGTCAGACAGTGATGAACTTGATATTGACGGCGGTGAATCACCGGATGCGGGCGCCGGGAAAAAGAAAGGCGGCGGCGCTTTAGGGGCTTTATTGCCAACCATTCTTAAATTTGCCGCCATAGGTCTGGGGGCGCTTATTTTCATTGTTACCGTCTGTGTTATTACCATTAAAGTGGTAAGCGGCGGCGGTAAATCCCAGACAGTGGTAGCGGACCCTTCTTCACCCTATATAGGCAAACGGCCCATTTACTCCTATTATACCGGGGTAGGTCAAATAACCACCAAAACCAGGGATACCAACAACTACTCGGTGAGAGTCGAAATGAATATCGGCTACGATCAGGAAGATGCGGCGGCGGCTTCGGAGCTTTCCACCAGGCAGTATGAACTGCGGGACTTTGTGCGCAGTTATTTTACCGGAAAATACGCTTCTGAGCTGCAGCCGGAAAACGAGGCCCGCCTTAAACAGGACATCAAGGAGATACTTAATACCCGTTTTCTTGATACGGGAAAGGTACGGATTATCGTTTTCGATAAACTTGACGTAATGGAAGCTTTTTAACAGAATCTGAATATGTTAAAGAAGAAGCTGATAATTGTCGATGTTAATAGAGGATTGCCGGACAGTCCGGCAATCGATGGGGAGGTAGTACGATGATGATGATGAGTGACGGCGCTCTTTCTCAGGCTGAAATAGATGCTTTGCTGGCGGGAGTAGATTCCGGCGGCGGCGGCACCGCGACAGCAGTGGCAAGCAGCAGTTTTTCTCAGGCGGAACAGAAAGCGCTGGAAGATTTTTTCAATTCAACCCTGGATGTGCATTCATCCAACCTCTCCGCTATGACCGGCGGGGAAGTGAGCCTGAAAGAACCGCAGCTTACCATTAACGGACGGGACGCCTTTCTGGCGCAGCTTTCCGAAACGGTTACCGTTGTCAAAGTTGACTTTAATTCCGGATTCCCCGGTGAACATTTATTTCTAATCCCCGAAGAAGGGGCAAAGGCCGTTGCCAGCCTGATGAATAAAGAAGAGAATATTGAACTTGATGAAATGGCAATGTCGGTAATAGGCGAAGTTATTTCCCAAATAGTCGGGCACCAGATAACTACATTATCCAACAAGACGGGTAATAAATCCATTGCTTCCGTTCCGCCCGAGGCCAGCAATGTACCCCGTGCGGTTGTAGCGCTGCCTTCGGGGGATTTTGCCGGAATAACCTATCAGTTGGATCTGGGAGACGGAAAAACCTTTCCAATGTGGGAAGTGCTGGGACCTTCGACTGCTTTGGCGATGGCCAAAGCTTTGGGAGGTCAACAGGCCGGCGGCGCAATGTCAGGAGGCATGAATATGGGCGGTATGCAAATGGGTATGGGAGGAATGGGAATGGGCGGCGGCGGTATGTCTCTGGGCCCGTCTAACGTACAATCTGTACAGTTCCCCAACCTGATGCCTCACAGCGGACCGCAGGAAGCGGGCAATATCGGCCTGATTATGGACGTGTTCATGGAGATGACCGTCGAACTGGGCCGCACCAGAAAACTCATTAAAGAAATTCTTGCAATGGGCGAAGGTACGATCATTGAACTGGATAAACTCGCCGGTGAGCCGGTTGACATTCTGGTAAACCATAAACTGATAGCCAAGGGTGAAGTAGTCGTCATTGATGAAAACTTCGGCGTCCGCGTTACCGAAATTGTGTCCCCCATGGAACGCATGAGTAATATGGATTAGTTTCGTAACATGGTTACGTCTCCTCCCTTCTCAAAGTAAAATGAGAAATGAGCAGGAAAATACCAAAGCATTAATTGACAAACTGGAATCCCTACACACGCTTTCGCGGGCAGAGTTTGCTGAAATTCTGGCGTGTGATGACGATTATCTGTTTGAACGGGCGCGCTGCGCGGCGCATAAAGTGTACGGCAAAAGTATTTTTATGCGCGGGCTTATTGAATTTACCAATTACTGCAAAAATAACTGCTATTACTGCGGCTTGCGGGCTGAAAATAAAAAAGCGCGCAGATACCGGCTTACCAAAGAACAAATCCTGGAATGCTGCAAAACCGGTTATCCTCTGGGTTTTCGTACTTTTGTGCTACAGGGTGGCGAGGATGTTTACTACACCGACGACATTCTGGCTGATATTGTCAGCGAAATAAAAGCGGCGTATCCCGATTGCGCGGTAACGCTTTCAGTCGGGGAGCGCAGTTATGAAAGCTACGAACGGCTGTTTAGGGCGGGAGCGGACAGATATTTGCTGCGCCATGAGACCGCCAACGATGCGCATTACCGGACCCTGCATCCCGATGCCATGTCATCCTTTAACCGGAAACAATGCCTGCGTGATTTGAAAAAAATAGGCTATCAGGTGGGCTGCGGTTTTATGGTTGGAACGCCTGGCCAGACGCCGGAACATATCATCGATGATTTGTTTTTTATTAAGGAATTACAGCCGCACATGGCCGGCATCGGGCCTTTTATTCCCCATTCCGATACGCCTTTCAGGGACAAAACAGCCGGTGATGTACGCATAACGCTGAATATTCTGGCAATTCTGCGCCTTATGCAGCCGAACCTGCTTATCCCCGCGACAACGGCGCTCGCAACGCTCGATGCGCAGGGACGGGAACAGGGGATTCTTGCCGGGGCAAATGTGGTTATGCCTAACCTTTCTCCGGTTGATGTACGCACAAAATATCTTTTGTATGACCATAAAATGTGCACCGGAGACGAAGCCGCCGAATACGCCGCCGGTATGCGAAACCGGATACAGCGCATCGGCTATGAAGTTGCGGTGTCAAGGGGGGACTGTATCGACATCAGTTCGCATACGATTAATCCCTCACCAGGGCAATGTCATCCAGCATGATTCGCAGAGCAGCGCCCTGATTGTCCACAACGCCGATGGCATAGCCGGTAATGGCGGTAATATCAAGACCGGTATCAACAAAAGCGGCAAGCGGCATTCTGATTTCCTGCCAGTCATCGGCTGTGCCGTCAGAAACATAGGTAAATTGTTGGGCAAAAAAAGCGCCGTTGGTTTTGTTGGTCAGCGTACCGCCGTTTTTCAGTTCAAAGGTAAATACCGTATTGTTGTGGACAATTAAGCTGGCGCCGCCGGTTGTTACCTTTACCCGGAATATGAGCGTGTCATAAGCGGCAGCGTCCTGTGCGTCGAAATTTCTTCCGCCGCGGGGCTTATTGGCAGTTGCGGCAGACCGCCAGCTTCCGGCCCCCAGGCCGCTGTAGATTTCCTTATTCGTAATATCAACATAATCCCTGACCACCACCGTGGAGCCGCTGCTGGTGGTATGCCATAAATAGCCTGATGCGGCGGCGGGAGTTCCCGGAATGGTAACCTTTCCCGTATCCTCAAAATCATCAAGCAAAAGTCCGTTAACTATACGGGCTGACATGGGATTGCTGGTTACACCGGCCATGTTTACCGTGAGGGTAAACGCGCTGTCTTTTTCCCGGGGAGTAATTATACCATCCGAAAAACTGACATTGCCGTTTACCTTAATGAACGGCGTCAGCCAATGAGCCAGATTGTCTTTCAAGGTGTGGCTGTTGCTTGCGCATTGCAATGTTACCGTTGTTCCGTCAGTGCAGTCATAACGCAGTTTCAGGGGAGCGCCTTTGAGCAATTTGGCCGCGTCAGCCGCTCCGTAAAGGAGTACATCGCAGGTTTCCGGAATGGTTATGCCGCTGATTGTTACGCCGGATTCAATAAATTCAATGTCGTCAATGCACACATAATTCCCCGCTGCAATCGAAGCGTTAAAAAAGAATACCCTCGCTGTTTTTTGTCCGCTGCCGGAAGCGGGTACCGGTACGATATAGCGTTTCCATTCGCCGGTAAGGGCAATCTGCTGATTAAAATCTTCACCGGTATATACTACCCGTTTGTCCGGATCGGCGTCTCCGAAACCCGCATACCTGATATTCAGATTTTTATTTGACTTTGCCCAAAATGAAAGAGCGGTTACGGTATTCAGCGGTATTTCCGTATCGGAAAACAGACCGAATGACTGTTGAACCGCGTTGCCATTGGCATTGAGCGCGGGGATCACTTTTATCGCCCGTTGATTGCCGTTATGACCGCCTTCATCAGATTCCATGTCAATGGAATTTTCATAATATTTGGGGTCATCCGACAGACCGCCAACCCTTATTCCCTTTCCGGCGCCGCCCCGGTAAATTTCCAGCGGCCCCAGTTCGGCAAATGCAATGCCTATTTCCAGATCGGTATCCGCCATGTTAAAAGTCCATGCCGGCTGGCCCTCAAGCCGGGTAAAGGCAGCCGCGCCCGGCGGTATCACGGACAGCCCTTCATCCGTCAATTTGTATCCCGAATCCGGCGCGGCGGTAATGGTAATGACGGAACCTGGGCGCGCCCTGCCGGTGTAGTCTCCTTCCGTTTCAGTACCGCTTATGATAAAGCGTCCGTTCTGCACCTGTGCCGCGGCGGTAATGGTATGGTAAGGAATAAATTCAACCGCCGCTTTTACCGTTACCGCTTCCGCCGGCATCACAAAGGCCCATTGGAGTTCGCCGTCCGGTTCAAAATCTACGGTACTGCCGCTGTCTGTTCCGGCAATAACGACGCTGTCCTTCGCATAACGGTAATCAGCGTCATCGTCAATGACCAGCGTTATTATTACCGTATCTCCCGGCACCGCGCTGTCCTGAATACATTCAATGCTGCCGTTGGCTGGCTGAATGATGTTGATGCCGTACAGTATCGTCGACTCATCAATAAAAGAAGCGTCTACTTCTGCGTTTTCGGCGGGCATTTCAAAATTCCATTCCGTATCAGCGGTTTCCGCCTGGCTTATTGCCACGGTTTTCCGGCTGTTTGCGCCGGTAACCCTGAGTGAGCCGGGGCGGTATTTATAACCGGCGTTGGGTTGGGCGGTAAGCTGTACCGGATGGTTTTCGTACTGAGAATCCGCCGGGGAAGATTCAAAGGTACCGTTGGTCATTTGGTTAATGATAATGCGGTACTTTGACCGGTCGGCCAACTGAAAGACCGCGGAAACCATTACATTTTCCGCGGGCATGGTAAATGTCCGGGTATTGCCGCTTCCGTCAAGGGCGATCTCCCAGGCGCCGGTTACGCGGATAGAACTTAATGTATATCCCGTGTCCGGCGCAATGTCCAGGCTGATAGTCTCACCTGCCGGGGCGGTCTTTTTGCCGGCGCTCACCGTACCGTTCGCGGAATTTTTCACCGTGATGGTATATTTGGCCGCCTTTTTTTCAGCGTTGCCCGGGTCCGCACAGGCCGTTACCGCCGACATTAAGAAAATGCCCGTCAGAATGACGGTCCCCGCACACAATACTCTTGTCTTGTTCGCCTTGTTTTTCATAGCTTCCTCCTGAAAAAAATTATAAATACTATGCTTTATAGAAGGCGAAAAGTGTGAAAATGCATTAGTCAAACGGCAAAAAATTTGAAAAAAGTTGAGCCAGTTTTTCCGCTGTTTCCGCGTCGTCCCTGCCGGCCTCTACCCATTGCGCGCCGGGCAGCGAGGCAAAAAAGGTCATCTGCCTTTTTGCGTAACGGCGGCTATTTTGGGCGACCAGCGCCTGAACGCCCGCACTATCCTGCGAGAGGCGATAAGGGGGATGTTCTGAAAAAAAATTTACCACAGAGTTACACGGAGTTGTACGGAGGGAAAGATGATTGTGTGCCCCCTCCTCGTGGTACTCCGTGTCTTCCGTGGTTAATTTCTTATTTGTTGGACATCTCCATTCATCATTGGATGGTTCATCCGGTACAAAAAATTCACGGTAACCGATAGCCCGCAGGCCCGGATCGCGGGGGCTGTAACCCATGTCGTGTAATCTGCGGACTTCATCGTACAGCCCCTGCGAGAACATGGCGGCGCAGCGTTCATTGATGCGGCGGTACAATACATCCCGCGGACGGAAAAGGCCGATGGTGAGGAAGCGGCAGCGGGAACGGAATTCCGCTTCGGCGGTTGGGGCGGCATCCGACGCCTGCGCCCCTGAAATTCCAAATGAGCTTAAAGGCCGTCCGCTCAGGCGCAGCACTTCCACAGCCCGCAGCAGGCGGTATTCATCGTTCAGGTGAATTTTTTCCGCGCTGACCGGGTCGAAGCGGGCAAGTTCCTCCATGAGGGCGGATGAGCCTTTTTCCTGCAATTCCCGTTTGAGCGCGGCGCGAATATTCGCATCGGAAGGAGGGGCTTGTGGCAGCCCCAGGATGAAATTTTTCAGGTAAAAGCCGGTGCCGCCGGAAATAACGGGAAAAGCCCCCCGTCGCGCAATATCAAGGGCCGCCTCTGCGGCAAGGCGGACAAAATCCCCCGCGTTAAACTGTTCGTCAGGATTGCGAATGTCAATAAGATGATGGGGAAGCTGCGCCCGTTCTTCCGCGGACGGTTTTGCCGTGCCAATATCCATTCCCCGGTATACCTGCATGGAATCCGCCGAAACCAGCTCCGCCCTGCGGGGAAACAGGCCGCCTGAACCAAAGAGACGCAGCAATACATTGGTCTTTCCCGACGCGGTCGGGCCAAAAAGGACTAAAACCGGAACAGGGGCGGTATTTTTCTCCATATTGGCATAGCCAACGGATTACTCAGCTTCCAGACGGAATTCGACTTCCTGGGTAAAAACCTGGCGCGCGGCAAGGGCGACCATTTTACCGTCATATTCCTCTTTTCTTTCCTTGTCATATAGCATGGAAAGCTGGTAGGAACGGCGGGAAGCCGCGGCGGTGATTCCGTACATATTTTTGTCGTATTCGATTAACTCTTCCAGAGGAAAAATCATAATACGGTAATATACCCACAATGAGCGGATTATGTCAATGGGGTTGTGCGCCCTATCATAAATTTAAGAACATTTCACCACGGAGGACACGGAGTTCGGAGAAGACCATTAAAAACTCCAGGCTGTCCGATAGGACAGCCAAACTTCGTGGTTAAAATTCTTTCTTGTTCAATGCTTTTTTTCATGCTATATTTAACCTTATGTTCCATGAAAACTTTGAACGGATAACCCAAAACCCCGCCGTTATGGGGGGGAAACCCTGTATTCGCGGTATGAGGTTAACGGTCGGCATGATCGTAGGTCAGATTGGCGCGGGTGTGAGTTTTGAGGAATTGCTTTCTGATTATCCTTACCTTGAGCGGGAAGATATAATGCAATCGCTGCGTTATGCCTCTGTTCTTGC
>JAIRRB010000020.1 GCA_031256195.1 Treponema sp.
GGGCTGTACTACTACGGAGCCCGCTACCTTGACCCCAAAGACTCCCGCTGGCTGAGCGTTGACCCCGCTATGGGCGACTATGTGCCTAATGCGCCGATTGATGAGGAAGCGAAGAAACGCAACGGTAACCTGCCGGGCGTGGGGGGCGTGTTTAACTACGTTAACCTCCACATGTACCACTACGCGGGGAATAATCCGGTCAAATACACGGACCCGGATGGGGAATATCTAATTAATAATACTGCACAAGGGGCAAGAAACGCGCGTGATTATGCTCAATCAACGACAAATCAATCTGAAAATTATTTTGGCAATTTTATTGGAGCATTTGTATTTGATCCTAAATTTTCTACAACTGATAAACCATCTCCTATATTGCCCATAAAAACTTATTCCCCAGAAAATATTGAATTACCAAGAAATATGAATCAAAGCTTAAAGGCCGCAATAAATATAAAAAATAGTGGATCGTCAGAAATTCAAAGTAAGATAACAGCGAATGCCGAAATAATGGATAATGGGAGATTTGAAATAAAAGTAACAGTTAGTATAAGTGGAGAAAAAGACAGAACGGCAACTGTGGCATTTGCGGGTGCAAAGGAAATAATGAGCGATGGAAATATTGACCAGGCTAAAGTTAATAAAATAGCTAATGAAACTATCAATATTGTATTAAATCAACCTCGAAATACACAAAATATTGAATAGGAAGTGAATTTTTATGAAGTGCTACCTAGTTTTTTTTCTACTGATTATTTTTTTTCTATTTAGTTTTAGTTGTAAGACAAATGAAAACACTAATTATAAAGTATCAATTGACAATAAGAAATATCCAAATCTTATACTTTCTGGTAACGGAAAGGAAATTTTAAAAATGAATTTTAATGATGATGGAACACTTGCTTCATTTTCGGTAGTGAATGATGATAGAGAATTTATGGTTGTAGTAAATTTTAATCAAAATTCAATAGATTCTTTTGCTCTTTCCGATTTACCGTCAAAATATTCAAGCACTTCAATATTTGATGGTAGTGACGATTGTAAACTTTTAACACTAGAACGGATAGAGGATTTAGTAGTAAAAAAAGAAATACTAAAAGATGGAAACGTAAAAATTTCAACATCAAATCACGTTGTAGTGTCAGAAAAATAAAAACCGCGGGCAAGATACAGACCGAAGTGTCAGAAAAATAAAAAAGATGCGGACAAGATACAGACCCGCACAATTACCAGAGGAATTCGAGGGCAGGACTGGGGCGGGGAGGCTGGTGGAAGGCGGTTATTACAGGTTTACATGAACGTTTCGAGACAGTATTGTATGAACTACCACCGTAAATTACCAGCCTCTCTGCCTCAGGATGCCCTCCTATAATGTACGGTTAATGGTGCGGGTCTGGCTTATGCAGTTATGCAGCTTCTCGATAATAGTGGTTGTGCAGGCCGAACAGCAGCGGCTTTTGCTTTATTGTTCCGGTACTCTGCCTCGGTTCCGGCGAGCCATTTGGAATTCCCTTCAAGCCTTGGTGAGGGCGGTAGTTGTTGTAATAGTCAACATAGGCCGTGACGATGCGGAACAACTGTCCGTAGGTAAAAATGATAAAATGGTTAAGACAATCCTGGCGTACGGAACGCACAAACCGTTCGGCGTAAGCGTTCATGTTAGGGGAATAGGGCATGATTGCAATGTCTTTGAAATGGTACTGCTGGTACGGAAACCACTTCAGTTCTCCCGAATTGTCGTGAATAAGCATTGACCCCGGATGTTCATATTCAAATGCGGAAAACTGGTTCCGCAGGAATTGAATGTCAGGGTTGGCGGTAAGGCCGAACTGAATTATTTCTCTCGTTTCCAGTTTTATGATAAAAAAGACGTAATAGGTAATCATACCGAAAATGGTGATAGTGAAGAAATCGCAAGTGAACAGGGAGTTCCAGTGGGAACTTAAAAAGCGCTTCCAGGAAAAGGAAGGCTGAATGTCCCCTGTTTTTCTGAAATGTTGGAGAACTTTGCTAACGGTTTCATGAGAAATGTCAATGGAAAGCTTTTTAAGCTCGTCCCGTATGCGGCGGGAACCCCAGAGGGGATTTTCTTTTTTCAGTTTGAGGATAAGCAGTTTCGTCTCGTTTGAAAGCGAGGGCCTCCCCTTGTTTTTATGCGGGTGGGAACAGTGACGGGCGACGGCGTTTTTCCATTTTGCAAGGATGGTTTTCGGGGAAACGAATAGAGGCCGTTTATTGTTAATGATCAGAATGAGGAGGATAAGTTCAAAAATGGTACGGAAGATATTGAAAGCTGTCATACGCACAGAGTAGCACGGCGTGAGGATACATTAAACCGTATGGAAAAACGTTGAACTTTCGGTTAGTGTTTCATGGATGTTCAAGATTTTCATGTCAAAACTCCGTGGCACTCCGTGCCCTTCGTGGTAAAAAATCTTAACAAGCGTTGTTCTGTTATTCACCGATAGGCTCTTAAATCTTTTTGCCGAACAAAAGCCCGGTCCGCTCTTTCCGGTTACCGTATCAATCAATTGCCGGAGGTTCCGCCCGTTCCTGTCAAAAAAGGAATGCGTCGCTATCTTGGGCGTTTCCATAAAAGTTATCAATCACCTGATGGAGTCCGGTGAGCTTCCCCTTATCGATATTCCCGGCGATGCCCCTGTTTCCCCTGATTTATTTGGCAAACTAATAGAACCATCCCATAAGGATCGCAAAAAAATATCTAAATTAACTATAAATCGCAATCATTTTTGACTGTAAATGACAACTACTCTCTGCTATTACCCCTTCCCGACTTCCGCTTCCCACAGCGACAATATGCGTAACTTTCAGCTGGAAGCATACAGGCATTCGCTTGAAAGCGTATCGGTGTTATAAAAGATCTATATGCGCTGGACAACAGGCGCTATGGTGCAGTTATTTCCGACTTTTTGGATTTTATTTGACAGTACAACAAAATATGGCTATAATATATTTACATCTTTAAGTATACGTAAGGAGGTTTGCTGGAAAAATGGAAGCGTCGCCTAAGGGCAAAAAGATCCTTTCACTCAAAAATTGCATAACGGTAATAGCTGTAATTATTACGGTCATGTTTGCCATAATGTTAATCGTCATAATAAAGCAAAACCATGCGTTAATTTGGCAATCTCATATGTTAATTCAGCAATTCAAAGACGAGCAGGAGCGAAGGGACGAAATTGCTGCCGGGCGAGCAGAACAAACAACGATTGAATTGCAACTGATACAAGGAACCCTTGAGGGAGTACTGGAAGCCGTCAGCAAGCCGGCGGTAAAAACCCGCGAGGGAGAAATAATCGGGATGATAGCCGAAAAACTTAACTATGATTATGTAGAAAGAGCGCAGCAATATTTCAGAGAAGCGGATTACGCAAATGCATACACTGCTTTTAGCCGTGCGCTGCAGTACCAGCGGAGAAACGCCACCGTGCAGTTTTACCAAACCTATGCGCTCTATCTCCGGCATAAAGATGCGGCGTTATCGGACAGCGAATTGGTTGTCCTGCAAGGACTGATTCGACATCTGCAGGGGATTGATTTTCGTGAACAGGAACAGTTGGATTTTACGGTGGAAGAAATGCGTCAGAAATTGGAAGAAATGGAACACAACATAGGAACGTTGCAGCAGCAGATGGAACAAAGCAGAAATTCCCGTTGGGAAGATGCGCCTGACGATACTGAAAAAAATGAGAAATCAATAGAAGAATATTGAAAAAGAAGCCGGGGGAGAGATGATGATCAGGAACATAGTGAGGGTAGCCGTCTATGAGATATTGTTGCTTATTTTGGGAGGAACAGCGGCTTATGGGCTTGATATTATCATGATTCCGATAATCTATTATGAAAAACAGGGAACAGGTTATGTGCAGAAGACATACCGCAGAGACATAACCGCCGACATGACGGCGATACTCAATAAATATTACAACGTACAAGTTAGCAGGACGCCGCTCAATGACCGGCTGGCCGGCGTGACGGATTTTGACGCGCGGCGGGTTGCGGAATATTATCATGTGGATGACATTCTCTATGGCGCCATAAAAGACGACGGCAGTTCATTGCAGGCGGAGCTGAAATTATACAACCGGCGGACCGATGATTACGGGCTGTTTTTCGCCAGTGATGCGAACAGCCAATATGAACGGCTGATAAAGACCGCAAGCGAACACATCATGGAGTGGTATAATACCGATCGTGACAAAGTAGACGCGCTCAGGCATGCGGTACAGGATTTGCAGACAGAAATAGTATCGATTAAGGATGAATTGGGAGATCGGAAGAGGGCAGAACGAGAACGGGAAATGGCAAGAGCGGAAGCAAGACGGAAAGCAAAAGAGGCTGTAGAAAAAGAGTTTGCATTGCGGCTGCCGGTTAATGTCGGGCATTGGTCGTATATTGATCGTCTGTGGGTGGAAACAGTACAGGGTACCGTCGAAGCGGTAGTGGGCATTGATATGTTTCCCGAACTGCAGTTTCCATCGTTATACGACATGAAAAACGAGATGTCGATGGGATTAAATATCGGTTACAGGAACGGGGTAACCAAAAACAAATATGCGGTTTTAATGAATAGTATATTTATTAATCCTGAGATAAAGTACCATCTTAATTTGTACACAAAGAACTGGATATGTATAGGAGGCGGGGTATTCTATGAGCTTGATATATGGAAAATAGAAGATCGTGAATACCAGCAAAACATCAACTCCCATCAATCATTAACCGGGTATTCGGTATCGTTGGATTACGCCTATCGCATCAACCGGTTGTTTACGGTAAATATGGGAATAAATCTGTATGGGTATTTTGTTGCGGAATCATCGCCGGTTGTACGGTCGTATTTGGGGATGGTTGTTACTTTGATAGGAGGCAAGTATGAAAAGTAAGTATGCGGTATATCTTTTGGCAATGGTGTTATGTTGTTTCTCCTGCGATTTGAACGTACTCAATGAGCGTCTGGCGCGGCAAGAACCTTTTAGTGACATTGTTACGGTGCAGGAGATTAAAAGCATGCATGCCGTAAATCTGACGTGGCGTAAAGATGTCGGCGCAGACAATTACATAGTAATGAGAAGTATTAATGACGAGAACGGGTTATTGGAATTTCTGCCGATATATCGTGGGGCGGAATGGACGTACACAGATTTGGATATTGAGGTTGCGGTGACCTATGCATACCGGCTGGATAAGGCCAGAGGAAATAAAATCATCGAAGCAGACCGGCACGTATACTATACTCGTCCACTGCCCTTTGAAGGAACCATAACGGCGCAGAGTGTCAACGAGGGAAGATCGGCATATCTTGCCTGGGAAGCGGATGAAAACGCCGACAAATATATCGTGATGAAAACCGAAGCGGGAAGCGGCGGGATCAATTTTAACGATCAATATGTTACGCAGAAGATAGAATTGGCAGATACCTGTTCATATGTTGATAATGATATTGTACGTGAAAAATCGTACGCGTACCGGCTTGACAAAGTATGCGGAAACCGCGTTTTTGAAGGTACCGAAATTACTTTTTTGGGAAAGAGCCGGCCCGACCCGTTTTCCGGAACAATCGTTATTCAAAGCTTGAATAACGGAAAATCGGCATACCTCAGTTGGCAGGCGGATGTTGGAGCCGATGAATACCGCGTTATGCGGACGCTCAATGACGGGAGCGGAAATGCGGGACTGTTTAGTGAACGGCAGAACGGGACGGACGGTTTCTTTTTCCAGGGGGCAACTGCCGCCCTCGACAGTATGATTGATGCGGATAAATCGTATGCATACCGGCTTGATAAAATATGCGGGGAGCGTGTTTTTGAGGGTACGGTCATTACGGTTCTGGACAGGAGCCGGCCCGATCCGTTTCCTGGAGCGATTACGGTCCAAAAAATGAATGACGGACTGGCGGTGTATCTGTTGTGGCAGGCAGACGAAGGAGCCGATGAATACCGCGTTATGCGGGCGTCCAATGACGGCGGCGCGATGGTATTTGCGCAGCGGCGGAGCGGAGTGGACGGTTTTCTCCCGCAAGGGACAACTGCGGCTATCGACAGTATTGCAAAAGACAAATCATACGCATACCGGCTTGATAAAGTGAACAGCGGACGTGTTTTTGAAGGTGCAGAAATTATTTTTGTGGCAAAGAGTCGGCCCGACCCGTTTCCCGGGGCAATCATTGCGCAGAACTTGAACAGCGGGAAGTCGGCATACCTCAGTTGGCAGGCGGACGAGGGGGCCGACGCTTACCGCGTTATGCGGGCGGTTGACGACGGGAATCCGCTGGTGTTTCAGGATCGCGCCGGCGGGGCAGGTTTTTTCATGCAGGGAACGACATCGGCGATCGACAGCAATCTTGAAGATGACAAAGGATATTTTTACCGTCTCGACAAACAAAGAGATAACGTATGGATAGTGGGTCTGGAAATCACCGCTTTTTCCCGTACCCGCCCGATGCCGTTTGCGGATACTCCGGTCGTAAAAAGCTTCAACGTGAACGGAAGCATATTGATAAGCTGGAAATATGATGAAGGGGCGGATACCTATATTGTAAGGAGGAGTTTTGACAAGCCGCCAACATCCAACATTAACGATTTTAATACGGTTGTATATGAGGGAACGGCATTACAGTTTATTGATACTGCGGTTGAAGAAGATGGGCGGTATGTATACAAGCTGTATAAAAGGAGAAATGGGATAATATACCCGCAGAATAGTCAGACGTACGATGGGATAGCATTGGGCGTGTCGGTCAGAATGCAGGAAGATACCCACGAACCAAACAATACAGAACCGCAGGCGACATTGCTGGAATCGGTTTTACAGGCAAATATCTATTGTTACGGTTTTTCTCTGCCGGATCATATTTTAGAGGATGTAGACTGGTACAAAGTGAGCATACCGGCCTACAAGACGGCGCACATAGTGGTAGAGTATAATGATGATGTGAAAGATAACGAACATTTGCTGTTTAAAGATCCGGTTATGGGGACGTATACGATAACGCATGCCAGGCCTTTTGAAATCAAGAATGACGCGGCAATACAAAAGTATGTAGCGTTTGCGATAGTGCCCGATAGGTTCAAGATTCTGACTGTGGGCATTGGCGGGACGGTGGTAAGCTATACGCTCAGATGGCACTCAATCACGAATAATAATTAGGAAGGGGAGGTCGGTATGGGTAAGGGTGTGTTGATAAGGTCAATAATAATATTAATACCTATGATAAGCATCGGGTGCATTCTGATGCCGCAAGAGGAGAGGAACCCCGGGCCGGTTGCAGAAGGCGGGGTAGAAGTAGAAAGCTTCCTGGAATATCGGGCGATAACAGTAAGGTGGCAAGGAGACATACAGGCGAATGAATATGTGCTGCAACGGGCGCGGGATGAGATAGATAGCGTCGGGCCGTATACCGAGGTGTATCGTGGACGAGGAACAAGGTATGTAGACCGGAAAGTGGAAGATGATATCCGGTATGTGTACCGCTTAGACATAATTCAGAAAGGGAATGTCCATGAAGGAAAGCAAACAGGAATCGGAGTAGGTAACAGTGCGGAAGTAGACCTGAACGAGCCGAACAATCGAATGGAAGATGCAACGGCATTGACTTCGTTCAAACGGGGAACGATGTATTATTTTCGGTTTTCCGACGGGCGCGAATTGACGGATATTGACTGGTACAAGGTGAAAGTAGGCGGAGGGAAAAGCGTATATCTGCAAATACAGGAAGACGGGGTAGTAGGAATGACCACCTTGTGGATGGAGATTGCGGGAAAAGAACCATTTCTGGCAGAACAGGGAAAGTGGTATGAGTTACGGAACGAGGCGAAAACAGAAAAGGAATGGTTTATAACCATATACCCTGATGTGGAAAGTTATGTAGCAGAGAAAATGACCGGCGGGACGGTACGCGGGTATACGATAATCCGCAGTGATAGTGGAGCGCTGCCGCCTGATAACGGTAATACCGGAGGCAACGGCAACGGCACCGGCGATGGGGGCGGGACGCAGCCGGGAGACGGCGGCGGCACCGACAACGGAGGCGGTACCGATAACGGCGGTAATGGTACCGACAACGGAGGCGGGACGCAACCGGGAGATGGCGGCGGCACCGACAACGGAGGCGACACCGATGGCAATGGTACTGACGGTGGCGGTGGGACGCAACCGGGAGACGGCGGTGGCACCGATACCGGCGGCAATGGCACCGACAACGGCGGCGGGACACAGCCGGGAGACGGCGGCGGTTCCGGAGGATCAATCCAGGAAAAAAGTGAACTATTCGAACGGGACGAAACTGGTCGATTTATATTTTTTCTGAATGAACAGCGGTATCAGGGTACAAGCTATACCTTCTGGAAATATTTGGATCAACAGTGGGAAGTGGAGACGGGAATGTCCATGGAACTGGTAAAAGAAAGCGGAAATTACTTTGGGGGCTACGGTTTCTTCTTTGCTGGCGGGAATATAGAAGGATACGGCGAGAGTATGCTGGTATTGCAAATACAAAAAGACGGAAATTATACGGTTGGAAAAGCCGTAGAAGGAGACTACTATGAAGTCATTGTGCCATGGAAAAATAGCGTGTATTTGCGGAAAGGCTACGGAGTGAAAAATACCGTGGGTGTAAAATGGGACAGTCAGAGTAGACACTATATAATAACCCTGAACGGAATGGAGGAAACACGGTTCCAGGACATGAAAGCACCCGTGTGTTCCGGCAGACGAGCTGGGGTAGTGGCGGTGGTGACGTCAATAGAGCAATTCCCTCAGACACCAGTCAAAGTCGGGTATAAGTAGCGATGGTCTAAAGGCATGCAGTTGGCATGATACTGACGACAGCGCTAAGCTAAATGTAGCCTTACTGACGTTCTGTTTGACAATCCCCAATCAACCAACCAAAGAGCCGATTTGGTAAAAGCAGAAAGCGGCAAGCCAGGCGATGCCGGTTTGATACAGTATGATCAAAATGGCGCCTTTGACGCTGCCGAGTTCGCGTTTTACCGCCGCAACCGCCGCCGCGCAGGGTGTATATAACAGCGTGAATATCAAAAAACTGAATGCGCTTAACGGAGAAAACAGGGTATGCAGGGCGCCGCTCAGTTCTGCAACACTCGCGCTGGTTAATACCGCCAGTGTGCTTATCACGGCTTCTTTCGCGGTAAAACCGGTTATCAGCGCCGTACAGACGCGCCAGTCGGAAAATCCCAACGGAACGAAAAGGCGGCTGATGAGTCTTCCGGCTATCGCAAGCAGGGAATCTTCGCCGCCTTCAGCATAGTTTGTGTGAATAAAATTCAACCGCGCGTCAAAAGATTGCAGAAACCATATTACCACCGTTGCCAGAAAAATTATGGTAAAGGCCCTCTGTATAAAATCTTTCGCTTTATCCCAACAGAGCCGCACTACGGTTTTGGCGGAAGGAAAACGGTAATTGGGCAGTTCCATGACAAAGGGAACCGGCGCGCCCCTAAAAATCGTTTTCTCCATTATAAAGCCTGAAAGTACGCCGAACATAATCCCCAGCAAATACAGGCCGCTCATTATCAGCGCCTGATGCCACGGAAAAAAGGCGGCGGTAAACAGGGCGTATATCGGGAGTTTCGCGCTGCAGCTCATAAACGGCGTCAAAAAGACGGTCATTTTTTTATCGCGCTCGCTTGCAAGGGTTCGTGTCGCCATTATGGCCGGAACGCTGCAGCCGAATCCCATGAGCAGGGGTACGAAGCTGCGCCCCGAAAGGCCGATTTTGCGCAGCGGCTTGTCCATCATATACGCCACCCGCGCCATATATCCTGAATCTTCCAGCAGGGAAAGAAAGAAAAACAGCGTAACGATGAGGGGAACAAAACTTAATACCACCCCCACTCCCGCGCATATACCGTCAATGAGTAGCGAATGAATGACCGGATTGAGGCCGTAAGCACCTAACGCGCTGTCTATCATGCCGCTGACCTTGTCCAATCCCCATACTACCCCATCACGGAGTCTGTTACCGATAACGCCGAAGGTAAGCATAAAAACCAGCAGCATGATTCCCAAAAAAGCCGGAAACGCCCATATCTTGCCCGTCAATACGGAGTCCAGCCTGACGCTGCGCCGGTATTCGCGGCTTTCTGTTACTTTCACAACGCTTTTTTTGCAAATATCTTCGATAAATTGATAACGCATATCAGCTAACGCCGCTTCGCGGTCGGTGCTTAATTCCGTTTCCATTTCCATAACGGCGTGTTCTATTATGTCGGTTTCGTTTTCATCAAGGGAAAGCAGTTTTTGAATAGGTTCGTCGCCCTCGACCAGCCTTGTTGCCGCAAAGCGCAGGGGAAGGCCCTGCCTTTGGGCATGGTCTTCAATCATGTGCAGCACCGCGTGAATGGCCCGGTGTACCGCGCCGGAACAAAAATCAATACGTTCAGGTTTTTTCCGGCGGCGCACTGTTTCTACCGCCTGTTCCATTAACTCAGGAAGCCCCTGTTTTTTTACCGCCGCTATGGGAATGACCGGAATGCCCAGGGATTCCCTGATGCGCTGTATGTCGATACTGCCGTTATTGGCCTGTACTTCGTCCATCATGTTGAGGGCCAGCACCATCGGAATTTGCAGTTCGATTAATTGCATGGTCAGGTACAGGTTGCGCTCAATATTGGTCGCGTCAACGATGTTGATAATGCCGTCAGGTTTTTGTTTGAGTAAAAAATCACGGGTAAGGATTTCTTCGCTGGTGTAGGGTGCCAGTGAATAGATACCGGGTAAATCAACGATGAAAGTGTCTTTGTACCCGATAATATCGCCTATTTTTTGATCAACGGTTACGCCGGGGAAATTGCCTACATGCTGATTTGAGCCGGTAAGCTGATTGAACAGCGTGCTCTTGCCGCAGTTCTGGTTTCCCGCAAGCGCAAATATCATTCCCCAATCTCCTCTATGGTGATTTTGTCCGCTTCCGCCAGCCGCAGAGACAGCACATAGCCCCTCAGCAGCAATTCAATGGGGTCGCCCATCGGCGCGGCTTTTTTAACGGTTATGATGGTGCGGGGCGTGATACCCATTTCCAACAGCCGCCTGCGCACTGTTTTTTCGCCGCCTACCGCCACAACAAGGCCGCTTTTGCCGATTTTCAGGTCTTTCAGCGTCATGCTTAATCTTTAATTGCCCATCGCCTGAAATTTTTCGCGTACCTTATTCAGCAGGGCCAGTTCGCGGCTGATTATTTTTTCGTAATCAAGCTCACCGGTTCCCATGCGCAGGGCTTCATCCTCCCAAAATTGGACCTTGGGTAAATTGATAAAGTAAAAACGTTTTTCCTGCGCCTTCCCCGCCCATTCTGACGCGGCGGTCCAGTAGTACAGCGCCGTGCGGTAACAGGTTTCCGCGGTTTCCAGACTCTCCAGATTTTGTTCTTTCCAGGGGGCGTTGTAAAAATACGCGCGCCGTTTGTTCCATTTGTTCCCCAAAAAAAGATACTGCTCAATTAATTTAAGATTGATGTGCATGTTGAACAGGTAACGGTATTTTTCCCATTGGGTTTCATCTTCGATTAAAGCAAGGGCGTAGAGGGGGTTGGCAAAATCAGCCTTCATCGCCTTTTCAAGCCAGTAGATATTTTCCATGGTGTCATCGGGATATTGAATATGGTGCAGATGGTACAGGCGGTAATACTGTTCCTTGTAAGTGACGTAATACGCGTTCAGGGGGATAACTGCGGAGAGGAAAAAAATACTTAAAATAACTTTCATTATGGCGCCAGGCGGCGTTTTCATTCCTCATTCCCCATTTTTTTGAATATCGGCATTTTAGACACGAGACTCCATACCGCCGCGGCGACTTTTTCAGGGCTCTGCGACGCGTCGACGATCTCCACCCGGACTCCGGCCTCACGGTATCCGCCGAGCAGGGCATGGTAGCGTTCCCGGACTTTTTTTTGAAATTCCAGGTGTTCGTAAATTTCCAGGGAAGGGCGGCCCTGAATGCGTTCCTGGGCGATTTGGGGGTCCAGGTCAAAAAAAAGCAGCAGTTCGGGGGCAGGGAAGCAGGTATTCAGGCTGCGGGGAAGCTCTTCACCGCATTCTATACCCTGATAAACCAGCGAGGACAGTACATAACGGTCGCAAATGACCAATTCTCCCCGCTTACAGCGTTCAGTTATGCCGCCGACAGCGTATAAATGCTCGCCGCGGTCAGCGGCAAAGAGCCGCGCAAGGGTATCCGGTTGTAAAGCGAGGTTATTTTTCAGTGCGGAACGGATTATACGGCCGATGGGGCCTTCCATTGGCTCCGCTGTAGGAAAAAAAACAGGGCTGTGAGGGCGAAGAGCGGCGAATTTGTGCCCCAGCATGGCAAGTTGAGTGCTGGTTCCGCTGCCGTCTCCCCCCTCAAATACGGCAAAATTGCATAATATTTCCATGTATAAGGCCAAAATACCGTACATTTTCAGAATTATCAATATACTTTATTACGTTAAATGTGGTATATTAATAGAGAAGCTGGTTCAAACCGGCGAATTTGAGGAAAACAGGTGCCGGGAAAAACACTTCCGTTTCGATTGTATGTCCAAATTCTCATTTTTTCCGGCCTTGTCATCCTGGGCGCGTTGATTTTATGGCCTTTTCAGCGAGCGGTACAGGGGGGAATGATCAGTATCCGGGACGATCTTATCACCCGGCTGGAACAGCGGATAGACCGGAAAATACGGTATTCTTCGATTAGCCCTTCCCTGTTCGGTTCTTTTGATGTGCGCAATGTCCGTGTTATAGATCAGGATGACCGTCCGGTGCTTACCATGTCCCGTTTCCGCATTGCCTACTCGCTGTGGGACCTGCTGCGGGGAAAGGTTCGGGCAATTCACTCCGTGCGGATTGATTCTCCGTTTATTGATTTCAATACCGCCCGTGACCGGGATTTGATTAGTCTTTTTGAAAAACTGAGCGCGGGCGAAGACAGTTCCCGGCAGAATTTTGACGGAATATTTCCTGAAAGCCTCATGGTACGGATACGCAACGGGAAATTTCTGGTTCATAAAAGCGGGGATCAGTTTGAGATTGACGCGCTGAATCTGGATATCGAAATTGGTGATAACCGGGTGATTTTTGGCGGCAAATGGGTCTTCGGCGTTACGGTAGATTGGCTGATTGGAGCGCCGGTGAATCTGTACGCGGCGGTGAGGGCGAACGGTTCCTTCCGGACGGACATGGAAGAGGGAGAGGCTGTTTTCAGTGTTCCCGCCATTACCGGAGACGCGGTCAGCGCAAGCCCTGTCGCCTTTGGCATCGTTCTGGAGCGGCGCATAATCCGTCTGGGGAAAATGCCGGACGAGCTTCCCTTTGATTGTTCCCTTGAATACGGAATCGATCATGAAACGATAGACGCGCAGTTTGACTGCATGAATTTCAGGCTGGGTGAATTTCTTTCTTTTTCCGGAGGGCTAGAAGACGCCCGTCAGTTACTCGACATCGCTGTTTCCGGTACGGCTTCTTTTGATCGTACGCATAACGGCAGCCTTGATTATGCGGTGAATTTGGCCGGCGCGGCAATTGCCAATAATGCTCTGCCTTCTCCGGCTGCGGGAGGGTCATTTCAGATAAATGCCGCAGGCGATGAAAAGCGTGCCCATATTAACACCCTCCGTCTATCAATGCCTCATGCGGAAGGGGCGGACGGTTTTGTTTCCGGAGAAATCAGTTTTAGCGGCAGCGCCGGGCTGGAACCCTTTGCCCCCGACGGTACTCTCTCCCTGATTAATTTCGGCCTCTGGGGCAGGGAAACCCTGAATGCGGATATTTTGGTAAGCGCCCGGGACAGCGAGATTAGCGCACGGTGCGAAACTTTGAGTTTGGGGCAGGTTGACCTGATTGGTTTCAATGTACTGCTGCGGCCTTCAAAAAATAATCTGGGCTTTACGGTTTCCGCCCTGCGTCTTATAGACCCTGAACATTTTGACAATGGGCGAAGGGGAGCATTGCTGCTGAAAGGTTCTCTGGATTCAGAGCCGCGGCGTATGGAACTTAACGTGAGACTGGATTCATTTTCAGTGGGCGATCTTGCCGGTATGGCACTGCCCTTTATACAAAATGCGTCTCTTCCGGTCCCCCTGAAAGGACTGCTGGACGGCGCTTTTATTACCACAGAATTATATCTCAATACGGATTTTGTTCATTGGTCGTATAACGCTCCGCGCTTTGTTTTTAACGATGGGACAGGCAAGGGGTTTGAGGGGCGTGTTTCCCTGACGGGTACGGAACGCCGTTTTGAACTGAACGGGGGCCGCTTTGTCCGGGGGGATGATACCCTGTTATTGTCGGGAAAAGCGGACTTTACCGCCGCAAAAAATACCAATTTTTTGATAAATGCCCATTACCGCAATCAGGTTTATTTTGTTGAAGGAGCGGTGCTGAGCGGGAAGTCGGTGAACATTCAGGGTTCCCACGGCTTTAATGTGAATCTTGCCGCATCAGGCGGCAAAGGTTATACCGGTTCCCTGTACGCCGATAATCTTCCGGTGCCTTTCCTGGGCTATCCGGCCTTTCTTTCCTGTGCGGCGCAGCTCCGCTACGATACCGCGGCTTCCTGGTCGGTAGATTTGGACCAGTTTGAATTGACCGGCATTGCCAGTCCGGCCGGGCCGGCGCAGATACGGATTTCCGGCAATGCGGACTCCCAGGGGGTGCATCTGCCCCTGCTGTATTACCGTGATACCGTCGGCCCGCTCAACGGCAGGGCGGATATTTTCTGGCCGGCGGATTATTCCGGTTTTACCGGTACGCTGGAAATGGGGGAGGCTGAAGAGCGTTACCATGTAGCCGCGTCTTTTACCGACCGCCGGTTTAATCTTGCCTTTTCCGGATCATCCGTACATCTCGACCGTGCGTTTAACAAGGTAAAAGCCCTTGCCAACGGGGATATCCGTCTGTCATGGGATTCCATTAATTCTTTCCAGACCGAATTCAATCTTTCCTCGGTAAAAGGCAAACTGTTCGGTCAGGAATTCGGGGCAAGGGCTTACGCCGTGCTGGACAGCGGAGAATTAGTTGTCAACAGCCTGAACTTTAGTTTTGCCGGTATTGAAGGGACAATGCCCTGGCTCATGATGAGCGGCGTAAAAGGGGCGGCCGAGGCCAAAGCCGACATAATCGGCCTTGCCGGGGGGAGGCCGCTGGAAGCAGGCCTGTCGCTTGAAGCCGGTTTCAGGCCCATACGGTCATGGTTTGAAATGGGCGAGGTGCTGAATTCGGTTGCCGGAAATATCCATATCGAAAGATTTAGTTACGGAAATGAAAAACAGACGCAGACTTTTGATATTGCCTTCTCCCGTTCGGATGATGTTTTTTCGGTGGCGGGCGGCCCCCGCGATATGATTCGTTTTCAGATGGACGGGGAGGGCAGTTTTTATGCGGGCCTTTCCAGCCCCTGTCCCCTGCGCGGCACTTTTATTGGCAGTATACAGCACAATACCATCAATGCCCATTGCGGCGACTTGTATGTTGATATGGCGGAATTATTTGCTGTCGTGCCGGAGAACAGTGACTTTTTTATGACCGGCGGTTATGTGAATGCGTCGCTGGATATCAGGGGGTCGCTTACCGACCCTGAGTTTTTTGGTTCCGCCCGCGGTACCAGTCTGCGGATAAGGGTACCCGGTTACCTAACCCAGGAATTGCGTCCCATTCCTTTTACCATAACCCTTGAGGGGAATGAAATGAATTTCGGCCCGGTTCCTACCACCGTGGGAAAAGGAGCGGGAACGGTCAAGGGCTGGTTCCGTTTTGACCGCTGGATACCGGATACGTTCAGTCTGGACATAGCGGTCCCCCGCGAAACGCCCATCCCCTATGGCTTTGATATAAGCGGTTTCGTAGCCCGCGGCGATGCTGCCGGTAATCTCAATGTTTCCATGGAAAATACGGCGTTTGATATTTCCGGCGATCTGTATGCCAACAACACCGAAATGGGCATTAACTACGAGGAAATAGCCAATTCGCGGGGAGGAAGTCCCTTCTCCCAGTCAAGAACTCCCTTTGTTGTCAATGTTACGATCAGTACCGGCCCGGTAGTGGAATTTATCTACCCTAATTCAAGAATACCCATTCTCAGGGCGAATCCTGATATTGGAACCAAATTGCATATTACCGCCGATTCTCTGGCGCGGCAGTATTCTCTGGTAAGCGATGTAAAAATCCGCGGCGGAGATATTTATTACCTTGAGCGGAATTTTTATATCCGTTCAGGCACCCTGAGTTTTCGGGAGAATGAACTGCGTTTTTCCCCCCGCCTGACCGCCCGCGCCGAGATACGCGATCATACCGACAGCGGGCCGGTAACCATTTCCATGATTGTTGACAATGCTCCCCTGCTTTCCTTTGCCGCCCGTTTTGAATCGTCTCCCATGCTGTCCCAGATGGAAATTCTCGCCCTGTTGGGGCAGAGTACCCCCGACGCTCCGCCGGACGAGAGCGCCACTTCCATTCAGCGTGCTTTTTTCAACTCAGGTTCCGAAATCGCCACCAAACTCATTATGGGGCGGCAGTTGGGGATGCTTGAACAGCAGATACGCAATTTTACACGGCTTGATATGTTCAGCGTCAGGACGCAGGTTCTCCAGAATGCCCTTTATCAGGCATTTCAGGCACCGGTTGACAGAATAAGCGGGGTAGGTAACTATTTTGATAATACAACTGTTTTTGGTGGTAAGTACATTGGACAGGATATGTTTGTCCAGGGTATGGTTTCCCTGCGTTATGATGCAAATAAAGCTGCTTTTGCGGTAGCGCCCGATATTGGGATTGAAATGCAGAATCCCCTGTTCGGTATACGCTGGGATTTTACCCCGACACACCCGGAAAACTGGTATGTTAACGATAATTCCATAACCCTTACCTGGTCCAGGTCATTTTAGGAGTTTTGATGCGTGCCCAATTTTGTTTGGCGAAGACGGTGTTTTGTGCATTGGCCTTGCTTTTTGTTTCTGTGACGGGTTTTGCCCAGCAATGGTATGAGGGAAAACCCATTAAGGATATAATTTTTACCGGCCTGCGTCATGTAAAGGCTTCCGAACTGGAAGGGTTGATGGAACCCTACCGGGGCCTGCCCTTTGATGACTCGATATTTTATGAGATACAGGGCAAGCTCTATGCCCTTGAATATTTTGAACTTATTAACCCCAGCGCGGTGCCTGCGGATTTTTCCCGTAATGAGGTGATTATCCGTTTTGCCGTTACCGAACGTCCCACGGTGGGCAGAATCAACTTTATCGGGAATTCCGGGCTGCGGAGAACAGAACTCAACGATACGATTTCGATCAAGGTTAACGATGTGGTAAATCAGGCAAAGATTCATGTTGATGAGCAGGCGCTTATCAACAAATACCTGGAAAAGGGATATCCGGACATAAAGGTACGATCAGAAACCCAGACTTCAGGCGATTCTACCATCACCCTTACTTTTTACATTACCGAGGGCGAAAAAATTTCCATTGAGGAATTCCGTTTTGAGGGTAACGCGATTTTTTCAACCAGAGCGCTGAAAAGCCAACTCTCCCTGAAAGCCAGGAGCCTGATCAATGCCGGCGCTTTTCAGGAATCAAAACTCATTGCCGACCGCGCCGCCATTACCCAGTATTACCATGAACGCGGATACATTGACGCGGAAGTCGTTGATGTGACCAGAGAAATAAACAGGGATGCAAAGGGGAACAACAGGCTTACCCTGACCTTCAGAATTTACGAAGGGAGAATTTATACCTTTGGGGGTATTACTTTTGAAGGGAACCTGATATTTTCTACCGAGCAGTTATCCGCTCTGGTAAGATCCAAGACAGGTGAAACAATCAATGCCCGCAGGGTAGAAGCGGATATTCAAAGCATTGCGGATTTGTATTACGAAAACGGTTACATTTTTAATACCATAGGCAGGGAAGAAAACAGAGACCCTGCCGCCGGAGTGGTTTCCTACCGTATCCCCATCATAGAGCGGGGCAGGGCGCATATCGAAAATATTATTATCAGGGGAAATGTTAAAACAAAGACTGAGGTAATACTCAGGGAAGTACCTCTGGAACCGGGCGATGTATTTTCCAAAACAAAAGTGATGGAAGCCTGGCGTAACCTGATGAACCTCCAGTATTTTACCATGGTTGCTCCGGAAACCCCGCCGGGCAGCGCCGACAGCCTTATGGACCTGGTGTTTGTTGTTGAGGAGCAGCCTACCACGGATTTACAGTTCGGTCTTACCTTTTCCGGCAGCGCCGATCCGGAATCCTTTCCCATCTCCGGTATGGTTAAATGGAACGACCGTAACCTTCGCGGCACGGGCAATCAGCTTGGAGCGGATATTAACGGCACTTTTGATTCTATCAGCCTTACCCTGAACTACAACCATCGCTGGATATTCGGCATGCCTCTTTCCGGCGGTTTTGATTTTACGGTTCAGTGGAACAAACGCCTGGCGGCAATGAACAACAGCCCTCCCTTTTTCCATGGCGATGAAACCTACGCTTTTCCCGATGGTTTTGCTTCATACAAAGAATATGAATCGGCCAATAAACTGCCCTCGCAGGAATTTCTTATGGATTACCGGCAGTTGTACCTGTCTCTGGGATTCTCCACCGGCTATCGCTGGCCTACCCCGGCAGGCAACCTGTCTGTGGGAGGAGGCGTCAGGACCGGTCTTATCCTCAACGATTACGATAATACCATCTATCGTCCCTTTGATCCCGCACTCAGGGAGGGGAATAATCAGTGGACGCCCAAAAATTCGTTCTGGTCTACCATTTCCCTTGATCAGCGGGATTTATACTATGACCCTTCAAACGGATATTATCTGTATGAACGTTTTGGTATCTACGGTCTGCTGGGCGAAGTTGAACGGGAGCATTACCTGCGCAGCGACAGCAGGGTAGAGTATTATTTTACCCTGTTCAATGTTGCGGTAACGGAGAAATGGAATTTCAAAGGTGTCCTTGCCCTCCATTCAGGATTGTCGTTTATCTTCAGGCAGCCGGGCAGGGATACGGACCGTTTTACGCCGGTCATGGAAGAAACCAGCAAATTGTCGGTTGACGGAATGTTTATCGGCAGGGGCTGGAGCAATGAATACCGCAACAAGGGGCTTACCCTGTGGGAAAACTGGGTAGAGTTAAGGTTCCCCATTGTGCAGGGTTTGTTGGCATGGGACTTTTTCTTTGATGCTGCCGGTGTAGAGACAATTCAGGGTTTCTATTTTGGAATAAATGACGAAGGGAAACGCAACTTTACCATAGAAAATATGCGCTTTAGTTTTGGCGGCGGCCTGCGTTTTACTTTGCCCCAGTTTCCTTTCCGTTTCAGTCTGGCAAAACGGTTCAGGGTGGTAGACGGGGTATTTACCTGGGAGCGGGGCAGTATGTTCGGGAATCCGGATAATCCCGCTTCCGGTATCGATCCGGTTATTTCATTTGCCATTGCGTATTAAGGATGTTAATATGAAAAAAATTATAGTGCTTTTTTCGCTTCTTGGCTGCTGCGCCGCTTCACTGTGCGCCCAGCAGTTAACCCGTTTTGCCGTAGTTGACCTTCCCAAAGTTTACTCCGCTTTTTTCCGCGATTCCCGCGCCGTGCGTGAATTCGAGGAACGCAGCGCCAGGGTTCAAACCGATATTGACCGGATGACCAGAGAGATTCAGGACTTAAAGTCAAAACAGGCGGATATGGTTTTAAGCGGCGATCAGGCGCAGGCGCTGAAACTGGAAAACGAAATTTACCGCAAGTCGGAATTTCTCAGGGAATATTATACGACGAAAACCGCCGAACTGGAAGATCAGCGGAAAAAACTTTCCCAGTCCGGTACTTTTCTGGAGCAGGTATACAGCGAGATACGTTATATTGCTGAAAGCGAAGGCTACAGCATGGTGATTGACCTGAAACAGAGTACCGGCGTTCTCTGGTACAGTCCCACGGTAGACATCACCGACAAAGTGATTCAAAACCTGCTTGTAAAATCCCGGCGCTAAAGCAGCAGAAGCCTACTGTATAATCAGGTTAAATTCCAGATTTTCCATTTCCTCCTGAAAATCCTCGCCGCATTCGATCATAATGTCGTTATCTTCGGTTGTAATCCAGTTTACGATAATTTTGGTTTTATCAGAAGAGTGACGATCCAGTTTTAACAGCATATTAAGCATCAGTTTTGTGGTTGAGCTGTTAAAGTAGTTGATTGCGTTGTCAAAGGTAAACGTGCCAAAATCGGTTGCCAGATACTCGTCCAGCCAGTCGTTGATTTCCTTGAAAAACACGCCGACATTTTCATGGAAACAGCGGCCTTCCAGCCTCATGTAGTTTCTTTCCTCATCAACCAAAACATATGGAGTTGAGGTCGTTTTTTCCCTTTCCAGATGAAACGACATTATTCTTTACCTCCCTGCGTTATCGTAATATACATGGAAAAATACTGTAACTCATCGTTATATGCTTCAAATTCATACTCAATGGGGAAAGATGAACGCCGCGCAATCTCAATCAGCCCGATGCCCGCGCCTTTGCTTTCAGGATTATCATTTTCCGACTTTATGCGTTCTTTATGGTATTGGCGAAGCTCTTTTTTGTTAAGGGTATTAAGATAATCTATGCGGGATTTGAGAATCCTGGCGTTGTTGTTTGAAACCACATTTCCGCTTTGAACAAAATAGGTATTATCCTGCGTTCCCAGGATAATAGTGCCTTTTGATATTTCCTGCAAATGGCCCTCGGAATCGTTTTTTGTTTCCTTTTCAGCGGAATACATCATCATGTTATTAACCTGCTCGACAAATATCGAGAACACGGATTGTGACGCGCTTAACGGCAAATCATCAAATTCAAGGCGTTTGGTAAGCATTTCCGCCATGCCGTCTACGCCGCTTGCCCAGATTGGGCCGCTGTAAACAACGTGAATGTTATTATCGCTTAACATTTTACTGTACTGACGCAAACTGAATTTCATTCCTTTTCCTCCAAACTTATATAGGTATATCGATTGCGTCCGCTTCGCTTTGATTGATATAAAGCTTCATCAGCGCGCTTAATGTAATCGATTCCGCTCTGCGTATTGGTAACAAGGCCCGTTGTAATCCCTATGGAAATGGTAACGCAGCCCGCCGCTTTATTTTTTTCGTGGGGTATATTCCGCGCCCTTATGTTTTCCAGTATCCTGTTCGCCATGACGTGGGTGTTGCTCTCGTCGGTATTCGGCAGAATTACCGCGAACTCTTCGCCGCCGTACCGCGCGACAAAATCGTCAGACCTCGACAGGCTTCCCGCAAGGGTCTGCGCGACGGTTTTCAGACAGGCATCCCCCTCGCTGTGTCCGTATGTATCGTTATATTTTTTGAAATAATCAATGTCCGTCATCATCACGCTGAGGATGCTGCCGGAGCGCGAGAGTGATCTGATGATACGTTTCAGGTTATCATCCATGAACCGCCTGTTGTAAATACCGGTCAGCGCATCATAATGGACTTTGTCCTCCAGGTCCAGATTGCTCTCATTCAAACCAGTCGTTGTCCGGTCGGCGATACGGGTAGACCTTCGCAGATGTTTGAGCAGTCTGCCGTATTCTGCCGCAAGTTTCGCGTATTCCTCAAAATTCAAAAGAGCGTTGCCTCCGGACTCTTTATGACCGGCAACATGGGCCGCAGCCTCGTTATGTATCCGCTGCTCATATTCAAACAGGTCTATTTCCATAAAAATATCTCCCTACAGTTTAAATGTTATCAGCGCGAAGTCATCCACCCTCGGCTCGCTGCCACGGTGCGCTTCAAAAGCTTCCCATACCTTACCGGATATAACGGACTGCTGTTCGTGGTGATTATCCACAATGATTTTTTCGAAATGCTTATATCCAAAAGGAGCGCCCTGGCTGCCGCCCGGCTGGTCAAACAATCCGTCCGAAGCGATATAAAATTTGTCTCTGGAATCAAAGGGGATACGGATTGTTTTTATGTCATCCTTGCTTTTCAGACCGCCCTCGCCGACAAAAATCCTCTGTCCCCTGATTCGCCGCAGTTCTGTACCGCCGCAGACAAAGACATTCATGTGTCCTGATGAAAGGGTGACATTTCCGTCCTTTGCGATAAATAAAACCGCGAGGTCGCAGCCGTCCTTAATGTCGGAATCGTTTGCTTCACGATCGCTGGCCTTGACACTGAAAACGTCGACCAGCATTTGTTCAAGCGCCCATATAACGCCGGCGGTATCCATGCAATTGCTCGGCCATACCACCGATTCCAGCGTTGACACGACAAGCATGGTGAGCAGCGCACCCGGCGTACCGTGGCCGGTACAGTCGCATACGCACAGAATCGTACCTTTATCAAACTGTTTCATCCAGTATATGTCGCCGCCCACTACATCGCGGGGTTTCCAGATAACTGAGTAATCGGAAAACGCTCTTGCCAGAGCGCTGTTCGGAGGAAGCAGGTTCATTTGGATTTTTCTGGCGTAATTAATACTGTCCATTATGGTCTTGTGGTGTTCTTCAATTTCCCCTGTAGCGGCTTCCAAAGCCTTTTGCGCTTCCCGAATGTCAGTTATATCTATAAAGATTCCTACCAATCCGCCCGGGGTTCCGTCTTCCATTTTGAAACCGGTAACCGAATACAGCGTTTCATGTATTTTACCGTCGGCAAACGGCATAGGCATTTCATAGCTTGTATGACTGTTTTCATTGATTACCCTTTCGTCTTCGGCCTGATACACCATCCGGTCTTCCATGCTCAGGTATTCCAAATCCAGTACCCGTTTACCCAATAAATCTCTGGTATTGACCCCGAATACTTCTCCGTACGCTTTATTGAATCCAAAAAATCTTGTATCCGCGCCTTTATAAAAAACCGGGTGGGGTATAGTGTCAAGAAGAGCCTGCTGCATTTGATTCTGTTCCGAAAGGTTCTTCAGCATACTCCCAACTTCGATTTTATATTCTATGGTTGTTTTGTTTTCCCCAAGGTTGACAACCCACATTGAATAGGCTATTTTATCCTGCCGCTCGGTTTTTTTTGCGTTAATCAAATGACGGCAGGATTTTTCGTTTTTTGTTCTGAAATTAATAATTTTACGGTAAACAGAATTATTGGTGACCAGGGTGTTGATTAAAGTATCCAGGTCATTGGGATCAATATAATATTCAGCAACCGGCTTGCCGATCTCCGCCCCCCAATTATTTTTCAGATTCATGTTGAGGTCCTGGATTATTCCGTCAATAACGTACAGGTATCCTATGGGCGAAAAATTAATGGCTTTATGCAAGTGGTCTTCTGTCCGCATCATATACTCCGGTATTTTCACCATTTGCCAGTCCCCAAAAGCCCATGATAAATCTTCTGAATAGTATGGTTGTTTGCGTCACCAATATAATAAAAAAAGTACGGCAGAAAAAGTCTTGTTTTGTTTTTTATTTTGTTTTTTGTTAGAGTTGTCCGGAAACCTTATACCGGAGGTATGATATTTCCCAACGATTAGCTGTGCTGATATTCCGCCCAGAATACATCGGCGTAATTATGGATGTTCTTCCCGTTGCCCGATGCAAAGACTCCTGCCAGCGTACCCACAAAGCCGCCCGCGTATTCGGTACTGAGTATGCGCCCGTCCACCGGGCCGGCGCAATGTTTCAGCGAAGAGCGGTCTTTCCCGTAAAAAAAGGAAATCGCCATTTCATCGCAGCAGGCCGCCAGAATCAGCGGGTTTCCCGGCATTTCTTCCCCGGAACATTCCCCGGTCATGACAATTTCGTCTTCTGTGCCCGCGGCGCGGACAAGGCGCAGTGAAAGGCAGCCAGAAGCGGCGCGATACAGCTCAAAACGGTACTGCCAATCCTCGCTTTGGATCAGAATGATACCGGCGGATTCAGTCTCCGTTTGGGGGGTAAATTCAATGGCGGCGGAGAATGTCCAGTTTTTATGCTTCAGCCGCCTGCCGACAAAAGCGGGATGATCCCTGCCGCGCATGGTTGCCGCTGTGGTAAACAGCCGCAGGGCGCCGGGCCGGGCCGTCAGGCTCAGGGCGGCGTCTTTTTCATTGACGGGCATACGGAGCATAAGCCAGTGGAGCGGCAGCCTTATTGAGTTAGGTGTCATTTTATCGCCGTCGTTATCGCTGTTAACAGAAAAATGATCGCAGGAATTTTCACTGATCCAGTCAATATTATCCGTTGGATGATCCGGCGCATAGGGCAGGGGAAACTCTTCTTCAATCAGTCCGGTTTTTGACGCGATGCAGGGCCAGCCGTCTTCCCACAAAACCGGAACCATAAAGGTCTCCCTGCCCAGAGGGCATACTTCCTGAAAGGGCCGGGAAGCCAGCAGTGTCATCCACCAGTTTCCCTCAGGGTCATCTACAATATCCGCATGACCCGTGTTGACAATTTCCGCGTTTTTCCCCAAATAGCGGTGCGTTAAAACCGGATTGCCCTGCTTTCCTTCCCAGGGGCCGCGGATATTTTTTGAACGGGCAACACACACCGCGTGATCCCGGCCGGTTCCCCCTTCGGCATACAACAGATAATACCAGCCGTTGATTCGGTAAATGTGCGGCCCCTCCGGCCAGACCGCGTTACGCATCGCTCCCCGCCAAATACCGGCGCTTTCGCCAATGAGGGGATTTTTTCCCGCCGCGAGAAGTGAAAGGTCCATTTCCTGTATATATATTTCGCAGTTGCCCGGATACGCTTCCCCTTCCGGAGCGGCATGGGTTCCGGTATACCAGACCGTGCCGTCATCATCAAAAAAAATTGAAGGGTCTATACCACCGGCGCCGGAAAGCCAAACCGGGTCCGACCAGGGGCCGGCGGGGTCTGATGCGGTAATGATAAAGTTGCCGCTTGTGCCTATCAGGGTACAGAGCAGGTAAAAAGTTCCCCGGTTGTGGCGGATGGTTGGGGCAAACAGCCCTTCGGAAGTCCGGTGCCCGTCAAAGCAGAGTTGCGCCGGGCGGTGGATAGCGTTGCCGATTTGTTTCCAGCGTCGAAGGTCCCTGCTGTGAAAAACCGGAATGCCGGGAAAATACGCAAACGTAGAATTAACCAGATAAAAATCAGGCCCTACGCGGCAGATTGAAGGATCGGGGTAAAAGCCGCTCAGGATGGGGTTGCGGTAACGCAGCGATGATTTCACCATAACGCCGCCGCCCTATTCCATTACTGATGCGTTTTTTTGATAAAAATGAGGAACCCGTTCCATAATCCCTTTCACCGTGTAAAAGGGATCGTTACGCTGTATGGGCAGTTCTACGACCCGCTGTTCACAACCGGCCCGGTAAATGGCGGTAATAATCTCGATGGTGCGCCTGCCGTCTTCACCGCCGATAAGCACATTCGAACCGGTTTCAACAGCGTTAAGAACATCGTCAATTTGCCCCTCATGGGCGATATGGGCAAGATGAGGCAGTGATTCATAAAAATCATTAAGCTGTTTAATCAGCGCCTCATCCTGCCGTCCGGTAGAAAAACCGTTAGGCTGGGCGGTGCTGGCCGCGGCTCTCCAGGGAGTTGATATACGGGCCTTTTCCCCCTGAAATATCAACTGCTGTTCTTCGCCGTGGTGAACCACGGAACTGGTAATCTGCGCCAGCGCCCCCTGAGCGCACAATCCGCCTCCGTATTGTAAAATCGCAATGGAAATATCCTCTACTTCGGCATTATCGTGGGCGGCGTTACTCAACACGGCGCTTACCTTGTGGGGCAGCCCCAGCATCCAGCCGAGCATATCAATATGATGAACCGCATGGTTCAGGGTACAGCCGCCGCCTTCTTTTTCCCAGGTTCCCCGCCACCAGAGATCATAATAGGCATGTCCCCGCCACCAGAAAGAATCAACCTGGGCGTGGACAACTTTGCCGATTAATTGCGCATCCAAAACTTTTTTCAGTCCGGCGATAGGGTCGCGGAAGCGGTTTTGGGCAATAACGGAAAGAATCTTGCCGCTTTTTTTCGCCGCGGCAATCATCGCGTCACATTCTTCCAGAGAAGCGGCCATGGGCTTTTCGACAATGACATTCTTCCCCGCATTTAAGCAATCGATCGTAATTTCCGCATGGCAGAAGGGCGGGGTGCAGATACTTACCAGATCAATGGACGGATCGTTCAGAATATCCCGGTGGGATGCGCTGACCTGTGCGCCAAGATGGTATTCTTCGTTCTTTTTTTCCGCTTTTTCCGGAAAAATATCCACCAAATGGGTTATCTTGCA
>JAIRRB010000195.1 GCA_031256195.1 Treponema sp.
CCCGCCGAATACATAACCAAAATGAGGGCCCTGTCCCTGTCCGGCCACAGTATCTTTTGTGTCTGCGGCAACTCGGCAAAAGCGGCCATTTCATCTTCCCATAACACGGAGGGCAGGCCCTGGGGGGCTTTGACATTCCGTAAAGTGTCGCAGGGATTGTCGGCGCGTTTGCCGAAACGGATCAGCCAGCGGTACAAGCCCCGTATGGAAGAAAGGCGGCGGTTCACGCTGGACGGCGCCGCCCGTTCAGCGCTTAATTCAGCGATAAAACTCTGCACCTGATAGGGACTGGCCTGTACCGGGTCAATTTCATGATTGCCGCAATAGTTTACAAACAGGGACAAATCGTCACGATAGGCTTCCAGCGTCCGCGGTGAAACTCCCCGCACCGACTGTAAATACGAGAGGTATTCCTGTATCGTCACCGAAAACTCATTCACTTCTTTTCATCCTTACTACTCCATGGATATTTATTCAAAAAATTCACCACGGAGTTACACGGAGTTTTAGAGAAAAAGAAGTTTCTCGTACTCAAACTCCAGGCTGTCCGGTAGGACAACAGTACTCCGTGTCCTTCGTGGTAAATTTTGGGAAGTGAATTAATCATTCTTCGTTCTCCGCGCTATGCAAATAATCGCAATTGGGATTAATGCAGGCCTTGTGGCTGCCATTTTTCTTGTCGTATTTTTCTACCATGAACTGGCCGCATTGGGGACAATCCTGATTTATCGGCTTGAAATGGCTGATAAAGTCGCAGTCGGGGTAACGGGTGCAGCCGTAAAATTCCTTTCCCCGGCCTTTTGTTTTACGGGCCACGACATCACCGCCGCATTTGGGGCATTTGGCAAGGGGAACTGAACGGGTAGTGCGGCATTCGGGGAAACCGGTGCAGGCAAGGAAAAAACCAAAGCGGCCCAGTTTTTTTACCAGCGGCCTGCCGCATTTTTCACATTTATAATCGGTTGGTTCGTCCAGCGAGCCCTTAAACGATTCCAGCGTCTTGCCGACTTCATCCACCCGCGCCTTGAAAGGCCCCCAAAATTCCCGCAGCATATCGGGCCATTTCAACTGGCTTTCCTCTACCTTGTCAAGTTTGGTTTCCATCAGGGCGGTAAAGGCGGCGTCAACATACTGGGGAAAATATTCCACCAGCACATCATTAATCATTTTTCCCAGCAAGGTGGGAACCAACTGTTTGTTTGAGCGGGTAACATAGTAGCGTTCCAGCAGTACCGATATAATCGGCGCATAGGTTGAGGGCCTGCCAATGTCCTTTTCCCGCAAAATGTCGATAATGGAAGCCTCGGTATAGCGGGGGGGGCCCTGGGTAAAGTGCTGCTCGGGGTGGAATTTTTCCGCCTTTACCTTGTCGCCGGTTTTAAGCGGAGGATAGGGATTCCCCTTCTCTTCTTTTGATGAAAGCAGTTTGAGCACCTGATAAAAACCTTTTTCGATTACTTTTGTTCCCGCGATGCGGAAGACCGCCTCATCGCCGTTAGCTGTAACAGCCTGAATTTCGGCGCTGACGGTGCGCGTTTTGGCATTGGTCATCTGGCTGGAAACAAAGCGTTCCCAGATAATCGTGTAGAGTCTGAGTTGATCGCGGTTCAGGTATTGCGCGACAGAATCGGGGGTATAACTGACATAGGTTGGCCGTATCGCTTCGTGGGCATCCTGGGCCTTCCCCCCCGTAGCGTATACCAGCGGCTTTTCGGGAAGTTCTTTGGGATAATTTTTGCCAATCCATTCCCGCAGTTCCTCAAGGGCGGTCGGCGATATACGCACTGAGTCCGTGCGCATATAGGAGATAAGGCCCACGCGGGTACTGCCGATGTTTATCCCTTCGTAAAGCTGCTGGGCTACCTGCATGGTTTTCCGCGCGGTAAATCCCAGCCGGTTTGCGGCGGTCTTTTGCATCTCCGAGGTAATGAACGGCGCTTTGGGTTTGATTGTTTTGTCAACTTCTTTAATGTCGCTTACCACGCAGTCAGAACCGGAAATGGCGGCAATAATGGCCTGAACCGCCGCCTCATTGGGCAGTTCCGGCTTGCCGCCTTTCCATCTGACCAGCTGGGTGGTAAAGACCGATTTGCCGATTAAAAAATCCGCATCCAGAGTCCAGTATTCTTCGGGAATAAAAGATTCTACTTCCTTTTCGCGCTCGCAGATAAGGCGGAGGGCCACCGACTGCACCCTGCCGGCGGAAAGGCCGTTTTTCACTTTCTTCCACAGCAGCGGCGAAAGGCTGTATCCAACCAGCCTGTCCAGCACCCTGCGGGCCTTCTGCGATTCAACCAGCGCCTCGTCAATGGGGCGGGGATTCGCCACCGCCTCTTTTATGGCCAGAGGCGTTACTTCGTTAAAACTAATCCGCTGAACAGACCTAGTTTCCAGTTTTGACAAAATGGCGTTTTTCAGATGCCAGGCGATTGCCTCGCCCTCACGGTCGGGGTCGCTTGCCAGCAATACCGTTTCCGCCTTTTTTGCCTCCGTTAACAGTTCCTTGAGAATCTTTGCCCGCCCGCGGACGGTTATATACTCAGGCGTAAAATTATTTTCCGTGTCAACGCCGGTTCGTGATTTGGGAAGATCAATCAAGTGGCCCATTGACGCTTTAACGGTGTAATCGGGACCAAGGTATTTTTCAAAAGACGCCGCCTTGGTCGGGGATTCCACAATGACCAAAATACGTTTGCCGGAATTTGCCTTGCTTTTGGAAACGGACTTGCCCTTTTTGGCCGGAGCGTCTTTTGGGGCGGGACTGCCCTTTTTGGAAGAACCGCTCTTTTTTGCAGAGACATCCTTTTTGGCAGGGACGCTCTTTTGTGAGGATTCTTTTTTTGCCGTTTTAACTGCCATGTTTAATCCTTTTCTGATTCATAATGCAATACTTTCAGTGATACTTTCCGTAACACTATTGGTAACACTTTCGGTAATACCGTGGGTAATACCCAAGGTATTACCCACCGACTGCGCCAAAGAGGAAGCAAGCGCCGTTTCATGGTTCCAGGCCTGCAATATATCAGCGGCGGAGTATATTATACCCGCCCCCTCCCCGGCCAATTTTACCGTTCCCCTCCGGTCAAAACGGCCGACGGAACGCCCTTCGCCGGTTCCGGCGGAGGCAATCCACAGTTCCCGGTTGTAATCCACGGCAAAGCGGGCGGTAATCAACGCGCCGGATCTTTGCGGCGCTTCAACAATCACTACGCCGCGGGCAAGGCCGGCAATAATCCGGTTCCGGGCGGGAAAACTCCATTTGTGCGGAACGGCGCCGGGAGGGTACTCGGAAAGCAATGCCCCGCCGGTTTCCAGTATCCGCCGGGCAAGCGGCCGGTTCGATGAGGGGTACACTTCATCAACCCCCGACCCCAGTACCGCAACGGTGGGAGCGCCACCTTCAATATTCCCCCGGTGGGCCATCGCGTCAATACCAAAGGCAAGGCCGGAAACAACGGAAATGCCGCCCCGCGCCAGGCCTTTGGCTATCTCGAATGCCTGCGCCGCCGCCTGAGGACTGGGTTTTCTCGTTCCCACCACGGCGGCAAGGGGCGACTCCGGATTCGGCAGCAGCCCCCTGAAAAACAACAATACCGGCGGATCGTATATCTCCCTCAACAGGGGCGGATAGGCGGGGCTGTTCCAGGAAACCCAGTTTATTCCGCTCAGGCGGGCCGCCGCCGCGTCACACTCCGCCAGCATCCGAATTAAATCAATGTCCCAAAAAACGGCAAGTTCATGACCGATAACAGCCTCTATATCCGCTTTGGATTTTTGGATTAAATCCTGTTCCGTGTTCAACGATTCGCAGAGGAGAATCTTTTCCTTCTGTGAAAGTTCACTGAGACGGGCCAGCATTAAATCCAAAAGTCCGCGTTCAACCATACATTAAATCCCTGATAATTTCCTTGTTATTTTGCGCTTCCGCCCTGACTTTCGGGTCCTTGCTTTGCAAAATAATCCGGTCATAAAGCTCAATGGCGCGGTCGTAGCTTTCCGTCATATAGTACGCCCTCGCCAAAACAAACATTCCCCTGATGTCTTTTGACACAAGTTCCCTATAGCGTTCCAGATGGGGAATTGCCTCCGCCGGACGGTTCAGTTCAAAGGTATACAGGATGCCCAGGCCCAGGCGGGGTCTGGCATACGTTGCATCCAACTGGATGGAGCGCAGATACGCCGATTCGGCAAGGTTCTGATAGCGCTGTTTTTCAGCGCCGGAATTTCCCGAAAAACCCAGAGCAGCCGCAGCCGCAGCCGAGGCGGATTCGCCGGTCAGGTAAAACAATGTGGGGTCATCGCCCTTAAAGTAAAGCGCCCGTTCAAAAGCGTCAAGGGCGTCACGATGCATCCCCTTGTCGGCAAGCCGTATCGCCAGTATTTTCCAGTATACGCCGGTTTGGGCGCCTTCTTTTACATTTAACTCAATCTGCATCTCATAGGCGGCAATCGCCGCTTTCAGCCCCTCAATGGTTTCGGGGGGCCCCCCCCGGGGGCTTAGTTCCGCAATACGTTTTGCCAGATTGGTATGAACCTTTTTTTTCTCATAACCGTAGGCCCAAACCA
The DNA here is from genome assembly GCA_031256195.1 of Treponema sp. Classification (GTDB taxonomy): domain Bacteria; phylum Spirochaetota; class Spirochaetia; order Treponematales; family Breznakiellaceae; genus WQXQ01. The sequence continues at coordinate 4,567 of JAIRRB010000195.1, forward strand.
CTGCCGACCCGATAATCGACAGTACCAGAATGGTCAGAACTATCTCTTTAAATTTCTTCATTGCCGCCCCCTCCGTCTTCCTGTTTGACTGCAATCCGCCGCCGCCCAAGGCGGGGCAGATACCTGCGGTGACTCTCTTTCAATAAGCTGTCGTCCACATGGGTGTAAATCTGGGTTGTGGCAAGGTTGGCATGACCCAGCAGGGCCTGCACCGTTCTGAGGTCCGCTCCGCCGCGCAGGAGGCCGCTGGCAAAACTGTGCCTGAGCGTATGAACGCGGGAATCTGTTCCCGCAATCTTCGCATAACGCGCATAGTTTTTCCATATTCCCTTGCGCGAAAGCCGCCTGCCGCTTCTGCCGACAAACAGGGCGGGACCGCGCCCGCCGCCTGAAGCCAGAAGGGGCCGTGACTCTTCAAGGTAGCGTTTCAGCCATACCGCCGCCTCGGCGCCAAAAAGGACAAGCCGTTCCCGGTTTCCCTTTCCCTTTACCCGCGCAATTCCTTCCTTAAAATCAATATCGCGTACATTTAATCCCGCCGCTTCGGATATCCGTAAACCCGATGAATAAATCATTTCAAAAAGCGCCCGGTTCCGCAGCCCCAGCGGGCCGTTTGAATCCATTGTCGCCAAAAGCCGCTCAACCGTTTCCCGATCCATTGTTTGGGGAATCCGGAAACGCCGCCGCGGACTTTCCAAAAGAGCCGCCGGATTGTCGCTGCGAATACCCTCGCCCGCGGCAAAACGAAAAAAAGAACGCAGGCAGGAAATGACTTTTGCCGCCGACCGGGAATCAATGCCCTGATCCGCCCTGCGCCGCTGAAGATAGTCGGCAAGCTGTTCCGCTTTGACCGTTTTTATATCCATGCCATTGGCGCGAATGTAATCCGTAAAATGGCGCAGCTCCAGATTATAGGTAGCGACCGTCAGGGGTGAACGGCGTTCCACTGCCGCAAGCCGCGCGCAAAATTGTGCCAAAAGCGTCGATTCATCCGGTTCAGACATCGGGTATTATAAATCCTTTCCGCCGGATACGGCCTTTCCGGTATAATAGTCATCCAGTTCGGGGTTATACTTCCGTATCGCCGTGGGAACTTCCAGATTTTCACGGTAATCCCGGGGCTTGATAATACCCACATAACCATCATTGTAGTGTTTTTCCCGCATACCCCGCATTTCATCAAAACGCTTGAGGTCGATAACCATGCCCGCAGCATCCGGTTTTTTCTGCGTCTCGCCTCCCTGCGCCGTCATTATGGTCCTGTTCTGGAATCCGGTGGCAATAACCGTCACCTTGACATCTTCCCCCAGTTCGGGATCGGTAATAATACCGTAAATAATTTCAACATCCGGGTCTGCTTTTGCCTTTATCGTATTCATTATTTCACTGACTTCAACCAGAGAAATATTTTCCGGACCGGAAATATTAACCAACAGACGGCTTGCCCCTTCAATATTAATATCTTCCAAAAGGGGGTTTGCGATGGCGCTTTCCGCCGCGTCTTTTGCGCGGTTGTCCCCGTTGCCCGTCCCTATCCCCATTAACGCATCGCCCCGTTCCTTCATGGTTGACTCAACATCGGCAAAATCAACATTAACCAAACCTGTCTTGGTAATCAGATCGGAGATTCCCTGAACCGCCTGACGCAAAACATCGTTTGCATAACTGAAGGCCAGCGGTATGGACGTTTTGCGATCCACGATTTTGAAGAGATTCTCATTGGGAATCACAATCAAGGTATCAACCGCATCACGAAGTTTTTTTATTCCCGCATCGGCGATTTTCATTTTCTTGGGCGCTTCAAACCCAAAGGGCTTGGTGACAATGCCGACCGTCAGGGCGCCCTGTTCTTTCGCGATTTTGGCGATTACCGGAGCGGAACCGGTGCCGGTGCCTCCGCCCATGCCGGTAGTAACAAACACCATATCGGCATCGCGCAAGTGTTCGCCGATAAGTTCATGATCCTCATTGGCGGCGTCTTCACCTCTTTCAGGTATGCCGCCGGCTCCCAGACCGCCGGTAAGTTTGCTGCCGATTTGCAGTTTGGTTTCGGCTTTGCTCACCTTATTCAGATGATCCCTGTCCGTGTTTACCGCAATAAACTGCACCCCGGAAAGCCCGCATGAAATCATGTGGTTCACCGCATTTGACCCGCCGCCGCCGCAGCCGACAACTTTAATGATTGCCGAAGGCTGCGATTCATGAGATAGGGCGTCCTCCCGTGGCCCGAACTCATTGAATGAAATAATGTCCATCTTCTTTCCTCCCAATATTATTTTATTGATGTAATGTCCTAAAAAAGGCCATCCCAAATCCAGTTTTTAAGCCGACTTAAAAAACCCGGCGCATTTTTTGCTGTTGACAACAGCGGACGCACAGAAGTTTCCCGTTCGGACGCTTCATCTTTTTCCCGCCTGTCGCCTTCCAGCGTCAGGCCTATGGCGGTAGCGTAGGCAGGAGCGCGGTATTCATCTATCAAACCTCCCAGGTTTGCAAAATGAATGGGCATACCCAGACGTACCGGCATCTTAAAAATTTCACCTGCCAGTTCGACAGCGCCTGCCAGCGCCGCGGCGCCGCCGGTAATAACAATGCCTCCGCTTAAAGGCCGGGGAAGGCCAAGGCAGTCCAGTTTTTGCTTGACCAGATCAAAAATTTCTTCCATGCGCGGCCTGACAATGGCATAAACATGGGAACGGGGTATCGCCAGAGGCGGACGCCCGCCCATACCGGGAACCAGAATATCTTCATCATATTCAAGCAGAGGTTCCCAGCAGCAGGCCGATTCCTGTTTAATCTTTTCCGCAACTTCAATGGAAATGCTTTTTATGGTAGAAATATCCTTCGTGACTTCAACGCCGCCAACGGGTATGGTAAAGGTTGAATAGGGAGCGCCGTCATAGTATACCAGCACATCGGTTGTACCGCCGCCCATGTCGAGCAAAGCGACGCCCAAATCCCGTTCTTCCGGGGTAAGCACCGCACGCCCGGCAGCCAGAACCTGTAGTAAAAGCAGGGAATTATTGGCCTTAAAGCCCGCGCGGTTGACACAACGCAGCAAATTCTCCGCACTGGTCGCTGAACTGGTGATAATGTGCACCTCGCTTTCCAGGCGCACCCCGATCATGCCCAGGGGGTCTTTAATGCCCGGATGATCATCTACCGTATAGGACTGGGGTATTGTCTGAATGATCTGGCGGTCCAGGGGAATCACAACCGCCCTTGCCGCTTCAATAACGCGGGTCATATCATCTTTGCTGATTTCACGGTTTTCCCGCTTCTGTCCGGCAATCGCCACTACGCCCCGCGAATTGATTCCCTCAATATGGCTGCCGCCAATACCGGTCCAGCAGGCGTTCAGTTCCCGTCCGCTCATCATCTCCGCGGCTTCAATCGCTTCGATAATTGATTTGATGACAGCCTCAATATTGACTACCACCCCCTTCCTCATTCCCGTGGAAGGGCTTACCCCTACGCCGGTTATTTCGAGAATACCCTTTTCGTTACGCTCGGCAATAACCACGCATACCTTTGTCGTTCCTATGTCGAGGCCGACAACCAAATCTTCATTTACCATAATAGCTGGCCTCCCTGGTATTAACCACAGCACTAACCACACCGACACCCGACCGTACATCGATTTCCGCAGGAACCGCATCCCCAAATTGACGGCATACGTCAAACATCAAGAGTGCATAATAAATGCTGTCTTTGCCTATATCACTTCTCATTCTGAGTCTTATTGGATCATGAACCGGATACAGCACAAGGTCATACAGATTATTGTCCTTGTTCACTACTCCTATTTCGGAAATTGCCTGCCAGATTTTGGGGTCTTCATCGCTTATCGCCCCTATGCGCGAAAAGAGAGGAAGATAAGCGGCGGAAATTTTTGTCCCCGGCTTTACCGGTTTGTCACTGTCAAGAACCCCCGAAACGATGGGCAGCCATGACGGCGACTCTTTTGCCCCGTTCCCCATCCCGATTGCCACGCCGTAACGGTCAAAGTACACCGGCCTCATTCTGCCGTTGATTCGGGCAAAAACCACGGCAACCGCCCGCCGCGGTTCAAGAAAAACAGAGAGACGGTCAGGAAAACGTTTGATGACCTTTGCCGACTCCACCAGGTAATATTCGGAAAGCCGCCGTTCCGCTTCATGTGCGTTAACTGAAATATAAGCGGACGCGGGGCCTATGCCGGCAATATTCAGCGCCTCTGCCCGGTCAAATCCGGGGAAACTTTTTACTTCTGCCTTGACCGGCACCATGCAGGGACTGATGCAGAAAATCCAAATAAGGCCTCCGGTAACAAAAACTACCGCAAGCATTAAAAAACGTTTGGCCGCTTTTTCAAATTTGCGGGGAGCGGCGTATTTGACAGCCGCATCGCCTATATCCGCAGAATAAATAAAATCACCCAGCATAATCCCCCCCATTCTCAGAGTGTACATGCTGACGGGCCATATTGACAAGCAGTGCGGCGCTTGCCAGCGTTATCAGCAATGAAGTTCCGCCGGATGAAACAAACGGCAAGGGAACTCCCGTTGTCGGAATGATGCCGGCAACCACGGCAATATTTAACAGGGTCTGAATAACTACCGGCGTTATCAGGCCAAAGGCCAAAAGCTGGATGAAGCGGTTTTTATTCCGCCAGGCTACCACATAACTTATGGCGGCAAAAACCCCGATAAGGACAAGGTAGAACAACACACCAAGAAATCCCGTTTCCTCAACAAAAGACGCAAACACAAAATCGCCGTGAATTTCCGGCACCCTGATTTTCACCGTGCCCTGTCCAATTCCCTTTCCCCAAAAACCGCCTGACTGTATGGCTTCCAGGCTAAAATCAATTTGTGTTCTTAAATCAGGCGGAGATTCCGTGTGGGAAAAGAAGTTTGCTATACGCTGATACCAGCGCCCGTCCCTGTTGCCAAAAATCAACTTGTGGGCGATGGGCAGTATTGCCGCCAGTACCAGGGCAAACCAGCGCAGGCGGATACCCGCGATAAAACAAATTATCATGCTGGCCAGGGCGATAAGGACGGCGTCGGAAAAATTACTCTGGATTAATACCAGCGTACAGAACAGGGCCGTTATTACAACCGGCGGCAGCGGACCATACATAAAAGAATTCAGTTTATCGTTGTTTTTATCCAGAATATAGGCCAGATACAGGGGCAGTACTATTTTGATTAACTCAGAAGGCTGAAATCCTATACCCTCTTTTATGATAATCCAGCGCATTGCATGGCCGTCCCTGCGCAGGGGCCGTAAAAACGGAAGTATATTAAGGATAATGGTAATCAGCATAACCAAAATAACCACCCAGGTTTTTTTCAGCCATTCAAGTTTTACCAGCGCCAAAATGGGAAAAATGGCAATCATCAATATGAAGGCCGCAAAATTGCCCACCAGCGGAGTCAGTCCGCTGGTAAAGCGCCGCGGCTGATTCATCGCAAACAAATAAGAAGCGGAATACAGTATCACCAGACCCATTAAAGTCAGCAGCAGGACAACAGCAATAAGAATAAAATCGTACCGTACTGTTCCGTGTTCTTTACCCGAAAAACCCACAACTCCTCCTATTGAATTTTCAATGTTGAAAGGGCGATAGTGGCAAACAAACCGCCCAATATCCAGAAGCGGACAACAACTTTTGCTTCCGCCCAGCCCGCCAATTCGAAATGATGATGTATTGGCGACATCAGGAATACCCGTTTTCTTCTCAGCTTAAACGAGATTACCTGAATAATCACCGACGCAATTTCCAGTACAAACACCCCGCCGATAATAAGGACAAGCATCTCTTTTTTTATAATAAGCGATATGACGGCGACTATTCCGCCCAGCGAAAGGCTGCCGCAGTCGCCCATAAAAATCTCCGCGGGATGTGTGTTGTACCACAGGAAGCCTATGAGAGCGCCGCCAATGGCAAGGCAGAGCACCGTCAGTTCACCCGCTTCGGGAATATAGGGAATACCCAGATACGCCGAATAATCGGTACGGCCCGAAATATAGGTAAGTATCGCCAGAGCGATAAATACCAAAATCAACAGCCCGGCCAATAACCCGTCGAGTCCGTCCGAAAAATTAACCGCGTTGGATTCTCCCATAATCAACAGCACCCCAAACGGTATCCACCAGGTTCCCATGTCTATAACCGGATTTTTCAGGAAAGGCAGGTACAACTTTGTTATTTCCCCGCCTCCGGAAAAATACAGATACAGGACCACCGCCAGCGCGGCGGCAAATTGCCCGGCAAGTTTTCCCCAGGCTGGCAGGCCGGCTGAATTACGCCGGCTGATTTTAAGGTAATCGTCAATAAAGCCGATTGCGCCAAATGCAACAAGAGAGACAATGCTCAGCCATATCATGCTATTGTCCAGGTCTCCCCACAGCAGCATGGAAATTACCACCGAGCCAATAATAAAAATTCCCCCCATGGTCGGCGTTCCGGTTTTTACCAGATGGGTCGCGGGGCCGTCGCTGCGGACAGATTGTCCGATTTTCAGCCGCCTGAGCGCCTCGATAATTTTGCTGCCAAAAAGAAAACAAATCAAAAGCGTTGTCAATGCCGCATAAGCTCCCCGAAAGGTAAGATAGGTAAACACATTAAAAGGCGTAAAATAAATTACCAGCGGGTAAATAAATTTCAATAACATCAGGCAGCCCCCTCATGCCGGCGGCAGGTATGACCGTGACACATAACAGCCGGCAAAAGTACGGCGGACAGCCTTTCCAGGGCGCAGCCCCGCGAACCTTTAAGCAGAACCAAATCACCATCGCGTACACAGGCGTCCAGCGCGCGGGAAAGTTCATCCATATCGCAGGTATGTATGGAAGCCGGCGCACCGGTTTTTAAAATTTCAGCCGCCGACCTCATTTCATCTCCAAAAAGGAATACCCTGTCGGCCTTTGAACCCAGCGCAAGCCGACCCAGGTCTTCGTGGGCTTTGCGGGAATCTTCCCCCAACTCCAGCATTTCTCCCAGAACGTAAATTTTGCGCCCCGGCCAATCCAGACTATCGCAGAATTCCAGCGCCCCGGCGGCGGACTCAGGATTTGAATTGTAACAGTCCTGTATCACCGTTACCCTGCCCTGAAGAATTTCGCCGCGGCCAAACAAGGGTTTGACCGATTCAAGCCCCTGCCTGATTGCCTGAGCGCTGACGGGAACTTCCTGCGCAATGGCAATAGCGGCAAAGGCATTGGCGAGGTTATGTTTGCCCGGCAGGGCAAAGCGAATGCGCTGACCCGCCCAGGTAATTTCAGTCCCATCCAGTCCCAAACTGCGTATCCCGCCCAGATCGGGGAAAAATTTTTCTCCGTAAAAAACAGTCCTGCCCCGCAGTCCTTCCGCCAAAAAATCACGGAAAGGGGAATCATCGGGGATAAGGGCAATACCCTTTCCGTCAAACTGTGAAAAAATATTTTTTTTCTCTAAAGCTATCGCCCTCTTGCTGCCGAGAATTCCGATATGGGCGGAACCTACGTTGGTTATCAGCGCGATAGCAGGTTTAAGCACCCCGGCAAGTTCGGCAATTTCCCCCGCGCGGTTCATCCCCATCTCAAAGATGCCAACCTCGTGGCAGGACCTGACGGCACAAACAGCAAGGGGCAGCCCCGTTTCGGAATTGTAGTTTCCCGGATTCATTACCGTGTTTTTTTCCGCGCCAATAATGGCGGCGGCTATTTCTTTGGTCGTGGTTTTTCCCGATGAACCGGTAATGGCGATTTTTAACAAACGGGGAAACTGTTCAAGGTATATTCCGGCGGTATCCTGCAAAGCCCGCAGTGTATTGCCAACCACCATGAGGGTTTTTCCCCGGCTCCTGGCAATGCGAACAAGATCATAGGTTTCAATTTTTTGACGTTCCACCAGGGCGGCGGCGGCTCCCTTATCGAAGGCAGCTTCTACAAAAGAATGACCGTCATGGGCAGAACCGGAAAGCGCGGCAAAAAGCCCCCCTTCCCCAACCGAGTGGGAATCGATGTCAACCGAGGAAAAACCGCGGACGCTTTTGTCCCCAAAAGAAAGAAGTTCCGCCCCCAGAGACGGGGACAGCGCGGCAAATTCCAATAACAGTCCGCCCTCAGAGATCACGCCCCTTCCCCCCCATCACTATCAATATCACATCTTCGGGCCGCATTTTGCGCAAGCCCATTTTCTGTGCTTCGGCATCCAGTTTTTCAGCCGCCAGCAAGTTTACAATCTCATTGGCAACTGTTTTATTTTCGTTTATGCGGTCTTCCTGTTCTTTTTCAATGACTTTTATTTCACTCCTGATTTCCCCGCATTTATTTGCCTGCCACGCGTTAACCCCCAGAAAAACGGGTATGGTCAGCGCCAGCAAAAACAACAGTACATAATCTTTTTTCATTGTGCATCCTCTACTTTTATTTTTTCCGCAACTCTCAACCGGGCGCTGCGCGAGGGGGGATTTCGCCTAATTTCCGCTTCTCCCGCTGTTACGCCCTTTCGGGTCAATATATTAACCTTCCGCTGTCCCCCGCAGGTACACGACGGCGCCTGTGGCGGGCAAACGCAATCCCTGTTTTTCATTTTGAAAAAATTCTTAACAATCCTGTCCTCCGCGCTATGGTAGCTGATAACGCCCAATCTCCCGCCGGGCTCCAGAGCCTCAAGCGCCCCTTCAAGAAGAGCGGGAAGCCGGGAAAGTTCACGGTTGACTTCAACCCGCAGAGCCATAAAGGTCCTGGTTGCGGGATGAATAGGCCCATGCCGGTACACAGCCGGCACCGCCCGTTCAACCAGTTCCGACAGGGCGGCGGCGGTAGCTATAGCCCCCCGCTGCCGTTCCTGCACGATTGCCCGCGCTATACGCCGCGAATAACGTTCCCCGGCATTGTTATATAAAGTATCGGCAATATCCCGCTCCGACATTTGCATCAAAAATTCCGCAGCCGAAAGCCCGCGGGAGGTATCCAGCCTCATATCGAGCTTCTCTCCGGCTGAAAAGCTAAAGCCCCTGCCGCTGTTTTTATAATGGAACAGGCTGATTCCCAAATCGGCAAGCACCGTATTCGGACGTGCAAGTCCGGCAGGGTAAGCGGCAAAAAAATCCTGCGACCAGCCCCGGTAAAACTGCACCCGATTCCCGAATTCAGCCAATCGCTGCTGGGCAACCGCCTGAATCGCCGGGTCGGCATCGATGCCCATAATGAAAAGATCGGGAAAACGGGATAAAAAAGCATGACTATGGCCTCCTTCGCCCATTGTTGCGTCTATCATCATCTCAAGCCTGCCCCCCGGAGCGAGATAGTGTATCGTCTCCTCCAGCAATACCGGCGTGTGCGCTATTTCCATCATCGCCCAAATCCTTTGTCATCATGATTCTATCGCCCAATTTTTCCAAACCCGCCTTAAAAGCATTCACACTGGCTTCCAGATGCGTCCGGTAACGATCCTCCGCCCAAATTTCAACATAGTCATACTGCCCCAGAACAATACACTCTTTTGATAAACCCGCATGGTCGCGCAGGGGCGGAGGAATTAAAATCCTTCCCTGTTTGTCCATATCAAGGGTTTTTTTGGGGCCAATAAAATGCTGCAGCATGATACGGCCTTCGGAAGAATAACGGTTGGTGGTGCCGATAATAAATTCTTCCTGCTCCTTCCACTGCCGGACATTGTACAACCACAAACAGGAATCAGCCCCTTTGGTCAATACAACCTTATCTTTTTCCAAAATCTCCCGCAAACAATGGGGAAGGGCAATTCTGCCGGCATCATCAAGGGTAACGTTGTATTCTCCGCTTAACATACCAGCTTTCCCCAGCTTTCCCCAAAAATTTCCATTTCATTCATAATCAACTAAATTTCAGGTATCGTCAAGGCTTAATTAATAAAAAATTATTTTTTCTTCCGATTCTTTTGATTTTTACTATACGTTTATGTAGTTGTTAGGACTTTTTGGGGGAACGGGGGCGTTTTTGGGGTTTTTTGAGCGCAGCTAACCGGTAAACAAAGGTATTACCCTGCTTCCCTGTTCTGTGTACAATACCCAGTTTGGTCAGTACGTAGAGGGTTTTTCTTGCCAGAGCAAGAGAAATGCCCGCCTTTTCCGCCAGACTTGCCGAGGTAAATTTCTCTTTTGGTTCAAAGGGGACAAAACGGCGGTAATCGGAGAGTTTTTTCAGGCGGATACATGCATGCACGGTTAACAAACTGCGGTCCCGGATGCTCAAACCCTTCCGCCGCCATGAACCTTTGCCGTCCCGGACACGCTGCTCAGCGGCATCCACCAAAACAATTTCAATGGTCACGCGGGGGAAAAGCGGCACATCCGGCGCATAGATGAGTACGTCAAAAAGGTCCCAGGGACTTCCCCGGCGGGGGCTTTTCCGCCGGTATTGACGTTTGCCGTGAAGGTCAAAAACTTCTATGTATTTGGAAATTATTGCCGGATAGACAATGCGGAGTTTACTGTGCGCGGTAAGTTTTGGCAGTTTTTCCTTAAGCGGAGCAAAACTGGTGGTCTGTACCTCAATATACTCGCCCTGGGCGTTTATGCCATCGGCCACAAAACCGGCTATCTGCGCCTCGGTAAGGCCGTCCTGCCCGGCATAACTGAATTTAAGGTCACGGTGAAGGCTTGTTTCATTTCTGGTTCCGATTGAACGAGGCGGCATTATAACGCAATAAAAAACCACAGAGTACACGAAGTACCACGGAGTTTTGATATAAAAATCATCTTCTCCTCCGTAAAACTCCGTGACCTCCGTGGTTAAATCTTAACGCACAGGGTAACACCCCTTGACGGGGCGCTATTATTCGGTTACCAGCCGTCGGCCATGTCGTCCGGGTCGCGGTTGTTTTCAGCAAAGAGGTCGGTAACTGCCCGTAAATCGTCAAAGTAAATGTAGTAGCTGCCGTAACTTTCCAAAGGATCACAATCAATCCGGAAGCCTACAATTCTTATGCCCATTTGGTTATTGTAATGATAACTCCGCTGGACAATGCCGTTTTTTCCATCCATTGGCTGCGGGGGAATAGCTACGGTTAACTTTTTCCAACCCTGAAAATTCAGTTTGCCCACGTAAATTTCATAGTTTTTACCAAAATAATCCTGGAGAAGCAGTTTAAGTTCGTGGTTAAAATTCCGTCCAACTACCCATAAAGAAACCGTTTTGGTAATCCCTTCAATGGGAATGGGACGGAGGGGGCGGATGGTAAAGCTGCTGTAGCCCCGGCGAAGGAAATCTACTCTCGTACCCAGAACGTACTTATCGGGAATATCCATTCCTTCTTCTTCCGGAATCGGCGTTTTACCCTCAGGACCGCCCGCAAACAGCCTGCTCATCGTGTAACCTTCATCGCCTGACATTGAAGAATGCCAAAAACCGTCATTCTCAAATTTATCAACCGATACTTCCTTTAATTGCTGTTGGGCAGAATCAATGCCTACTTCGTATGCGTCCGGAGCGCCCAGTTCCTGGGCATACACCGAACCTACGGCAATAACCGCACAGCATAAAGCAACAATTACAATGCGTTTCATTTTAACTCTCCTTTAATTGGTCGCGCGGGAATTACCGCCGTTTGCCCATAACTGCGGCACAAGATCGGGATCAGCCAATTCATCACCGTCAAAAGTGCTTTCAAAGACATCTGTCAGCACCTTGAATTGCTTTAAGTAGATATAAAAGTTATCGACATTTTCGCTGGGCTGAGTCCAGATACGGAATTTGATGAAACGGAGTTGGGCCAGATTGGGCAGTACCCGTTTTGATTGATGGATATAACCGGGAATATTGGCCCGCAGATTCCTCCAGCCGGTGTAGGCAAGACTGCCCAGTTTGATAATATGCACGACTCCCTGGAAATCCCGTACATACGCTTCCACCAGATAATCAAGGTTCGAACCCCATGCCCACATATCGATATACCGTACCCGTCCGGGCATCGGTATTTCAAACGCGGCGCCGTCCGCTCCAACCGGATGCAAGTCTATCCAGTTAAAACCGCGGCGGTCAAAGCGCCCGTGAATACCCAGACTTTTAATGCTCCTTCCCTCACGGTTGTAACCATAAAGAGCAATGGGCCATGTATCAACATACGCCATAACCGGGTAATTTACCTGATTCCCACCCTCATCTTTGGATTTTGTGGCGAATTTGCTGGCAGCCAGTCCCCAGGAAAATTCAAGGTTCCTGGGATGCCTTCCATCATTCCACTCGTGCGTCGTTACATTACCGAAGTCCTCCAGCACGATAGACTCTAAATCAATGGTACGATCGTCGCCATAGGCTGACAAAACCGTTATGAATGCCATAACAACAAGGCAAACAACTTTTATACTGCCGTGTTTCATCCCTTTCTCCTTATACAATTTCTTTCTACTTAATTATATTTCCTTGACAAACCTTTGTCAACGGCTTTGAAAAAATATATACCCCTTACGGCACCTTTTTTGCCGATTTTTTCAATGACCGGAATACGCTATTATCGGCGATTTTTTCCGAAAAGATCAATGGCTTTGAAGGGATTTTTCCCTCGGTCTGCCGCAGGGCGGCCATACGCACCGCCGGAACAGCCAAAGCCCAGACCGAATCGTCAAACAGCACCATAAGCTCCTGCGCGGCCAGTTCCGGGTTCAGCCAACTGAACAAAATCAGGGGCATTCGGGGGTTCTTTTCAAAATATTCAGCCCCCGCGCTGGTAAGAACCAGGCATGAAATCCCCCTCATATCGGGCATTTCAGCGCCGTTATTGACAAAAATAATGACCGATTCCGGGTCTTGTTCCTGTACTCCCTGGGAAAACAACTCCCTTCCCGCGGCCTGTACCGAGCGGTTTTGCCACAAAACATAGGTTTTGGGGACAGAAGTCGGGGGAACTACCGCCGATTCAACCTGTTTTTCGGTTTTTTGTACCGGTTTCTGCGGTATAGCGCCCAATATTGCCGCAAAAAGCCCCGCCCGGTACAAATCAGTCATGTTATCGGTGCTGTACACATACAAAGAATCATCCGGGGACGGTATTTCGGGAACCGAAGCCAGTCCCCTGAGCAGTACAGCCGGAATTTCCGGGAATTGTTCATGAAAATAGAGGGCCGCCGCCGCCTGAGTGCGGGGAAACAGTACGCATAACGGCTGCGCAGCCGCTTCCCGTATGGCAAGGCTCACCACATCGGCGCCGGCGCCATCGGCAATCATGACCGGCTTTACCTGCCGGAACAGGGCGCGCGCAGCGTCCGCTTGCTGCTGCCGCAGGTGGGCGCTTCCATACAAAGCGGCAAAAGGCGCATCGGTGACAATCAGCACCGGCGGCCGGGTACGAAAAATCACGAAGGGTACGGCAACAAGGGCCGCAAGAACCACCGCCACAATCGCCAGGAGCCGGATATGCCTCATAACGCATTATTACGATACCGGTATACTGCCTGAATTGCAAGGGTCGGGGAGAAAGGCAACAACCATTGATTGATAGTACAAATCCAGCCGGAGGGGCGTTATGTGTACGGAAACGCTTATAGAATCCGCTTAACTTGACCCACAAATTCATTCCAGCAAGGGGAGGCGCTGCGGAGCGCAAAACGCTTGTAGAGTCCGCCGCGAACCTTCGGTTCGACGGAGCCTCCCAGCACTTAAATTACCATGCTCATCGTAATACAATGTAATTATTATCTGATTTAAGTGATGGGCGTTTACTGTCCCTACCCTCGTTACTGTTTCCCGCTGGTCTCCTCCGGCAGAGAACCCCAGAAATTTTTTTGCCGCCCCGCCGCCTCTCCCATGCGGCCTGCACCGATTATATCCATATTATGCCAAAGGTAAATGCTGTTACCTTGTGCCGGTAGAGACCAGCCAGAGGGGTGGCTGATTTATGCGGTCTAAACAAGCAAATGCTGTTGCCCTGGTGTATGAAATAATGGATTGACAAGGTATATATCATGATATATATTAAAGGCAGGAGGATGGTATGCAAACCGCACGGTTGTTTATAAATGGAAGAAGTCAGGCGGTGAGACTTCCCAAAAAATATCAATTTAACAGTGAAAGTGAAAATGTATATATCCAAAGGGTTGGGGAAGCCGTTATGCTGTTTCCGGTTGACCGGGAATGGGAAGTTTTTTTGCATGGGTTAGATAATTTTTCCGATGATTTTATGTCTGAAGGAAGGTCTCAGGGAATGGATCACGAGCGAGAAGCATTATAATGTTTATGCTTGATACCAATATGTGTATCTTTATCATAAAAAAGAAAAATGAAACCGTATTGGAACACCTCAAAAAAAACAGGCATAAAGGATTATGTATCTCGAGCATAACTCTGGCAGAAATGGAATTTGGCATTGAAAATGCGCAGCGCGAATATAAAACAAGAAACCGGATAGCGTTAATGGAATTTTTGGCAATTATGGAAATTCAATATTTTGATGAAAATGCCGCCAAAGAGTATGGGATACTGAGAAAAGAATTAAAAGACAAAAAATGCTTAATAGGGCCTTTGGATATGTTAATTGGGGCGCACGCACAATCACTCAAGATGACTTTAGTAACCAATAATACCAGAGAATTTGAACGGATACACCATCTAAAGATTGTAGATTGGACACAATGACCAACAACAATGGTAATCCCCCGGCAAGGCTCGGCAGAGCCGAACAAGACCGGGGAATTACCGTTACTTTATTACTGCACCCCGAGAATCATTGCTTCAATAACTTCGCCCATTCCCGGTATCACATTGAGGTCGCCCTGGGGACGGCGGTCCCACAGGCCGAAATTTTCACCTATGCTGTCTGCCGAGGTGGTTCCGTTGTCCCAATACACGGGAACGATGTTGTTTCTTCGTGCCTCGGCGCACATCCACTCAAAGTATTTGAGCCGGTTGGCATGGGCTGTAGCTATCTGTCCGGCATCGGTGCGGTTCTGGTAGGTCGCACCGGATTCGCCCAGAATCAGGGGAATATTGTTTTTGGTAAACTTATTCGCATAACGCTCAAAATCATTGGTTAGATTGATTTTATCAGAATCCGAACCCCAGCTCATGTTACTACCGCGCAACGCAAAATTTTCCGGATCGTAGTAGTGCATGGAAACAACCTGTTTGCCGCTCGCAGTGTCTGTAGGCAATACAAACGTATCTTCCAACGCCTGATGCGGTTTGGCGCAGTAGGGCTGAACCACCAAAAAACGTTCCGTGTTCTTGCCGCCAGCGGCTCTCACGGTATCGGTAAATATTTGATTCCATTGGTTAATGACAGTAAACTCATTGGCGTTGATAGTACCCCAGCCCCAGCCGCCGTCGTGCAGTTCGTTAAACGGTTCAAATATCAGCCAGTCGCCGTAGTTCTTGAATTCCTCGGCGAGAAGTTCCCAGATTTTGGTAAACACGCCGGTCATTCCATTATAGATAGTAGTATCAACGGCGGCTTTTTTGACCGAAAGCCAGTTATTGGTTCCGCTGCCGTCGTGGTGTATGTTGATAATGCTTACCAGTCCCGCATTGTAAGCCCAATCGACTACCTGTTTAACCTCCGCAAGCGTTGTCTTAAAATTTGTCTCGTTAAATGTCGAATAATCAAACACTGTAACCGCTGTCTGACCGCTGCCTGTAGTGGTACTGGTAAGAATGCGGTTAGTACTGGTGTTCCATGTTACCGGAATACGAACCATGCTGAAACCGGCCTCCTTGATTTTGGGCAGAAAGTTTTGGTCGATTTTACGCGTCCATGAACCATAGCCGTTGCTCGCATCAAAGCCGTTGCCCAGATTCCAGCCGATATACACGTTTTTCTCTGCAAAATACGCGGCGGCTGTTTTGCCGCTTAACCCATCCTTGGCGCCGATGTCCGTTACGGGACGCGGGGTAACCGTAACGGCGCAGTCCGCTTTTTTACCGCCCAACTGGGTCGTCACGGTAATGGTCGCCGTTCCTTCGGCGACGGCGGTAACCGTTCCTGACCTATTGACGGTAGCGACGCTTTCCTTCGATGAAGTCCAGCTAACTACCCGGTTTTCCGCATCCGCCGGTTTGACTTGAGCCGTCAACTGCTCGGTTTTACCGACGGTGAGCGTCAGGCTGGTTTTATTCAGCGATACCCCGGTTACGCCTCCCTTCGGCGGGCTGGTATCCCCCGTACAGGTAACCCACAGAAACGGCACTATTAACAACAGAAAAAATAGTTTCTTCATTAAAATCGCTCCTTAAAAATAGGGCTTCGGCAGCCGCACTGCCGAAGCTGTCATCACCCGCTATTGAATCAACTCAAGGCCGTAGAAATCAAAATCAAAGGTATACGAACCTTTTACTATGTCATAAGGTTCGCCGCTCCTTGCGGCTGATACTGACTGATGCTGTAAGGGGACTTGCCACTGGAGTTTGTGCGCTGCGCTTTGATCATACGGCTTATCTCTGGCCGCTTTAACATCTGCTGGTTGAGTGGAATAATATTGAATCATCCACTTATCCTGCTCAATGTTGAAACCGGAACTGCTTTTATCGATTACCACCGTAATTTTATACCATTCATTAAGTTTTAAATCGCTGGTAAAGTTTTTAATAGCTGGCGTACCCCCGGAATCTCCCGGCTGATTACCAAAATAATGCTTTTCTTCCCAACCCTTTTCCTCTGAATAATCGGTAACTATCGCTGTTAAAAACGACCACTTGCTCTCGGTCGCACTATTCAGCCTGACCCAGAAGGAATACCCATACGCGGTTTTCAGCAGTTCCAGCGTTTCCTCGTCGGGTACGGCCTCCCAGCCCAGCAGGGGGAACTGGGCGCCCGAAGTCGCTGGGCGATTTTCCGCCGAAACTTTGGTAGTTCCCTTAAAATTAAAAACTTCCGCATCTATCGGGTTACCGCCATTATCTTTCGCTTCTCCGGCGGGATATACGTACGGCCTCTTGACCGGATTGTTGCCTCTATCTGTTTCCTCTTGGTCTTCTATATAACGTCCCTCTTCAAAACGGGAAGCGCCGCCTGGAGCAAATATCGTTTGCTTATCTAAATAGTCGTTAGGAATCGAATCATCGCTTAAGGCCCAGGTCCAGACTCCGGCTATCGGGGTAACTTCAATTATTTCACCGGGTGTTATTGGCTCAGAGCCGTCATCGGGGGTAATGTCTCCCTCAATGAAGACTATTCTATTGGGATTTTTGGAAACGGTAATGATAATTTGAGCATCGGGGTCAGCATTCGGCGTCAACACCCACTCATCACCCGATTTCTGCGCCTTACCGGTACTGCTTACCGGATCCTTTGACGGATCAGCAAATTCAATTAATAAATCGTACTTGTTACCGGTAATTTTAAGGGTATACGTATGCCCTTCATTATCGCCGCCTTTATAGGTTACCGTCGATGGCCCCGGCGGCGTATCCTCACCGCAGGAAAAAACCGTAACAAACGCCATTCCGGCCATCAATAGCAGTACAACCGGAAATACCATCCAATTCTTCTTCATCATATTTCCCTCCACCATACTTATAGGGAATACTGTCTCTGGCAGCCATAATTTATGGATAAATATGCAACGCACTATTATTCCATATGTATATGCTTTTATACCGGTGAAACGGTGATTTTGCAATGTAAATAATACATTTATCGTGTATAAATACCATATTTTTTGAAATAAATTACCCAATTTTGGAAACACAGCGAGAAACCGGGAAAGGGTATTTACCTGGGGCGCGCTTACTTGACCAATGGCGGGAAAGGGTACTATAGTAAGACAAGATTCCATTTTTAAGGAGCGATATATGACCAGTTATACTGAATTGGGCCTGGTAAATACCAGGGAGTTGTTTAAGAAGGCGGTAAGCGGCGGGTATGCGATTCCGGCATACAATTTCAATAATATGGAGCAGATTCAGGCGATAGTCCAGGCCTGCGTGGAAACCAAATCACCGGTTATTTTGCAGGTATCTTCGGGGGCGCGTAAATACGCCAACCAGAATATTCTGCGGAATATCGCCAAGGGTGCGGTGGAATATGCCCATGAGTTGGGTTATGACATCCCCATTGTGCTGCATCTGGACCATGGGGACAGTTTTGAACTGTGCAAGGATTGTATCGAAAGCGGGTTTTCCTCGGTTATGATCGACGGTTCCCACCTGCCCTACGATGAAAATGTGGCGCTGACCAAAAAAGTCTGCGAATTCGCCCATTCCCAAAAAGATTATGTAACGGTTGAGGGGGAATTGGGGGTGCTGGCCGGGGTTGAGGACGACGTTTCCTCCGAGCATAGCCATTACACCCAGCCGGAAGAAGTGATTGATTTTGTCGGCAAGACTAAAGTCGACTCCCTTGCCATTTCCATCGGCACGAGCCACGGGCGGGCAAAATTCAAGCCTGAACAGTGCACCAAAGACGCCAACGGCATACTGATCCCCCCCCCGCTGCGTTTTGACATTCTGGAAGAAATTGAAAAAAAGATACCCGGCTTCCCCATTGTACTGCATGGTTCATCGTCCGTACCCATTGAGTATGTGCAGATGATCGAAAAATACGGCGGCAAGCTGTCTGATTCAGTGGGTATTCCCGAAGACCAGCTCCGCAAAGCGGCCAAAAGCGCCGTCTGCAAAATCAATATCGACTCCGACGGACGGCTGGCAATGACGGCGCTGATTCGTAAAGTGCTGGCGGAAAAACCCGAAGAATTTGATCCCCGTAAAATCATGGGGCCGGCGCGTGATGAACTGAAAAAACTTTACGCCCACAAAAACCAGAACGTGCTGGGTTCAGCGGGAAAAGCGTAGATTGATTTGTTCGGGAACTCGGTTAGTTCCCGAACAACTTTATTAGCGCGAATGTCGAGTTTTTTATAACATATATTGTATTAAGTGTTTCACCTCATATGTTTCTATTAAAAAAAACCGCTTAATCGTGTGTTCCTATTGGGTAAAGTCCAGTCAAGGGAACAGTGAGTAAAGAGCAGGTACTGGTTAGCATTGCAACAATACACAGCATAACCCCTCCAAAAAATTCAAAAAATTATAGCCAAATGCAGAAAAATGTGCTATAATCCAAAGATAAATTTAACGTAAGTTTTAGGGGGAGATATGACCAAGAAGACTGCTAAACCCGCGTCAAAAACTTCATCAAAGACACCGGTAAAGCCGGTACGGAAGGTTGCAGCCTCATCAGGGAGAAAAATTACGGCTAAAACCCTGTCCAAAACGGTAAAAAAACCGTCATCGTCCAAAAAAACCGCTTCAGCGGCTTCAAAAAAAGCTCCAGCCGGAAAAAAGAAGACGGTAAAAGCCGCTCCCGTAAAGAAAGTAATCAAAAAAACGGTTAAAAAGACTGTTTCAACCAAAAAAACACTGGTAAAACCGGCGGCAAAAACGGTGCCCGCACGGAAACCGGCCAAAAAGGCGGTCAAAAAAGCCGTTTCTGTTCAAAAGCCTCCGGCAAAACTGGTGTGGAAAACAGAATTCCCCCCCGCGGCCTCGCCCAATCCGACGCCTGCGCCCAACAATCAGGGGCCGCTTTCGCACCGCCGCCCGCTGATAGTGTTTCCCAAGTAAGGGGGATTTTTTAGTCTTCTTGCATGCGCGATTGTTTTTATTTACACTAATGAACATCACAGGAGGAGTACCGTGCGACTTATTATTCATGAAAATTATGATGACGCAAGCCGGTGGGCGGCTTTCTATATCGCGGACAAAATTAACGCTTACCGTAAAATAAATTCAAAACCTTTTGTGCTGGGACTCCCTACCGGTTCAAGTCCGGTGGGAATTTACCGCGAGTTGATTAAAATGCACCGGGCAGGGCAGCTTTCATTTGCCCATGTGCATAGCTACAATATGGACGAGTATGTCGGGCTGCCCGCCAGCCATCCTCAAAGCTACCATTATTTTATGGCGGAAAATTTATTCAGCCATGTTGATATTGACCCGGCTCATGCCCATGTACTCGACGGCATGACCAAAGACCCTGTCAAGGAATGTCAGAATTACGAAGATGCAATCGCCCGTGAAGGCGGCATTGAACTGTTTCTGGGCGGCATGGGCAGCGACGGGCATATAGCGTTTAACGAGCCGGGGTCTTCTCTGCAATCAAGAACCAGAGTAAAAACACTTACCGAGGAAACCAAAATCGCCAACGCCCGCTTTTTTGAGGGAGATCCGGAAAAAGTTCCGGCTACCGCCCTGACCGTGGGGGTAGGCACAGTAATGGACGCCCGCGAAGTAATGATTATCGTCAACGGTAAAAACAAGGCCCGCGCCCTGCAGGCAGTGGTAGAAGAAGGTTTAAATCATACGTGGACGCTTTCCTGTCTGCAAATGCACTCGCGGGCGATAATCGTCTGCGATGAAGACGCCGCCGAAGATTTGCGGGTAAAGACGGTCCGTTATTTCAAAGACATCGAGAAAGACACCATTAAAACCTACCGGGAAAGAGTGAAAAACGGAGCGTAGCAAGAAATTTTAACTGCGGAGGAACACGGAGTTTTTGGTACGAAAATCATCTTTCATTTTCCGTGTAACTCCGTGGTAAAAAATTTTAAATTAACGCATAGAGCAGTAAACGCTATTCCCCGCTTCCTATACTTCATTCTGGTGATATTTTTGTCCGGCATCCTGAAGGCTGAGGAAACCGACCATCTGGCGGCATTTTCCGACCCGGCCCGCATCTGGGGCAACGGAATAGAGCGGGTCATTGAAGAATCGTACCGGGCCTGTTTTAAAACGCGGATTATCGGCGGCAAGGTAATGAACATCCGTATGCCCTTTGCCGAAAATAACGAACGCGATTTGTTAAGTGAAACCGGCTGGGAATTTCTGGGCGGCGGCAAGTGGAATCCCGATATGCTCTGGCCCATAATTGAGGCTATACTCGATTCAGGGGAATTTGGCCGTTATGCCAATACCCTTTCCGACGGCCGTGAACAGGTAATCATATTCGACATTCCGGAGCAGAGCTGGCAAAGTTCCCGCGACCTGTTTGATATTGCCCGCATGAAGGCCGGCTCTTACCGCGGCCTGCCCCACCGGCCCTATGTTTTCGCGGCGGGAAACGGAATCGAGGAAACCGATGTTTACAATTATTTGTACTGCATCGGCCTTGCCGGCATGGACTGTTCCGGCTTTGTCTGGCATATAATGAACTATATAGCGCGGCAGGGCGGACTGGATTTGGGTAAAACGCTGAGCCGCTCTCTGGGAACGCGGAGAGGTGATGATCCCGCCTGGTATGTGGGAACATCGTTTTTTAATTCAAAAAGCTCCCACATTATCGCGGTGAAGGACAGCATCGAAAACCTGCGCCCGGCGGACATTATTCTGTTCCGGGGGGCGGACGGAACAATGTCCCACTCGGCGGTAATACAGTCCATAGACATGAAGAAAGGCGTTATCCGTTATCTGCAATGCACCGATGAAGCGCCCCTTCCCGAACGGGGAGCCCATGATTCCTTTATCTATTTTGACCCCGTCAAACCAGAAGTTTCTTTAAGCAGCCCCGGCCTCAACTGGACGCAGCAGCGTCAGGCCCCCTTTCCCGGAGAGAAGGCCAGCCCCTTCTCCGATGACGGCAGACGTTACCGGGCTTTCAGCGAACTGGGCGGCGGCAGAGTCGTGCGGCTGAGGGCTTTAGCCCCGGTCATTGAAAAGATAAACCGAAACCGGTAGAGTCTTTCATGAGGTTATGGGGGTAAAAAATCCATGGACGCGAAACAATCTATCATGGAAAATAACACTGCTCTGGGGATAGAATTGGGTTCCACCCGGATAAAGGCGGTGTTAATTGATGAGCAATACGCGCCTATAGCGTCAGGCAGTCATGATTGGGAAAACCGGCTGGAAGACGGAATATGGACCTATCACATGGACGATGTGTGGGCCGGATTGCGGGACTGCTTCCGTAATTTGGCCCTTGATGTAAAGAACCGCTATGGCCTGACCCTGTCTTCAACAGGGGCCATCGGTATTTCAGCCATGATGCACGGGTATCTGGTATTTGATAAAAACGGCGAACAGCTTGTTCCCTTCCGCACCTGGCGCAATACTACAACCGAAAAGGCCGCGGCTCTCCTCACCGAAAAATTTCAGTTCAATATTCCCCAGCGCTGGAGCGTCGCTCATTTGTATCAGGCTATTTTGAACAATGAACCTCATGTAAAGGATATAGCTTTTTTGACAAG
>JAIRRB010000214.1 GCA_031256195.1 Treponema sp.
TTATGATGGATACTATTTTTATAAGATCAGTAACTATTATAAATATGAGCATGAAAAAAAATCCCGGATAAGCATCAGCGGCCTGCATGAATTTATCAGGGGCGAAGTTGCCAGCCTGACAAAAATGGACATTCGCCAGTGCCAGATAATTGATGCTCATTATTTCAAGGGGCGTTCATCCGCCAAAGACCTAGGAGAAAAAGTCCAGAGTGAACGCATATTTGAAGATATTCTGATGAGGGAAAATATTGTCACCCATTATCTGCCCTTACGCTACAATGAGAATTTTGGGGTACAGGAAAAGGGCATCGATGTTTGGCTTGCGCTTGAGGCCTATGAACTGGCAATTTACAAACATTTTGACATCCTTGTGTTGATTGCGGGTGACGGCGATTACGTTCCCCTGGTCCGCAAACTTCATACCCTGGGAACCCAGGTAATGCTCGTTTGTTGGGATTTTTCCTATCACAATGAAAACGGCGATGTGGTTGAAACAAAAACATCGCGGCAGTTGTTATCTGAAGTTTTTTTCCCTGTTCCAATGCACCAAAAAATCTAACAGGACAACAACGAATATATTCGGGACCTGTTTGTGCCTGAGCGGGTTCAGGAATTTGTGTACAACTACAACCCCGCTCCCGCAGACCTTTCAGAGCCGCTTGAAGAATTCACCTCCACTATTTTCAGCATCAACCCAAACGGTTTTGGTTTCATTAAAGACGAAGAAAGGAATAACATATTTTTCCATTATTCAAGGGTTACCAACTGTGACTTTCCCGAACTAAAATACGGCATGGCGGTAAAATATGCCGTGGAAGAGGACGAAGAACGGAGCAAGCGCGATGGTGCTCCCCGCTACCGTGCTACCAGGGTAACAGTGGTAGACTAAGACTGCGACAAGCGGCTTATATGCGAATACTTAGCGCAGGCGGGGGTCAACCCGGAGGCCAGTTGAGGAAGCGTCCGCCAAGTACATGGATATGCAGGTGATCCACTGTTTGCCCGCCGTGGTCTTTTGCGTTGATAACAAAACGGGCACCCTTTTCGCCGCAGCCCTGTTCTTTTGCCAGCTCCTGGGCCTTGCTTAACAGCCGCCCTGCCAGGGCCGTATCGTCCGATTCAATGTCCATGATGCTCTTGATATGCTTTTTGGGAATCACCAGGAAATGAACCGGAGCCTGCGGCCTGACATCATGGAAAGCCAGCATCTCGTCATCTTCATAAATTTTCTTTGCGGGAATTTCCCCGGCAATAATTTTACAGAAAATGCAATCGCTCATGGAAACAGTTTAGCATAAAAACTAAATGTTGCCAGCGCCTATTTACCGCCGAGCCTGTTCCAGCGCGTTTGACAGGGCGGCGAGAAAGCCTTCGCTTGATTCGGTCGCGCCGGAAATTGCATCCAAATCTGCGGTGTTGTAGATTAAGGCCAGCTCCAAAAGTTCTTCAATCGCGGCACCTCCCACAAAGGGGTCCTCTGCGGAATCAACGATGTCGATTTCCGCCATGCCCCCTCCCTCCACGCGGAGACTCACGCCAATAAGCCCCCGGTAACCCCGTGCGCTTCCCTCATAAACGCCGTCTACAAGCTTTTCGGAAAGGCTTTCCGCCTGCTGCTTCGATTTCTGTTCCATTCCGGCGCAGCGCGGGAAGAGCAGGGCCGCAGCACAAAGGCAAAATACAAGATAAAAAGTTTTCATACAACCTCCAAAAATATACTTAATATATAGGCATGAGGGTGCATGGCGCTTTAGTGGCCTTTGTGCTATGATAAAATATGCGTTACTACAGCACGAGAAACAAAAACGAAACGCTGAGCTTTGCGCAGGCGGCGCTCTCCGGGCTTGCCCCGGACGGCGGGCTTTATGTCCCCGAGGAAATCCCTCAATACCCTTGTATGGTAAAGTCTTCGCTGGGTACAATGGACTACCGCGACATTGCCTTTGAAACAATCAAACCGTATATGCATGACGAAATGCCCGATGCTACGTTACACGACATTGTTCAGTCGGCGTACACGTTTAGCGCCCCGCTAATCGGCGTTCTTGACCGTTTCGCGCTAGAACTGTTTCACGGGCCGACCGCCGCTTTCAAGGATTTTGGCGCACGGTTTATGGCCCGTACCTTTGCCTGGCTCAGGCGGGGCGAGGATAAACCTTTGCGGATTCTTGTGGCAACATCCGGTGACACAGGCGGCGCAGTGGCAGACGGTTTTTTTGACGTACCCGGAATTTCCGTTACCGTGTTGTACCCAAAAGGAAGGGTAACGCCCCTGCAAGAGCGGCAGATTGCCGGCCTGGGAAAAAATATTTCCGCGCTGGCGGTTGAAGGCAGCTTTGACGACTGCCAAAAGCTGGTAAAAGCCGCGTTAGCCGATGAAGCCTTAAAAAAGCGGATGGCCCTTTCCTCGGCGAATTCAATCAACATCTCGCGGCTGATTCCGCAGGCGGTTTACTATGCCGCCGCCGCTGGCAGGGCCTTTGCGGGCCGGATTGATCCTGATGGTGAAGCGACCCCTCGCGCAAATTTAAAGGCCCGTGCGCCGGAGTTTGCTTCGCAAGCCCCACGATCGGGTTTGCCTATCACGCTGTGCGTTCCTTCCGGCAATTTTGGCAACCTTACAGCCGGGCTTTACGCAATGAAAATGGGTGCGCCGATCAAACGGTTCATCGCCGCGACAAATATCAACAAGACCATCCCCGATTTTCTGGCTTCCGGCGAATACCTTGCCCGCGTTTCACAGGCTACCATTTCCAATGCGATGGATGTGGGTTCCCCCAGCAACTTTGAACGCATGACCGCTCATTTTTCTTGGGAAGAAATGCGGCGGATCATCATGGGTGTTTCAGTTTCGGATAACGAAACAAGGCAGGCTATTGTACGGGTCCATGAAGAAGTGGGCTATTTTCTCGACCCCCACAGCGCAGTCGGCTGGTGCGGCGTTGACAAACTCCGCACGGAAAACAAAATCGGCGCGGAAAACGCAGAACCGGTGGGGGTACTCTGCACCGCCCATCCCGCGAAATTCTCCGAGGTCGTCCAACCGCTCGTAGGCCCCGCGCCGGTTCCCGCTTCCCTTTCCCGCGCTATGGAACGGGCCGTACATTCGCAAACAATCCCTGCGGAAGTTTCCGCATTCATTGAAGCGTTATGAGGTTATGAAAATGGAAAACTGCCCCTGCGGTTCAGGCCGCGCCTATTCCGATTGCTGTGAGCCGTACATCACCGGCAAGGCGAAAGCGCCCAGCGCCGAAGCCCTCATGCGGAGCCGTTACTCCGCTTATGTTGAACACGCGGTAGATTACATCATCAACACCTGCGTTCACCACGGCAAGGAAGACATCGACTTAAAATCGACCCGCGACTGGAGCGAGCAGTCAACATGGCTGGGCCTCAAGGTAATCGCCACCGAAAAGGGCGGCCCCGCCGATACCGAAGGAACTGTTGAGTTCGAGGCTGTCTATGAGCGGGACGG
>JAIRRB010000167.1 GCA_031256195.1 Treponema sp.
CCCGGCCTTGAGGGATCAACCGCCGCAATACGGTCGCCCTTGTTCACCCGCTGGCCTACCGAGACATACACCTCGGCCACTTTGCCCGCCGCATCGGAATATACGTCAACCGTGGAACCGGCTACAATGTCGCCTGACAGGGCAATGTAATCCTGAATCTGGCCTTTTACCGCGGCGGTGGTATTTACCGCGAATACCACCGTTTGCGGCGCAGCCGGTCCTCCGGTCTTTTTATTGCCGGATGCATCACCGCCCTTCCCCGCACAGCCGGAAAACACCAGCGCGATTAATGCCAGTGCGCCCCCTGCCATACGGATTTTTGTTAAGTTATGCGTCATTATTGATTTCATTAACTCATTCTCCTTGTGTATTTAATGTTCCGAAAGGAACCCCGATTGAATATTCAAGGTCGATAAGACCGTTAAGGTAATTAAACTGCTGTTCCAGCATGGAAACTTTTGCCTGCTTCAATTCAAGTTGGGTATTTTGCACCTGAAAAAAGTCCTGTAAACCGGCGTGGTAGGCCTGTTCGCTCAGGCGGTAGGCGCGTTCGGCGAGGCTTATCGTCTGCGCCTGGGCTTCCGCGCTGCTCCGCGTTTTTTCCAGCGACAGCACGGTATTGTAAATTTCAATTTCCGTTCCGCGAATCATCTGGGCAAGGCCGATATTGGCGATTTTAATGCTGTCGTCAAGCGATCGAATCCCCTGTCTCTCACCGCCGAATGGCAAAAGGCCGTTCAGACGAAAGCCCAAAGAAATTCTAAAACTTCCCGATTGTTGTTTCCAATTTTCCATATTTTCAAACCAGGAATCCTTCAGGGGGTCTTTGGTGAAAGCAGGGTCCGCAGTCCAGCTTAAAGAAAGGGTTGGAGTGTATAATCTGAGCATGGTGGACTTTCGCAGGCTGTTGAGTGATAATATGTCCTGCCTCAATTCCTGAATATCCGGTTTACCTGACGCAGCTTTTGAGATTAGATCGGCAAGATCCAATGGAATAAAAGAGGTATACTCTGTTGTCACCGGTATAAGTTCAAAGGGAGTGTCGTAGGGCAGCCCCAAAAACATGGCGAAATTGGCCCTGGAAAGCCGGAAGCCGTTTTCAGCCTGATCAATCATAGGCTTCATGTTTTCCATAGCGACCTGCGCCTGCAACAGGGTCAATTCCGGCGCAAGTCCGGCGCGGTAATTTGCCTGAGCCATAGACACCCGCCGCCCGGCAGCCTCAAAATTTTCCTTAAGCAGGGCGATATTTTCCTGCAGCAACAGCATGCTGTTATACGCCTTGCGTACATCCCGTTCAAGCTGAGACTTGGCCTTCTCATAACTGATAAGACCCTTCCGGTAATCCAGTTCAAGTTTCTTCATGTCCTGGAACATAGAGGCGTTGAGATTAAGGGATACGGAAATTGAACCTGCCAACCTCCATTGAGGGCCTCCACCACCCATAGGAATTGGGGGTATTCCGGCAAACATGGGGCCCAATTGACTCAAATCCATTACAACCGCTTGCGGCTCGTTGTTTAACCGAAGCAGCGCGCCTCCCACATCCACCGTTGGGATAAACTGATTCCACGATAAATCCGAAGCCCGCTTTTTCGTAGCGGATGATACCCACGCCGATTCCAGACTCAGGTTGCTTTTTATCGCCCTGTCAACCGCCTCATGAGGGCTGATGCGCAGCGGCTGCGGTTCCTGTGCGGATAATAATCCGCCGATCAACATCCCCGATATTAAAAATAAAATTATTGTTAGTCGTTTATTGCTCATTATAATCTGGCACCTCCAATACCCAATGTTAAAAAGCGGTACAAAAATCTGATGTCGCTGTTCGGCACTTTTCCCGCCACCTGTCCCGAATCCGTCTGCATCAATGTGTTAATAATGAGAAACAGAATCCAGGGAGAAAGCCACAGTTCTTCCTGAAAGGGAAATCCGTTATAGTGCACAGGCTTAATCTCAAGTTCTTCAAAAAGCCGCATGAATCCAGGCATGGGGTTTTCTTTCTTTTTTCCTGCCGGGCCAAGGTTGATTTTGCGCGTGCGAATCCAATCCATAGCCACCAGAATATCCGGCTTTGAACGCAAATATTCCGCTATTGAAAAAATCCCCAGATACAACTGTTCCTGTACCAGTACCGGTTGCCGCATCCCCTGCCGGGCAAAATCCATAATCCGCGTAAATTCAGTTATAAAAAGCTGGTGCAGCATATCCTGCTTGTTTTTGAAATGACCGTACAGGCTGCTTTTCGACAATCCCGAACGATGGGCCACCTGCTCCATCGAAGTTTCCCAGGGGCCTGTCTCGGCTACCGCGCCCGCCACCGCCTTGAGCAGGGGATCATCTTCGATAGTGTTTATCGTCCCTACAATGCGGTTTTCCAGCCCTTCATAATCCAGCGAAATTATCTCCTCATTACTGTAACACAGCCCCCTCCCGATAATTTCACTGATGGCGTCAATTATTTGGCTTATTGCCGCCTCCGAGGGCGGATTCGTTAACGATTTTCCTTCTTTATGGAAACCCGCCATGAAAAAGACCAGCGTC
Organism: Treponema sp.; assembly: GCA_031256195.1. Lineage (GTDB taxonomy): Bacteria > Spirochaetota > Spirochaetia > Treponematales > Breznakiellaceae > WQXQ01. Next base: position 2,545 of record JAIRRB010000167.1, read on the forward strand.
GCGTTGATTAAACGCATTATCAGCGGCTGAAAAACATAGTCTTTTTTGATTGAATGTTGAAAAAGCTCAAAATCAAGCCCTTTGGCGCGGAGATCCTCCATGTACGTTAAGATATCCCGCTTGCTGTCATGGAGTTTTACCATGGAAAAGATAAAAACATTCACGTTCCGGGCATAGTACTCCGCAATAGCCCGGATTATCGTAAATATATTTTCGGTACTATCCCCGCCATTCATGGCTTTTTCATACGCAGGACGGAAAAAAGCGGTAAAATCTTCCAAAAAAAAGCCGTTCATGGCCTGGAGCAGGGCGTTTTTGTTCCTGAAATGGCGGTACAGCGCCGGTTTGCAGACCTTTAATTCACGGGCCACATGGCTGAGACTGGTATCAAGATACAATGTGCGGCCCCACGCCTTGAGAGCCGCCTGAATTATTTCCGCCTTGGTCATTCCGCACCTAATTTACTCAAATTTGAGCTTGTTCCAAAAACTGAAGTTTTGGAACAGCCTCATCTCATTCCGGCTTTACCATGCGGTTCTACCGCAACCTTGCCGTTCCATCCAAACACTAGCCATGTTACCGACCGGTCGTTAACATAAATATAACAAACGGTATAAGAAAAGGCAACAGGGTTTTGAAAAAAAATCAAAAACCCCGCCCTGAAGGGACGGGGTATGTTGTTTTGGTAAGGTATTTGTCTCAGGCTACATACCCACATGCTTTGTCAGTGGTACATTCTTTGAAACGCCCCAAAGGGGCGGGGTATGTACCCTTCGCATACAATCAAAAAATGGATGGAGGAGCGGCGGTTGTAGATGAATAGTCAAAATTCCCCCAAAAAGGTATAAATAACAATACGCCTTCGGGCGGACTAATACCGGAGACAACGATTCATGCCGCTTTCGTGGAACGAGATAAAAGCAAGAGCCGCCGCTTTCGTAAACGACTGGAAGGACAAATCTCCCTCAGCACGAGAGGAAGCGGACGCGCAATCGTTTCAAATTGAGTTTTTTAACATATTTGGTGTTGACCGCAAAAAGGTAGCTGTTTTTGAGGACAGAGTAAAACTTTACAAAGACCGGGCAGGGTTGTTCGAGGATAGCGCGGCAGGTTCCGGTTACATAGACCTGCTCTGGAAAGGGCACATCCTTATAGAAATGAAAAGTCCCGGCAAAGACCTTGAAAAAGCTTATGAGCAGGCAAAAACTTACGCTCTTGCGCTGGACAAAAAAGATTTTCCCAAAGCCATACTGATATGTGATTTTGTTAATTTTCATTACTACAATCTTGC
>JAIRRB010000193.1 GCA_031256195.1 Treponema sp.
ACCGAGGCGGTCGCGCTTGCGGGCGGGCTTGACGGTATCGTAAAATACGGCGATACGGTTGTACTCAAGCCGAATATAATCGTTACCAATTACAGTTGGGGTTACGGCCCAACCATTCCTGAAACAGTGAACGGTGTCTGCACCGATTGGCGCGTGGTACAGGCGACAGCAGAACTTGTAAGGAAAATTGTTGGCCCCAAAGGCACAGCAGGCGCGGGTAAAATTCTGGTTATTGAAGGGTCGGGGAACGGCTCTACTTCGGTTAATTTTATCAATGTCGGCTATACCCCGGCAAATCTCAGCGCGGTAGATGAGATTATTGCGCTTGACAACGAGGGCGCATGGGTAGAGGCCGGAAATCCCGATGGCGGAAGCGTTACCAGAGTTGCATTGGATAATTTTCTATATAAAACCGCAAGCGGCGCATATACCGCTTATTATAAAAACGACGGCGTTTATTACGTAAACACAAAAATGTATGAAGCGGACGCGCTTATTTGCCTGCCAGCGCTTAAAAATCACTGGGATGCGGTTGTTACCGGCAGCATTAAAAATATAGCAATAGGCGCATCTCCGCCCAGTGTTTACGGAATAAACAACAGCACTATCGGGCGTAATAATATGGTAAACCACAGTTCAATTAATTTTCATGACTGGATTGCCGACTATTTTTCCTGTATGCCGGCTGATTTTGTCATAATGGACGGATTGCAGGGCCTTGAAAACGGTCCTCTCCCGGGCGGCGCAAACCTGGCTCCATCGCAAAAAAACATGCGCTGCATACTCGCTTCAAAAGACGCTCTTGCGCTTGATACCGTTGAAACAAATATAATTAACTGGGATTACACTACCGTACGCTATTTAACCTATTTAACCGAGAGAGGCCAGGTTGGCACAAATCCGAAAAAACCAAAAATAACAATACGCGGTAATCCCCAAAATATTACCGTGCTGGGGAATATAAAAGTCGATGATATAAGAACAAATTTTAACGGAAATCTTCCGATGTCAGGCGGTGACAAACTCACAGCGGCACAGTTGGCCAAACCGACGCTATCAATTACCCAGGCGGCATTTTCCGGGCAAAACCTTAATTTAACATTGGATATTTCGCCCGACACCGTTAAAATCGATATTTACATCGACGACATATTCGCGGGAAGCGTCAATAAAGATATGGAACATATAATTCTCTCCGCCGCGGCCTTGTCCGGCGGTTCCCATACTATAGAGCTGCGTTCCTATACCCAATATATGTGCCACGCCACAGCGAGTACCACCGCAGTTAAGTTGTAGATTAGGCGCAATTATAGTTCAAATTTATTAAACCAATGGAGATATCTATGCCTGACATGACCGATGAAGAAGCGGATGCTCTGGATGAGTATTATACCAAAAATCCTCATTGCCCATTCTCTTCTTTCATGCTATATTTGACACAGGAGACATAAAATGACCAAGCGGGCTGTTTTACAGCAGGAAATAGATTCTCTTTCCCCCTCGTTATTAGACTTTGTAGCTTATACAATGGTAAAAAACAGGCTAAAAATGCCCTTTTTCTACATGGTATTACCATATATTTTATAATATTCTATGTAATACCACAGTGTCAAGAACAATTTTATAGGCTAATAACACATAAAAGCGAAAAAAGGGTGTCATAACAGGGCAGACTGGGATTCTGCACGGGGAGATTGCGGGATTGACCATACAGGAACTCTTTATTCACAATCTAAAGGCATATCGAAAACTGTACGGTATTTCCCAAACACAGTTGGCCGGTCTCTGCGATTCCTCAACCGGCTATATCGGGGAGATTGAGTGCGGCAAATACTTTCCTTCGGTAAGCATGATTGAGCGGATAGCCGCTTCGCTGGGAATTGAGTCCTGGAACCTGTTCAAAAATGAAGCAGTACATCCTGCGGGTTCAGGCCGTTCCGTAAAACTTGCCCCCACGCACAAAAATGAAATTATAAAAAAGGCAAATGCGGCCCTTTCAAAAATTCTTGATGGTTTTTAAGAGGGTTATCGGCTTTTCTATTTTTCCTTCTCCCCTCTCAACCAAAATTTATTAACAGAGCCATTTCCACCCAGTGAAACATACTCCTCATAGAATATTTTCCTGCTTTCTCGGGGAATATCCTCATCAATAATTTTATTGACAAGGAAGTTAAGCCTAGTCTGCTTTTTCTGCTTAATGGATAGTACTACTGAAAAAATAGATCCAAACAGTCCTAAAACCACACCAGCTGCCCCTACAAATAGTTCCATCGTTTCCCCCTCCGGCGGCCTCGCCGTATTAAGACCATTATACACCATTCCTGTCAAGGTGTAACCCAAAAAAAACGGGTAATGCAGCGAAGACCGATATAATTTTTTGAAGTTTTCCATTATAATCAACGGTAATGAACAACCAGCAATCTCCACATCCGGCAAACCGTGAAATCGCCGTTCAATTTGATTCGGTTTCTTTTGCCTACGGCGATGTTCCGGTTCTGGAAAACGCCTCCTTTCACATTCACCGGGGGGAGTTTGCCGCGCTGGTCGGTCCCAATGGTTCGGGAAAAACCACGGTGTTAAAATTGATTCTTGGTCTGGAACAGCCTGCCGCAGGACGCATAACGCTTTTCGGCGCTGCCAAAGGCGCAACCAAAAACGCTGCCAACGGACAGGCCGTTTGGCGCAACCGGCCTGGTTATGTTCCCCAGCAGCCCCCGGCGGACCGGTCTTTTCCCGTATCGGTGCGCGATGTAGTACGAATGGGGTTGCTGCGTCCCGCGCGGGGTTATAACGCGGGGGACAGAGCCGCTGTTGACGAGGCAATGGAACAGGCGGGCATTTCTGAACTTGCGGCAAAACCCTGGCGGGCGCTTTCCGGCGGTCAGCGGCGGCGGGCACTGGTTGCGCGGGCGCTGGCGGCGCGGTCCGAAATTCTCGTTCTTGATGAGCCAACCGCCAATATGGATGCGGAAAGCGAGGCGCGGCTTTTTGAAACGCTGGGAAAATTGAAAGGCGGCGCAACCATTCTTATCGTTACCCATGACATGGATTTTGTTTCGGCGCTGACCGGCCGCGTCCTCTGTCTGGGCGACAATACGCATCACCGGAGCATTGTGCAGCACCGGGTAGAATTGACGCGGGAGAATCATCATGGGGATTTACCGGAAGAAGCCAATCTGCAAATGGCAAGCGTACCTTTGGTACGCGTACCCCTGGTACGAGTTTTACACGGGGAAAATATCCCCGATGACGACTGCTGTGAGAATGGACTTGTTCGACAACCCGGCTGGTTGTCTCACAAGTCTCGCAGTTTTTCGGGCTAAAGCCCGCGAACTAAAAGTTCGACAAAACTGCGATTTTATAAGGAAGTTGTTCAGAAACTGAAGTTTCCGAACAACTTATAAAACATTATGATGAATTTTTTTGATATGTTAACCAGTGCGGATTTTCCCTTTCTCAGAAATGCCCTGCTTGCCGGTTTATTGTCTTCGGTACTGTTCGGGACGATTGGAGCGGTGGTAACGGTACGGCGCATAGCAAGCCTTGCCGGGGCAATTTCGCACGCGGTGTTAGGCGGCATCGGCCTTGCCCTGTATCTTTCCGCCGCGGGAATTATTCCCGGTCTGCCGCCCATTGCCGGTGCGCTGGCCTTTGCCGTTCTTGCCGCCCTGATTATCGGCCTTGTTTCGCTGCGGGCAAAACAGCGCGAAGACACGGCAATTAATGCGATATGGGCAATCGGCATGAGCCTGGGGGTGCTGTTTATGGCAAAGACGCCGGGCTACACCGACCCTTCAACCTGGCTTTTTGGCAATATCCTTCTCGTCTCAAACCGGGATTTGACTTTTCTGGCGGCGCTGGATGTAATTGCGCTGTTTCTCGCTTGGCGTTTCTACGCCCAAATTGAAGCGGCGTCGTTTGATGAAGAATTTGCCCGCGTCCGGGGGGTCAATCTTGAAGCGGTATTTCTGATACTGCTTGCCGTAACCGCTGTCGCCATTGTTCTTCTGCAAACCTTTGTCGGCATTGTCATGGTGATAGCCATGCTCACTCTGCCCGCGGGCTGTTCCGGCGTATTTTCCCGCAGTCTCGGCGGCATGATGTGTTTAAGCTGCATTTTTTCAGTGATATTTTCCGTAAGCGGCGTTGCCGCCGGCTGGATTTTTGACCTTCCCGTTGGCGCAATGACGGTTATCGTTGCCGGGGCGGTATTTCTGGGAATCTCAGCATTTCGTGTAATTAAGAGGATACATTAGGTCTTAACGATAAGGAGGATGAGTAATGAAAAACGCGATTGTTCTGCTAGCTGAAGGTTTTGAGGAAGTCGAGGCGGTAACACCCATTGATTACCTGCGCCGTGCGGGGATAACCGTTACCATTGCCGCTGTTGGCGCCATTGGCGGCGGCGATTTGTCCGTCAAAGGAGCGCGGGGTATAACGGTAAACGCCGATGCCGTGCTGCAAGACCTTATAAAACGGCAAGCCGCATCTTATGATGCGGTTATTATTCCCGGCGGAATGCCCGGCGCGGCAAACATTGCCGCTTCACCAGAAGCCGGTGCATTGATAAAGGAAATGGCCGCCGCCGGAAAACTGGTTTGCGCAATCTGCGCTTCTCCCGCAGTGGTGCTGGCCCCGCTGGGCATTCTGTCCGGCAAAAAATTTACCTGTTACCCCGGCATGGAAGAAAAAGTGCTGGACGGCAAATGGACAGACGAGCGCGTTGCCATAGACGGCAACATTGTCACCAGCCGCAGCGCGGGAACCGCCGGTGAATTCGCCGTTGCGATTATCACGCAGCTTCTCAGTCAGGCGGAAGGGGACAAAATCGCCCAGACGGTACTGCTGTAACATAAAGCAATGCGCCCTATTGACAAAACAACCGCATCTTTAATAACATAATCCGATCAATCTTAAGATTGACAATATTTTACGGTTTTTAGGAGGAATTATGAGAGAAAAAAAGGATTTTTTTACACAAGTCAGGAAAATAAGGTATGGTTTCCTGTCGCTTGGCGTTGGGCTTTTGGTATTGTCGTGCGCGAGTACCCCGTTTAAGGCGATAGATTCCAACACTCAGCAAGGGGACTATCAAAATGCGCTCAGTATGGTAGAAAAGGACAAGCAAAAGCTTTACTCCAATAATTCGCAGATAGTGTATTATCTTGATGCGGGTATGCTCAATCATTATATGGGTGAGTATGATAAATCAACTGAACTCTTGCAGGAAGGCGAGCGGGCCATAGAAGAAGCGTATACAAAAAGTGTTTCACAGGGCATCGCTTCCGGGCTGGTCAATGACAATACCAAAGAATATGCCGGAGAGGATTTTGAGGATATTTACATCAATGCCTTTAACGCATTGAATTATTACTCAAAAGGCCAACTGGATAGCGCTGTGGTAGAAATTCGCAGGATGAACGAGAAGCTTGCGTATTTGGGGACAAAATACCAGGACCTTGACAAGGAATTGGCTGAACAGGCTCAAAAAGACGGAGTAGACCCCGCTACATTAATATCCAAATTTGCCAACAGCGCGTTGGGGCGGTATCTCGGTATTCTGTTCCACCGGGCGGATGGAAATGAAAATGGTATGGATGTTGAACACCGCTTATTGCTCGCTGCTTTCCAAAATGCCCCTGAAATCTATTCATTCCCTGTTCCTTCAACGGTGGAAGGAGAGCTCAAAATTCCTGCCGGAAAAGCGCGCCTGAACATCGTCGGTTTTAGCGGTGTTTCTCCCGTTAAAAAAGAAGAAGTCACCAGAATTTATGTTGATAGAGATACGAAAATCAAGATTGCCCTTCCGATACTTGATATGCGTCCTTCTGTGATTAACCGGGTTGAAGTGATTTTGAATGGTGATAAAGTAAATCTTGAACCGATTGAAAGCATTGATGCGATATACGCGGAAACCTTTAAGAGAACCATTAATGGTATTCGTACCAAGACTATTATTCGCGCGACGACAAAGGCTATCGCCGGTGCGGCAATGTCCAAAGTCGGTGATAATGTCGGAGGAACAGCGGGTGGGATTTTGGCGGTTGCCGGATTATTTACCAAGGTTGCGACAGAAATAAGTGAAAGAGCCGATATCAGAACCTCACGCTTTTTCCCCGCAAAGGCATGGGTTACCGGCATCACGGTTGACCCCGGAGTCCATAATATTACCGTCAGGTTCTGTTCCGGCGATACTGTTATTCACCAGGAAGAGTATGAACTTGAAGCAAAAGCAAAGGGACTTAATCTGGTTGAGTCGTTTTGTTTAAAGTAAGCCCGTTGTACGTATGGTTAATTACCGGCGGTGTTGCCGCCGGATATTTATAACAAGAGCAGGATATCCTGCTACTATTAAGGAGAATTGGTATGAGAAAAATTTTGGTAGTTTTAGGAGTGTTTCTTTTTCTGCTGTCTTCCTGTTCTTCCAGTCCGACGGTTTCGCGGGTTGACGCAAGCACGCAGACCGACATAAGCGGCTATTGGAATGACACGGATGTAAGGATTGTCTGTCAATCACTGATTGACGATTGCCTCAATTCAGCGAGAGTTGACCAGGCGATTAAAGCAAAACGCAAAACGCCCACGGTAATTGTCGGCAGGTTCAAAAATGAGTCCAGCGAGCATATTGACACCAGCATCATTTCAAGCATCATGGAACAGACCATTTTTAACAGCGGCAAGCTGGACTTTGTCGCCGGGGGCAGTACACGGGACGATCTTCGCGCCGAACGGCAGGATCAGCAATCCAACGCCAGCGAAACCTCTGCCGCAGCATTGGCCAATGAAACCGGAGCGGATTTCATGCTCACCGGGTCGGTAAAGGCAATGGTCGAGAGAGCGGGAAATCAGACCATCCGGACATATTTTGTAAGCGCCGAAATGACCAACATTGAAACCAATGCACGGATGTGGATAGGGCAGAACAGCGAGATTAAAAAAATCATTGTCAGGCCCAAGAACAAGGCATAAAAGTACCGGTAAAAACAGATATACCCCGCCGCAAAAACAGGCGGGGGTATATCTGTTTTGTGCATACAAAGGTGAACGGATATGAACGAACTGATTGAAAAACGCCGCAGCATCAGAAAGTACCGGAATGATAAATCAGTTACCAGGGAGCAGATCAAGCGGCTGCTGGAAGCGGCGATGTTTGCTCCCTCGGCATGTAATTCGCGTCCCTGGGAATTTATCGCCATCACCAAACGGGAAACGCTTGATGAAATTGCGCGTATCCACCCGAATGCCGCCATGTGCGCAACGGCAACCGCCGCCATTGTGGTGGTGGCAATCCCGCAGGACGGTAAACCCGAAGGCTACTTTCCCCAGGACTGCGGCGCCGCTACGCAAAATATTTTACTGGAAGCCGCCGATATGGGGCTTGGTTCCTGCTGGTGCGGCGTTTATCCCAGAACGGAGCGGATAGCCGAAATCCGCGCACTCCTGCACATACCGGAACCAAAAATACCGTTCAACGTCATCGCGCTGGGAACGCCCGATGAGGCCCCTTCTCCCCGTGGTTTTTTTGAAGAGTCCAAAGTAACGTATATCGAATAAAACAGGCGCTTCTTGTCTCCCCTCCTCTCTTTCGTTACACTTTATCCATGCATAAAAAAATTGAACCTTCGTCAATGAAGGGTATCAATACCGCAGGGCAAGCCCTGCACCCGCCTGACCGCTTTCAGCAGTCAGGCCTTCCGCAGCAGAGCTGCGAGGTATTGAACCCTTCGTTTCCTCACTCGCTCAGTCATGTCCGTGCAAGCACGGCCACAACTTCGCTCC
>JAIRRB010000225.1 GCA_031256195.1 Treponema sp.
CAAAATGCCGTGCCCCGCCACGGTGTTTTGCCATGACAGGCCCCCGAATGCTTATTTTTACATATTTTCATTTCATGTGTTTCTCGTGCGTAAATAAAGGCCACGCCACGAGTCCCCGCCAGAGCTTTGCCCTGAAGGGGTTTGCGCCGACCGCCTCCTGAACAGGTTCGCACGGTATTATGAAAAGCAAGTGCTGTTGCTCTGATTAACGGCTCCCAAGAATCTCCAAAAGCTCATCCGGCCTGTTGATAACACGTGCGGCGCCAGCGGCTTCCAGTTCTTCTCTGGTACGAAAACCCCAGCCTATCCCCAGAGGATAGCAGCCTGCGGCACGGGCGGTTTCCATGTCGGTCTCGGAATCACCGGCAAAAATTGCGTCCCTTGGACAGCGGTCAATATCAACCAAAAGTTCCCATACAAACGAAGGGTCAGGTTTGCGGCCATGTTCGGACAGGCCGCCGCGAACAGCGTCAAAAGTCCCCGGAGGAAAAAGGCCGTCTATTACCCGGTTCAGCACCTCATCAGGTTTATTGCTGAGAACCGCTGTTTTGATCTTTTTTGCTCTGAGCCGCACGAGCGTTTCCGTAACTCCGGGGTAGGGTTTGGAGTTGATCAGGGGGTTTTCAAAGTACAATCGCTGAGCGCGTTCGGCGGTTGTTTGGATATTTTGTTCCGTACGCGCGTCTTCCGGCAGCGCAAGGAAGGCCAGTTTCAGAACACCCCTGCCCATCATCGGCGTCATGTCCTCAAGAGGGACAGAAGGGAAACCGCCGGTACTGAGGGACTGGTTCATCGCGGCGGCAATGTCCCCGCGCTTGTCTACCAGAGTACCGTCGCAATCAAAAATAACACATGAATAGCGCATAACGGTCAGCTATCCGCCGGTATTTCCGCGCCGGGAGCATGCATGCGGAGTTTTTTCATTTCAAAGAAAATCAGCGCGGCGGTAACGAGAAAGGAAAATCCGTCAGATACCGGCGCGGCGGTAACCACACCCCACAGGCCCCAAAATTTTCCGAAAATCAATATACAGGGAATAAGGACGATACATTGCCTGAGCATGGAAAGAAAGATCGATGTTTTGGGACGGCCGGTAACCACAAAAAAGTTAGTCGAAACTATTTGAAATCCGGCCAGCGGCAAAAAGAGCGTTACAATATGCATCGTTCTGGGCGTAAATTGCATCAGCGCCTGACTGCCATTGGGTGCGAACAGCCTGACCAGCGGAACCGCAAAAAGCTGAACCACCGTAAAGCCGGCAACACAGATCATCGTAGCGGCGGTTATCGCGCCCAAATATGCACGTAACACGCGCCTGAACTGCCGTGCGCCGTAATTATAACCCAATATGGGCTGCGCTCCCTGATTAATTCCAAAAACAGGCATGAGTATCAACATCATAATCGAACCGTTTATGTTCATCCCCGAAAGGGCAACATCGCCGCCTTTTGCCGTTTCCAGAGCGGTGGCCCCGTACCAGCCCATGCTCTTGTTGTACAAAAACTGCACTGCCGACATCATAAATTGCAGCAGAAATTGGGCGGAACCAAAAGCCGTTATCTGCCTGATAATTGCGGATGACGGCCTGAATATGCCTATCCTGAGCCTTACCACCGCTTTTTTGCCCGTAATAAAACTGATTATAAAAACTGCCGAAACAAACTGGGAAATAATGGTCGCCCATGCCGCTCCCTCAACTCCCCAGTGAAGCGCAAAAATAAAGATAGGATCCAGAATGGTATTGAGAACCGCTCCCAGGATCATGCCGGTCATGGTAACGGTTGGGAAACCCTGCGCCCTCGTACAGTGGGACAAGCCGAACCCTACCATAAAAAAGACCGTGCCGTAAAGGATGATTCGAAAATAACTGCGGGCATAGCCCAGAGCCTCGCTGCCTTCCTGTGCACCTAACATGGAAAGAATCGGATCAAGAAAACAAAGCCCGATTGCCGTCATCAACAGGCCGACGCCTGCCAGCAGAAAAAAACAGTGGTCAAGCGCGTTTTCCGCCTCCTGCTTTCTCCCCTGACCCAGGCGCATGGAGATCATGTTCGCCGCTCCGATACCGAAAAGCATAGCGAAAGACATACTAATCGTCATAAGCGGCAGCACCAGCGAAAGCCCGCCAAGCGCGATTTCGTTCACACCCTGTCCGACAAAAATACGGTCAACCACATTGTAGAGGGCGCTGACCAACATTCCGGTAATCGCGGGAATTGAAAATTGGAGCAGTAATTTACCGACCGGCTCCGTACCAAGCCTGGCTGCGGCGTCTGGTTTAGACATTCAGCGCATCCAAATCGATCTCGCCAGCGGTACAGGGGACGGTAACACCCCAATTTTCCAGCACCTCGGGATGAATCTCTCCGAACACGCCGATTGTCTTTCCCCAGTAGAGAATGGCGGCGGCTCTTCCCGGGATGAAGCGGGGATCGTCCGATTCCTCCAGATCGTATTCGCGGGAAATATAATAAAACAAAGTTTGAAGCTCTGCGGAAACAGTGTTAAAGTTGGCATCCGTTCCGGCATGGAGAAAACCCGCATACTGGCGGGTGGAACTTCCGTAATTTTCCGCTTCGTCAAGGCAGGCGATTTTCCCGATTTCAAAAATCTTGTGCGGGTAAACCGAATGTCCGGAAACGCGCTCGCTTGCCATGAGCGAGGCCAGTATGGAATCACGGACGTATTCATAATTTTCGGACATAGGGTTAAAAATACGGACTATTTTATCGCCGTTACCGCGCATATTTTCAATCAGGTCCTTGCGGGAACCGAGGTAATTGTAAATCATTTCCTGGTAACCCATGCCGGCAAGAATCTCCTTCATCTGCCTGCTGAACAGGGTTATTGGCAGCAAACGCCCGACAGTAAAATCACCGGGCCGCTGTGGTTTGAATGAGTTAAGGGAACGGCCAATCATCACGTCTTCGACAATATCGGCGGCGTGGAGGAAGTCATTGCGGTACTCGGGCGGCCATACGCGTACCCCTTCGGTTTCGATGTCCTGTCCTCGTTCGGCGGATACAACTTTTTCAGCTTGTACGCCCATGCGCGAGAGAGCCTGTACACATTCATCGGCGGAAAGTTTCTCTCCCAGGAATTTTTCAATCCGGGAAAGCGAACAAAATACCGGTTCCTGAAAATACCAGGGAGTAACAACATTTCTGCCGAAGGGCGTGTCGAATTCATACTCAACTTCCACCGGCTCAATGGTGAAACCGTTATCTGCAAGATCGCTGGCTACAATCGAGGCGGCCAGAGTGAGGGATGCCATGTCCGTACCGGTAAGTTCCACAAAAATGTCGCTGTCGCCAACCTGCACCGCGCCGAGATCGTTTGAATTGATAATCGGCGGATAGGAGAGAATAAAACCCTCTGTGTCGGTCAACAGCGGATGTACCGGTTCATGTTCCTGAATAAAGGCATATTCCCTGCCCTTGGGATGCTGCCTGAGGATTTCGCGTAACGTAAGCGGAGCATCCCACTGGAGCGGTACAAAGGAAACGGAATCGGGATCAACGCCTTTGTAAAGTATCGGCCACTTAATCAATGAGATGCGGTAAATGCCCATTGAGATAGTCCGCCGTTTCCGTCCGAAATTCCAGGCCAGCTTCTCCTGCGTCTGGATCATATCGCGTAACATTGGATCGGTTATGCTCCTGCCGCCTGCGACAAAACCCGCAAGGTACGGACGCACTCCTTTAACGCTTGCTTCGACTTTTATTTTCCGCGGCGCTTTTTTTATATTACCGGGCCGTGAAAAAAACGGGTACTCCGGCGTTTTGCCGCCGTGGTA
>JAIRRB010000122.1 GCA_031256195.1 Treponema sp.
GTGTCAATGCCAAAATAACAGGGGAAGCGCACCGGCGGCGAACAGACGCGGATGTGTACTTCTTTTGCGCCCGCATTGCGCAAAAGCGATACCAGACGGCGGCTGGTAGTGCCACGTACAATCGAATCATCAATCAGCACAATGCGCTTGCCCATAACTTCGCTGCGAATAATATAATGCTTCAGGAAAACCGCTTTTTCGCGAAGGGCCTGTTCGGGCGCGATGAATGTGCGGCCAATATATTTATTTTTTACGATGCCCATGCCAAAATGCGTACCGGTTTCCCTGCCGTAACCAATGGCTGCCGGAATGCCCGAATCGGGAACACCGATAACAAGGTCTGCCTCTACTTTGGACTCTTTGCCGAGAATTTCCCCCGCACGGATTCGGGCATGGTACACATCAATTCCGTCAATAACGCTGTCATGTCTTGCAAAGTACACATACTCAAAGGAACAGCCTGCCCGGCGGGTTTTTTCAGTAAAGCTGAATGACTGTACCTGTTTGCGGTTGATAATTACCGTTTCGCCGGGTTCTATGTCTCTGACAAAAACGCCGCCTGCCGCCGTAATGGCGCAGGATTCGCTTGACAGTATCCAGCCGCCGCTGTTCCTGTCCGAAGCGGCAATCTGTCCCAGACACAGGGGCCGTATGCCGCTGGGGTCCCGCGCCCCAACCAGGGTGTCGCCGGCAATAATCGTCAGGGCGTATGAACCTTTGACGGATTGAAGCGTAATGTCAAGAGCTTTTTCCAGCCCTTTTTTGTTGTTCATGGCAATAAGGTTGGCGATAACTTCGCTGTCGCCGGAAGATACAGAACCAATGCCCGCGTCCTCAAGCTGTTCCCGCAGTATATTTGCATTGGTAAGAGTTCCGTTATGCGCAAGTGCGATGGGCATTCGCTTGAGCCGGATTGCGAAGGGCTGGGCATTTTCAATATCACGGCTTCCTGATGTCGAATAACGAACATGGCCAAGTGCGGACGAACCTTTGAGTCCTTCCAGTATTCCGGGAGTAAAATTTTCTCCGACAAGACCTATGCCCTTATGGACTTCAAGGTGTCCGTCTTTTACCGCCGCAATACCGGTGCTTTCCTGTCCCCGGTGCTGAAGCGAAAACAGGCCGTAATACACAATAGAGGCCGCATCCTGCTCCGGATCATTCAGAAACACCCCAAAAACGCCGCATTCTTCGTGCAATTTATCATCATTAATGAAATTCATATTAAACACTATTTCCCAATTCGGTTCAAAATTTCAATATACGCTTCTTTTACATTTCCCAAGTCCCGGCGGAAGCGGTCTTTGTCCAGCTTCTCGCCTGTTTTCGCGTCCCAAAAACGGCAGGTATCGGGGGAAATTTCATCGGCCAGAACAAGTTCGTTTGTTCCGGCGGTTTTGCCGAATTCAAGTTTAAAGTCGATAAGTTTTATTCCCCGTTCCAGGAAGAAGGCGCTCAGAACCTCATTAACCTTAAAGGTAATTTTTTTGATTTCTTCGATTTCCTCAAAAGTAGACGCGCCGATAGCAACCGCGTGATAATCGTTGATAAGCGGGTCGCCCAGATTGTCATCCTTGTACGAAAGTTCAAAGACCGTGGTTTTAAGCGCCGTCCCTTCGGCAAGGCCCAGCCGTTTTGCCATTGAACCGGCGGCGGTGTTGCGGACAATTACTTCCAGCGGCACAATTTTTACTTTTTTGCAGAGCGTATCGCGGTCATTGAGGCGTTCAATAAAATGAGTGGGAACGCCCGAATGTTCCAGCAGTTCAAAAAGTCCGGCGGCAATGCGGTTGTTCATTATTCCCTTGTCTTCGATCTGTCCTTTTTTTTCGCCGTTAAAGGCGGTAGCGTCATCTTTGTAATGAATGATAACCAAATCATCTTTATCGGTAGCAAATACTTTTTTCGCCTTTCCTTCGTACAGTTCTTTCCCCTGTGTAACCTTTGTTTCGCTCATAATTCAATTCCTCCGTTATCCTGCGCAAGTTCATCTTTCATCCGTTCTCTGAAATTGGCTAATGATTTTTTTAATTCGGGGTATTTAAGGGCGAGGATTTCGCAGGCAAGGTAGGCGGCGTTTGCCGCGTTGTCGATGCCTACTGCCGCGACCGGAACCGGCTTGGGCATCTGCACAATGGACAGCAGCGCGTCCAGCCCGCCCAGGCCGCCCGAAGCAATGGGTACGCCAATAACGGGAATAAGCGTCTGGCTGGCAATAACGCCGGGAAGATGGGCGGCAAGCCCTGCCCCGGCAATGATTATTTCCGTACCGTCAGCCTCAAGAGCGCCGATAGTTTTAGCAAGCAGTTCGGGCGAACGGTGCGCCGAAATGGCATGGGCTGTGTAAGCCACGCCGAATTCCTTAAAAACATCGGCGGCCTTTTTCATTATTTGGACATCGGACTTTGAACCGAAAAGAACGGCTGCTTTCATTTTTACCAAACTACCATACAGGAGAAAAAAAGTCAAAGGGGGATTGGCTTCCGCTCTGTCACATCCGAATCGGTACACCTACCGATGGTGCGTCATCTACAGATGACGATGTTTGCTGACAAAAATCGGATCAAAGTATTTTTCTATTTCAATTTTTTTGAGCAAAAAGCGAAGGGTGTAACGGTAAGCGAGAAAAGCGACAGCCAGAGCGGCGATAAAAATAAGCGGGAAAGACCATGACTGGAAATCCGCGGGCAATACACGCATAATGGTTTTTGCATAAATAATCAACAACAGTAAAAAAGACACTACGGTAATGATAATGTTAAACACGGTAGCGCCCAGAATAAACAGGAGGGTATTTACTTTTTTGTTCATTTTGCCGCTTCTTTTTTGTTTCTGCTGCCAATAATAATGCTGATTAACAATAATATACAGCAAACCACCACGCTTGAATCGGCAAGATTAAAAGTCGGCCAGCGTTCAAAACCGAACAAGCCGTAAAATTTTACGCTGATAAAATCAACCACGCCATCGGGCCGGAAAATGCGGTCAATAATATTGCCAATTCCGCCGCCAAGTATCCCCGCGACAGCCCACCGCTGCAAGCGGGTAAAATCATTCGAACTCAGGTAATACCATACCAAAACGCCCAGTACCAGCAATGGCAGCACAATGAACATTATCGGCTTAATGGCGTCGGGAATGCTTTTGCCCAAACTAAAGGCGATTACCTTGTTGCGAACGTGCCAGATTTGCAAAAATTCGTTATTAAAAACATCGGCAATCAGGACATTAAGGGGCCATTTTGCCGCAATAAACGCTTTGGTACATTGATCAACAAGTATTATAGCTCCTGTCAGTAATAAAGGCACAGCCCGCTCTTTGTCAATTTTCATAATTACTCCCTGTCCAATAAATTTTACAGTCCGGTTGGGACATCAACAAATTCAGTGTCAATGTGCAGTTCTTCGGCACAATGGCGCATAACGGCGCGCACTCCCCAAACTTCGGTGGAATAGTGCCCTCCGGCGACCATGTTGAGTTTTCCCTCAAGGCAGTCATGGTACACCTGATGGGACATCTCGCCGCTAACGTACAAATCAATACCCTCGTCAATCGCCTGCCGCGCTTCATTTGCGCCGCCGCCGGAAACTACCGCGCAGCTTATATTTTCTTTCTTCCCGAAGGAGTAAACCCCCAGGGGCGGACGGTCCACAAAAGCGATTTTCTGCGCCGCCTGCTCCGCGGTTATTGGCCGGGGGAAAATCCCCTTGTACCCGATTTTTCTGCCGTGGTACAGGCCAAAAGGCTCTCTGTTTTCAAGCCCCAGCAATTCCGCCAATACGGCATTATTCCCCATTTGCGGGTGTTCATCCAGAGGCAAATGTACCGCATACAGGCAAATATTGCGGTCCAGCAGGAATTTAACCCGCTGCCGGTGGTTTCCCCTTAACGAAAGGGGTTCGCCCCACAACAGCCCGTGATGCACAAACAGCATCCCCGCGCCCACAGCCGCCGCCCTTTCAAAGGTTTCCATGCCGGCATCTACCCCAAAGGCAATTTTACCGATTTCACCGCCGTCATTATCAACCTGAATGCCGTTCAGGGAATTATCAATGCCCGCAAAACCGTCTATTTCCAGAAAATTCCTGAAAAACAAGTCCAGTTTTGCGCTGGTAAACACACCGCCCACGTCAGCAGTATATAGCAAATGGGGGCAATTATGCCAGTAGTGTCCGGGGCCGGCCAGGGCATGAATATTGCCTGAAAATTTTACATTTTTTTCTCTAACCCCTTGACCAAATTATGTATTTTTTGTATGTTTTCAAGACTATGTAAATTCGCAGTAGTATACCCCAAAACCCAGATTTTGGGGGCTGCCCTTGTAGCTCAGTTGGCAGAGCATATCCATGGTAAGGATAAGGTCATCAGTTCGATTCTGATCGAGGGCTGATGAAAACCGGAGGGGATTTTCATCCGGGAGTTTTGCAAGGCAAAATTCCGTGTTTTTGAGGGTTTTTGCCCTTATTTGACGATTTATTAGAGAGGTTAATGTATGGCAAGCAAGAAGACAGCGGTTGAATTGATAGCCCTGCAATGTAGTGAGTGCAAACGGCGCAATTATACTACCAGCAAAAACCGCCGGAATACCCAGGAAAAGCTGGAATTCAAGAAATATTGTCCCTTTGACCGGAAGCATACGCTCCACAAAGAGACCAAAATAAAGTAGAATCAAGGCGTATAGCTCAGTTGGTAGAGCGGCGGTCTCCAAAACCGCAGGTCGTGGGTTCGAAGCCTACTGCGCCTGAAGGCGAATAAGACGCCGCTAAAAAGAGGTTATTTGGCGGCAAAAGCCAGAGAATTTGGTATGATGTGAGGAACGGGCATGAGAAAAATAGTTCAATTTGTCAAGGAATCATACGCTGAACTCCGCAAGGTGATTTGGCCGAGCAAGGAAGATGTAATCAGCTCGGTAAAAGTCGTGATTGTTTCGACTGTTATCATAGCGGCGATTTTGGGCTTGATAGATGTACTCCTGCTTTTTGGTATAAGGGCAGTATTTTAAGGGCATAGTCCCCGGCAATAAAGGGAAGAAATGGCTACAGGCTGGTATGTTCTCCATATCTATTCCGGTTATGAGAACAAAATAGAAAAAACCATCCGCATAATGACCGAGATGGGAGAACTCGACAAGGAAATCGTCCGTGATGTGAAGATTCCTTCTGAGGAAATTGTTGAGGTAAAGGACGGCAAAAAACGTACCTTAACCAAGAAATTTCTCCCCGGTTACATACTCGTGGAAATGGACCTGCCCGATGCCGATATGGGCTGGAAGATACCCTGTTCCAAAATTAAAAAAATACAGGGTGTTACCGGTTTTGTGGGAACTATGGCAGGCCGCAAGCCCCAGCCGCTTTCAAGCGATGAGGCCCGCGCCATTTT
>JAIRRB010000136.1 GCA_031256195.1 Treponema sp.
CCATCGAAACGATGCGCCATGTTATCGACCTGATGCACATGAATGAAGTAACAATTTGCTACGGCCTGACCGAGTCGTCGCCGGTGATGACTCAGACCCGTTACGATGACGGTATTGAGGGAAAAGTCGACACGGTCGGCCGCGCCCTGCCCGGCGTTGAGGTTCCCATCCGCAACCCTGAAATCGACGAGGAATGTCCCGACGGCATACACGGCGAATTCTGCTGCCGCGGCTACAATGCCATGAAGGGCTACTATAAAATGCCCGAAGCCACCGCCCTGTGCATTGACGAAAAGGGCTGGCTCCATTCAGGCGATTTGGGGGTAAAAGACAACAACGGCAACTTTAAGGTTACCGGCCGCATCAAGGACATGATTATCCGCGGCGGCGAAAATGTGTATCCCAAGGAAATTGAAGACTTTTTATACACCATGCCCGGAATTAAGGACATACAGGTGGTGGGCATCACCAGCAAGCGATACGGCGAAGAAGTGGGGGCTTTTATCATTCTGCAACCAAGCGCGTCCGGCACGCCGGATGACGCCATAACCGAGGAAGATGTCCGCGACTTCTGCCGGGGCAAAATCAGCCGCTTCAAAATTCCCAAGTATGTGTTTTTTGTTGACAGTTTCCCCATGACCGGCAGCGGAAAAGTCCAGAAGTATCTGCTGCGGGAAATGGGCGTGAAGAAGGTTGAAGAACTGGGAATAGCGACTTAAAGCTTATCCCTAAATAACCACGGAGGTCACGGAGTATGCTGTCTTACCGGACAACTGCTATCTTCGATAGCTTGGAGTTTTGATACGAAAACCTTTTCTTTATCCTCCGTGTACTCCGTGGTAAAAATTTATACAAAGATGTTGTCCTGTTATTGAGGAACAGACTCTTAATACTACTCTTCCTGATAAAACCGGAGATACGACGCATCAAACCACCCGCTGCCGCCGCCGGCTTCAACAAGAAATTTCGCTTCGTACATATTGGAGCCAAGTTTCATGCCTATTCTGTCCCATTCCCTAAAATGCTCCGTAACGGAAATCGTTCCGCATTGGCGGCGTGTTTGGCGTATACTGAAAAACTGGGAGAAAGGGTCTTTACTGCCCTGAATATTACCGGAACCTGCGGGTCTGGTAGCTTGATAGATAACATAGGTTGCGCCATCTACGGTAAACTCGCCTTTTTGGACTGCCCCGCCGCCCATGTTAGAAGGCCCTATTATTCCATTACCATACCAATCATCAACAATGTACCATTCTATCATCGGGTTTTTTGACCAGCCGTAAATTCCTATATATGAATAGTTTCCGGCAGTACCATTAGCGGATCGGGTAAAGTTAAAATCACAGTAAACATCTTGATAAGCGGTATAGGGTTTGTTCTGATTCCAAAAATAACCAACGCGGCCCAAAAAATCATTGGGGTTATTCCATTCGGCTCTGAAAGCCGCCCCGCCGCCCTGTTCCGGCCCATACCATTTTAGCTTGTTGTTATTTCCGCCTGCACTCCACATCTCATATCCATAAGGCGACCCGGGCAGCGGCCTATTTCCGCCACTATTGCTGGTATACTCTGTTCCGCCGGTCAATTGTGTGTCCTGGGTACACGGATACATTTCTGGTTCCCTTTGTTTAGGCGCGGTACATGCCGCCGCGGAGCAGCACAGCACTAATACGATACCCATTCCTCTCAAATTATGCATCTTTTCGGCTCCCGTCAATTCTGTATAAACGAATGTTTTGTATCATACTACATTTTTTATTCATTGTGTCAACCATTACTCAGAACAAGGCTTGATTCTTGTGGGCGGGCATTGTAAGCTGTTTATGCTCCTGCCAGGAACCATGCGAGCAGGCGCCGCCCAACCCTGCCAGGTCCGGAAGGAAGCAACAGTAAGCGGAGTCCTGCTGCGCCGTGGCCACCCTGGCGGGGCTTTAATTTCTTTACCTCATCATCTATACTAAACTCATGGCAGATTTGACAGCCCCGGTTTATGAAGTAACGGCCACCAAACGGCGCCCCAAAACTTTTGACGAACTGGCAGGGCAGGAATTTGTAGTTTCCACTCTGAAAAATTCCCTGCAAAGCGGGAGTATAGCCCATGCCTACCTGTTCTCCGGGCCGCGGGGCTGCGGCAAGACCAGCGCCGCCCGCATTCTTGCCCGCTCGCTGAATTGCGAAAAAGGGCCGGAACAGGGCGGCCATTACGAGGGTCCCTGCGGAGTCTGCGACAACTGCAAGTCAATCAGCGCGGGCGCCAGCATGGACGTTATCGAAATTGACGGCGCATCCAATACTTCAGTTAACGATGTCCGGCAAATCAAGGACGAGGTGCTGTTCCCCCCGCAGGCAGGACGCTACAAAATATACATTATTGATGAAGTTCACATGCTTTCCAACAGCGCCTTTAACGCCCTTTTGAAAACCATTGAGGAACCGCCGCCCTATATCATTTTTATTTTCGCCACAACGGAACTGCACAAGGTTCCGGCAACGATTAAAAGCCGCTGCCAGCAGTTCAGCTTCCGGCTTATTCCCATCGAGACAATTCAGGAAATACTGAAAAAAATTTGCGGCGAAATGGGAATAGAGGCGGAAGACAGCGCCCTGTTTTGGATTGCCCGTGAATCTACCGGCAGTCTGCGGGACGCCTTTACCCTCTTTGACCAGGTGGCGTCTTTTTCCGGCGGCCAAATCCGCGAAGATTTGATTCGTGAA
Source organism: Treponema sp. (assembly GCA_031256195.1). Classification (GTDB taxonomy): domain Bacteria; phylum Spirochaetota; class Spirochaetia; order Treponematales; family Breznakiellaceae; genus WQXQ01. The sequence continues at coordinate 2,716 of JAIRRB010000136.1, forward strand.
AAACTCGGCCTTGCAGGGCTGGAAAAAATCAATGCGCTTGCCGAGGCCTGCGCCGCCAATGATACTCCTGCGGCGCTTTCCCAAACCGATGCCATTCTTGCTTCAGGTGTCGCCATTGAACAGCTTATCATTGACCTTGCCGGCTATTACCGCAGCCTGCTGCTGTTAAAAAACGGCATTACCCGTGAATCCCTGCTGGGCTGCAGTCCGGATCAGTTTTCCGTAAAAGTTCTGGAAGCCCTTGATTCAATACGTCTGGAGCAGGCTCTTGAAATCCTTCTTGCCTGTTACCGCGATATACGGTATTCGGTGTCGCCCCGCTTTGAACTTGAAACGACGGTTTCAAAATTGTCATGGCTCAACCAATGGGTATCTCCGCCGGAACTTAAAGCGGCGCTGGACAGGGCGCAGTATGCCCTGCACGCCCAGGCCGGTTCCGGCAATGCGTATGAAGGAGGGGTATCCCGCCCTTTAGCTCCGGGGGATAAGTCCCCCGGAAACGCCAGGCCCCCGCAGCAGGGGAAAAGCGGCGTTCAGTCGCTGGCGGAAGAATACCGGCGTATGTTAGCTGAAAAATCCCGGCAGCCGGATGCGCCGCCCCTGCCCAATGGCAGCGAAGCCGATGACGATGATGAACCTGCCTGGAGTGGCATTATACATAACAGCGGTACATCGCAGGATGAATCACCCGTTGACCGGGTACTCAGGCTGATTCCCGGCACGGTTGTCAATTAAGGAAACGCTATGAATATTAATCCTTTTGAATTAATGAAAAACGCTCAAAAGATTCAGGAGCAAATGGGGTCATTGCAGGACAAACTGGCCGACATAAGCGCGCAAGGTTCCGCCGGAGGCGGAATGGTGGAAGTTGAACTGAACGGCAAACTGGAAGTAATAGCCCTGCGGATAGCGCCGGAAGCCGTTGAAGGCGGCGATACGGAAATGCTTGCCGACCTGATAATGGCGGCATTTTCCAATGCTCTTGAAAAAACCAAAGAAGCGTTAAGACAAGAACTGGGAACATTGGCAGGCGGTATTCCGGGTCTTTCTGATTTGATGAGGACTTTATGACTCCCAACGCCATTGACAGACTGGTTACACTGCTTTCAAAACTTCCCGGCGTGGGGAAAAAAAGCGCATCCCGCATGGCCTACCATATTCTTGACGGCAGCAGCGCTTATGCTCACGCTCTGGCGGATGAACTTGCCGCCCTGCATCAGCTCATCCGCCGCTGCGGTATCTGCGGCGCTTTTACCGAAACGGACCCCTGCCCCATCTGTGCGGATACGGGCCGCGATCACTCGCTTATCTGCGTGGTTGAACGCGCCCAGGACCTGCGCATTATAGAAGAATCCCATGAATTTAACGGAGTTTTTCATGTGCTGGGCGGGCTTATTGCGCCGCTGGAAGGAGTCGGCCCCGGCAATCTTGCCATCGGAAAACTGGCGGCGCGTGTGCGGGAACATCAGGTCAGGGAAATAATTCTTGCCCTCAACCCCACGGTAGAAGGCGACACCACCGCCCTTTATTTGCAAAAAACGCTCAAGGAATTTCCTGTTGAAGTAAGCCGTCTGGCATCGGGCCTGCCCGTGGGCGGCGACCTTGAATATACTGACCGTCTTACCCTTTCACGGAGCTTCCGGGGCAGGGTTAAGGTATAATCCCCATCTATTAATAGTTAACAAAATTTAAGTAAAATTGCATTAACAAATTTACATTTATGACTTGACACTTTCTGAAATAAAAGTAATAATTTATAATACAGAACCATCTTGCAGAAGTTATTTTTTGAAAATGGTTCAAAAATCTATTTTATTAAGGATGTATTATGCAGAAGAACAAGCAAACTCCCGGAACCGCGCTTAAGGTATTGCTGGAAAAGCACAACCTTAACTGCAACAGACTCGCCAAGGCGATCAACATGAGCAATGCCATGGTGCGACTCTTCGTACTCGACAAATCTCCCATTTCACTTGCCGCAGCCTTTCGTCTTGCCAAATTTTTCAAGACAAAACCGGAATACTGGCTGAATCTGCAAATGCAGTACGATCTGTCCCAGGCCGCCAAAGACAAGTCCCTTGCCAGGGATTTAGACAGCATTACCGACGTCAGCAAATACTCTTTTGTGCGGAAACCCCACACTTCCCAGAAAGGCAGAAAAAAAACCAGCAAAAAGAAAATAACGCTTGCCGGGAAACGTAAGGCCGCAAAAAAAGTTCCCGGTGCAAAACCGGCGCGCAGGTCCCGCTCAAAATAAAAAATAATGGGGATGTCTTGAAAGAATTTGCGTACCTGCGGTACGACCACGGAGAATAAGGAGGTTTTTGTACTAAAATTCCGTGTTCTCCGTGGTTAATTTCTTACTTATTTGGACATCTCCACTCTCATTAAAAGTAAGTGGCGTTCTTCATTCAGAAAGGGAACGGGGCAGGGAAAAATCTGCCACTTAAAGGCATTACCCTGTTTCTGCGCCGTTTCCAGAGCGGCCATTTCATCTTCTATTTTTTTACGGCGGCCCTTGTACGCCGCCAAAGTTCCGCCTTCACCGCAGAGCCTGAACAGTTTTTTGAGCGTCTTCGGCTCCAGCGGCCTGAAAGCCCGAAACGTAACCACATTAAAACGGCCCGTTTGCGTTTTTTCCATTTCCGCTTCTTCTACCACAACAGTGGAAAGGCCCAGCGTTGTTTGAATATTCCGCAAAAAACCCGCTCTGCGGCC
>JAIRRB010000210.1 GCA_031256195.1 Treponema sp.
ATGGAAGAATTTGACGAAACGGTACTGCTCACCAGAATCATGTTTCCCTTTTTGGGCTTTATCTCCCTTGCCGCCCTGTTTCAGGGCATCCTCAACAGCCTGCACATTTTTACGCCGTCGGGCCTTGCCCCGATTTTGCTGAATATTGTTACCATACTTTGCGCTTACGGTCTCAGCCCCTTCACCCAAAACCCCGCGCGGGCAATGGCCTGCGGCATTCTTATCGGCGGTTTTCTGGAGGCGGCGATACAATTTCCCTTTGTACTGAAAAACGGTCAGCGCTTTTTTTTCACCGGCCTGAAACGCGCCATGAGCAACCCCGGCACCCGCAAGGTACTCAGGCTTATTGGGCCGACTGTTATCGGGATGGCGGCATATCAGCTTAACGACATGGTGTCCACCGCGCTTGCGGGCAATGCCGGTGAAGGCGTGGTTTCAAGCCTGCAATATTCGCTGAGGCTGCAGGAACTGATACTCGGCGTATTTGCCGTTTCCATCGGGACCGTGCTGCTGCCCAATCTGGCGGGATACGCACAATCTTCCCGCTGGAATCTTTTTAATGAACAGTTAATTTCCGCAATGGACATCATCGCCCTTATTACCATTCCGGTCACTTTTTTTTCGCTTGCCCAAGGGGAAATTTTAATCCGCCTGCTGTTCCAAAACCGCAGTTTTGATGAAAATTCGGTGACTCTTACCCTGTCGGCTTTTACCTTTCACATGCCCGGCCTGCTGTTCATCGCCCTTAACCGTATTTTGGCCCCGGCTTTTTATGCGCAAAGTAATTCCAAGTCGCCGACGCTGGCAGGTATTATTTCTTTTGCGGTAAATATGCTCCTTGCGGCGCTGCTGGTGCGCCCCTTTCGCGGCGCGGGCATCGCTCTGGCCCTCAGCATTGCCAGCGCGGTCAATACAATTTTGCTTCTGGCCTTTCTCAGGAGTAATCCCCATATTGCCGTTGGCCGCGCTTTGGGTTCCGCCCTGATTTACACTTTGAAATTGTCGCTGTTATCCGCCATTGCCGTCATCCCCCTGCTGTTGTTTTCTCCCCGCCTGCTGGAAATTTTTGCCAGCAGGGGGCGTATCATCACTTATGGCATTCCACTGGCGATAAACGGTATCGCTTTTTGTTTACTGGGAATTGTACTGCTTTTGGTTACACGGGACAGACAGTTAACAAAATTGATTCGGTTGCTGCGTTTAAGGAATCGCTCATTAATTCAGTCCCAAAATTTTACCACGGAGTACACGGAGGATAAAGATGATTTTCATACCAAAACTCCGTGACCTCCGTAGTTATATTCTTCTCCACATAAATTATTCAACGCTTCGGAAAATATGTCAAGCGCATATTGCTCATTTTTCAACCCGCCACGACAGGGTATAGTTCCATTCTTCCGGAAAAACAGGCCACGCTATTTTTGCGCTGAAACGCCCATACCTGAAACGGACAGCGGTACTGATCGAGCCTTCCCACTGGTTGTCTTTTTCAGGATATGCCGTATAGGCCCATCTGGTTCTGAACTGAAAAATTCCCGGCGACCACAACAGTTCACCGCTTGTTTTGAAAGAATCAAATTCCTGGTTTACCGGTGAAAAAGGATAGGGCGAGGGAGTGTCGGCGGCGAAACCCAATTCCTTGAGGGCGGCGGATAAATGTATGTTAAGGGGGTACATTTTTGCTTTGGGATTTTTTATTTTTGCGGCGGAAGCGGGCAGAAACGCCGGCGGCAGCAGTATGGGAGGCAGATTCAGGGAAAAACCCAGCGTCCCATCAATACTGTCGTGAATTTTTTTCAAATCCGATGCATTCCTGTCCGCATTCAGCGATATTCGGCTTATTTTAAGGGGAAACTCCCCGCCGTTTTTAGCGCTGCTTTGAGCGCGGCTGGCCGGCGCGGGGAAGCGGTAGTAAATGCCCGAAGAACTCCGCTCAAAAGGTTCATCCATGCGGGGGCCGCGCAGGGTAGTATTAATCCGGAATAAGCTGCCGTGCGTTCCTTTCCATTCAACTTTTCCCGCCATCCTTAACCCCCCTCCGGGACTGGCGCCGTCCCTCCCCACATAACGCTCTCCCATGCCGTCCGCCGCCAAAGACAGGGACCAGGGACCCGGTTTTCCGGCGGCGCTCCAGGGGAGGGGCGGACTGATACGAATCCCCCCGTTGCCGTACAGGCCGCTGCCCCAGGCAAAAGTCTCTGACCAGGCCCAGTCGGAACTCAGGGAAAAATACGGCGTATTGAACATGAGCGCCGCGGCGCTGAGGCGGAAATCCCTGTCCGGCAGGGGCGGAGGGTCGCTAAACCAACTGTTGCTTTTACGGGCGGGAAGTTCCGTACCGGTGTAAAAGCCGTCCAGCAGCAGTTCATAATTTTTGCCCCAAAATGTTTCCAGTCCCCCTGAAAACGCCGGAGCCAATTTCTCCCCGACAGGGGATTGAGCGGAGGCAAAGCCCCGCACCGCTATTTCCGGCAGGACGCTGTCCTTAAAAAATGTCAAACGGGGGCTGGACAGGTACAAATACGCCTCATCTTTTTTGGTTGATGAAGTGGTTGTCCGTAAATCCGCCATAACCGGCTTATGGTTCTCCGTATACGGCGCCGAGCGTATCCAGGGACTGCGGATACGGGCAGGCAGCCCCCATTCATCCAAAATCCCGTACAAAAGGCGGGAACCGGTCGCTTTATGGTACATCCCCACTGACGCGCCGCTGACCCTTTTTGACGGGTCTCCCCAGGGCGGGTCAAGTTCAAAATTTAAGGGGCGTTTATCGAGGAATTGCCCCCGCAGCAGCAGCCCGGGCCCGGTAAAACCAAGGCGGAGGTCCCCCCGGTTGAGGAGGGTTTTATTCTCCTCCCATGAACCGGCCCACAGCAGGTTCCAGGTAAACGGCGCTTGTTTGGGCGGGCCAGGCTGCCCCGCTGTATTCTCCGCAGGGAGGGAAGCAGCAACCATCAGCAAACCAACAATAAGGAAAAAATGTTTCATACTCCTTATAGGGTGAAAAGCTGCACGGCGCTTTATTCGTATTGACTAAAATCGTGTTTTTTTGTATATTAAGGCCAACACACATACACAGGAGGAGCGATGAGCGCCAGAATACGGCTCAAAAAATTCGGAACCAAGAAACGCCCTTATTACCGCATTGTAGTAATGGATCAGCGGAGCCCGAGAGACGGAAAAACGATTGAGGAATTGGGGTATTATCATCCCATAGAAGCGGAAAACAAGCAGATTGTTTTTGACATGGATAAAGCCAAAGCCTGGCTTGACAAAAGCGCGACAGTCAGCGATACGGTACGCAGAATTTTCAACAAAAAGGGACTGCATATAAAATAGCGCCCAAAGGTAGTAACATGGAAAAAGACCTGATTGAATATATAGCAAAATCGTTAGTGGAAGACCCTTCTCAGGTAACAGTCAATGTGGTAGAAGGTGAAAAATCCACCATACTGGAACTCAGGGTGGCCGAAGCCGACATTGGCAAAGTCATTGGCAAGCATGGCCGCATTGCGAAAGCCATGCGCACGGTGCTTTTGGCCGCCGCCGCCAGAACCGGTAAACACACGGTGCTGGAAATACTCGACTGAAAATTACCCCAAAAGCAATCTGAAACTACCCTAAGCCTGAGTTCCCGTCTGCGGCGCTTCGGCAGCCGCAGCGTGCTTGGCGCTTTTCTTGATAATGAGTTCTTTAATTTTGGCGCCCTTGCCGATTTTCTCGCGGATATAGTACAGCTTGGCCCGCCGCACTTTACCGGGACGCATCACTTCCACTTTGGCAATGCGGGGCGAATGCAGGGGAAATACCCGCTCAACACCCACACCGTAGGAAATCTTCCGCACGGTAAAGGTTTTACCAACCTGGCCATTCTTCATGGCAATAACCAGCCCTTCATACACCTGAATCCGCTCAGTCTTGCCTTCAATAATTTTGAAATGCACTTTAACGGTATCCCCAACCTTAAAATTATCGGGGTTTGCCTTCATCTGGGCAGCGTCAATCGCCTTAATTTCGTTCATGTTCAATATCTCCTATCATACGGTTAATTTCTTCGTCAAAAAGCCCCAATTCCCTGCCCCGCCGTATCAAATCCGGCCTGCAACGCAGGGTTTTTTTTACCCGCTGTTCAAGCCGCCAACGCCGGATATTTTCATGATGCCCGGAAAGCAGAACATCAGGGACTTTCATTGTATCAAAAATCTCCGGTCGTGTATACTGGGGATACTCCAAAAGTCCGCCGGAAAAACTTTCCTCATCCAGCGATTCGGAGGTAATCACCCGGTCCACCAGCCGGTAGGTGGCGTCAATAAGCGCCAGCGCCGCAATCTCGCCGGACGACAGCACATAGTCGCCCACCGAAACCTCATCATCAATATACCGGTCTATCACCCGCTGATCAATACCCTCATAGCGCCCGCAAAGCAGTACCAGTTCCCGCTCCCGGGCCAATTCCTCCGCCAGCGCCTGATTAAAGGGCCTGCCGGACGGAGAAAGGCAAATAACGCGCTTATTTTCAGAAGAATTTGCGTACCTGCGGTACGACCACGGAGTACCACGGAGCTTTTGAACCTTGTCTTTCTCCGTGAAACTCTGTGTAACTCCGTGGTGAATATTCTCTTCTTTCGACGATATGCCGGCGGCTTCCAGAGCGCGGCTCAGCGGTTCAGGCAGCATCAACATACCCGGACCGCCGCCGTAGGGCGCGTCATCACAGGTTTTATGCCTATCCAGGGCAAAATCCCGGATATTAATCGCCTGATACTCAATAATACCCCGTTGAATCGCCTTTGCCATAATGGAAGTGGCGAAATAGGCATCGGTAATTTCAGGAAACAGCGTCAAAACCGTATATTTCATTCGAGTATCCACAGATTGTGCAGTATTACCTGCCTCTTTTCAAGGTCAATACCGGTAAAAAATTCTTTTCTGAAAGGAACCAGCCGTGTTGTGCCGTTTTGCAGGCGAATTTCCGCCAAATCGCCCCCGCCGCCTTCGATGATGGTGGTAATATGCCCCAAAATTTCCCCGCTGTCAGCGGCAAGGACTGCCAGTTCCTTGAGGTCTTCAACATATAATTCCCCCGGCTGTAAAGGGGCGGCATCTTCCCGGCTGACCAGCAATTCCGCGCCCCGCAGCGCCTTTGTCGCCTCCGGGTCATGGAAACCGGCAAAACGCATCGCCACTGAGGGCGGAATTGCGGCGCTCTCTTCTATAGTAAGCGACTGTTCTTTTTCACCCTGACGCAGAATCACCGACCTCAGTTTCAGCAGATGGTCAATTTCACCGGAAAGCGGCTTTACCTTTACAAAACCTTTCAACCCGAAAGGCGCGCCGACAATTCCCGCGACAAATTGTTCAGTCATGCCGCAAGTATAGCATAACTAAAAAATTCCACCACAGAGCACACGGATAAAGAAGAAGGTTTTCGTACCAAAACTCCGTGACTCTCCATGTCCGCCTATTTTGTTACGGTGAAACTATCAATGGGGTTCCCGCTGTCAATATCATAGGTTTTGAAACTGACCGATTTGCCGGACACCTGAATAACCGTATATTCCGGTTTTTTGTTCTGAATGCCGACACTATTGGACAGGGGCATATTTCCCTGGAGGTAGCTTGCGCTTCCGGTAAGGCCATTCACCAGATAGGGATAGGCGGTATTGTTTTTAACGTATATTCCCTCGGTGTCAAAAATATTGTAATACTTCAGACCGCTGGCGGTGGTAACGGTCAGGTAAATCGCCGCCCCGGGATTGGCGATAGTGTCCCTGTCGGTGTTGACAGGCTTGCCGTCCCTCATCGCATAACTGCGGGCATACACATGATCGTGGCCGGCCAGAACGAAGTCTACATTATACTTGTCCATGAGTTTTTCAAAACCCGCTTCCACATAGTATTGAATATCCTCATCCGCAATATGCTGGGCAATACTGGCGGTTGATTTGTGATGCTGGACAAAAAGCCAGGTATATTTTCCCCTGTTGGCGGCTGTGGCGGCGTTAAGCGTTGTATCAAAACGGTCAATGTAGGGTTCCGCTGCGGCGGCGCTGTCGGGATAGGCGGAAGTATTTAACACTACAAAAAGGGTATTGTTGTAGAGATACCAGTAGTTACCGGCGGCCTCGGCGGTTCCGGTTTCCAGATCATTCTTGTTGGCCGCATTGACAATAGGCTCAAACTTTTGCTCGTTAGGCAGATTGAAATGATAGCCAAAGGGATAATGCCGGTCATGGTTGCCCACAGCCGGGGCAAAAGGAATCGTCTTTAGTTCATCCGGGGCGAAAAAATTCCGGTACTCGTTTTCGTTTCCTTTTGCGGTAATATCAACCTGATCCCCCACACCGGCGATAAAATCCACACCGGCTTTGGCAATCTGTACTATTGTATCCTTCCAGCCCTGAGCGGTAGTTTTATCGGCGCTGAACAAATTACTGGTCTTGTCCTGCTCACCCAAGGTAAGCTGAGGGTCTCCCACACATGCAAAACTAAAGCTGTCCTGTTTCGCGGTCCGAAAGTTGTAATCATAACTCCAGTCGCTTCCGTTATTGGAAACAGAGTAGCGGTAGCGGGCATGGGGATTAAGGCCGCTCACCGAAACCTTGTGGGATACCTTGCCCTCCGACGCGGGATTTGCGGTTCCGTTTACTGTTTTAACCAGTTTACCCTGCTCATTAAACAGGCGCAGTTGTGAAACATCACCGCTGCCGGCATCGGCATACCATGTAAAGTTAAGTTCCGCCGCGCTTGCCCCCGGCACCAGGCCCAGCGTTTCGGGCATAAACTGAGCGCCCTTTTCAATAGACGAATACGTCTGTGTCGAGGTACAGGCCCCCGCCGCAATCAAAAATCCCAAAAGCAAAATTGATAATTTTTTACACATCATTTTCTCCTGTAGGCTGCCGCCTGAAGAAAAAATGCCGGGTAAATGTTAGAAAACGGTAAAAGTACCCTTAATTTACGGTTAAAAAGCAAAAAAATTAACGCCGTGCTTTTAGGGCTTCCCTGTTCTGTTTTTCAAGCTGGTTTTTGCGCAGCATCTTATTCAGTATGCGGTACAGGTCATTACGGTCTTCGGCAGGCAGGGACAGAATATCCCGCAGTTTTTTTACACTCCGGGGATCAATGCCGGAAAGGTCAGCATCGGCCGTTTTTTCATCACCCGGCCGCTTGAACAATTTGTAGACAGGAACATCCAGCGAATCGGCAAGGGCCTGCAGTCGCCCGGCAGGGGGAAACATCCCTTCCCTTTCATAATGACTGATCATTGTTCTGCTGATACCGCTTAGCTGGGCCAAATCGTATTGGGAGAGTCCCTTCTTTTTTCTGTAACCTGCAATATTTTCCGCAAATATTTGAGCGATATTTTTCACGATATTATAAAACAGTATAAAGCTACTCTTACTTATGACCATTTTATGGTCTATTGAATTATTTCCGGAAATAGTTAATATTACCGTTTTTGACCAGCTATTAAACATCCTTGCCTAAAATATGACCAAATTTCGGTGGGTTTTAGCGATAATTCGGAGAGTTTTGTTCGAGATTTTTTCCTGAATTCCGTAAAACTGCTTGACATAGACCGTTATATGGTCTATATTATTATTGTTTAGACCTTTACATGGTCTACGATATTCAGTGAGGCAGGTAAGAAAATAGATAGATGCATCTACGGGAAGTTATGTGCCATAAAATCTGAATTTATTGAAATGGTTTAAAATCTATTCCAAATAAATATCAGTATTTTATGAATTTATACACATAAAAACTTTGTTACCAAAGTGAGGAGGAAAAAACAATGGTAAACAAAAGAAATTGGTTGGGAATATTGGCAATAGTGCTGATATTCGGAATGATGGTTGTTGGGTGTGATGATGGCTCAACAGATGATGGAAGTGGCGGAAGTAATCAGTTTATTGGCACATGGATTGGGGGAGATAGAGACGGCGATTCTGTTACCCTTGTTTGTACAGCGACAAATTGGACAGCGACTTTTTATGGTGGAACTGAAACAGGTACTTATACATATAGTGGCAATACAGTTACTTTCAAACAAGGTACAGAAACTTTTGTTACGGCAACTCTATCAGGCAATACATTAACTGTTATAGGTTCATATATATCTTATACTCCATGGACTCTTACTAAACAAGGTACGTCAAATCCACCTGGGGGGCTAATCCGTTTGTAGGCACATGGGTTGGAACAGATAGAGACGGTGATCGTGTTACCCTTGTTTGTACAGCGACAAATTGGACAGCGACTTTTTATGATGGAACTCAAAGAGGTACTTATACATATAATGGCAATACAGTTACTATCAAACAAGGTACAGAAACTGTTGGTACGGTAACTCTATCAGGCGGTACCTTAATTGTTATGGGTTCATACATTATACCTTATACTCCATGGACTCTTACAAAATAGAGTAAAGGAAGAATGTTTCTTTAACAAATTTTACTTCGCATAACAAACGGTAACTGTACGCCACCTGCACCAACTTTTTTGGCGCAGGTGGATCGGGCTACGCAAAAACCAGCAGGGGCGGGTGCGCCATATATGGCGAGCGCCCTTTGTGCGGTTTTTCTCCGCCACAGTTTTTTGCGCCCGTAAAATGCTACGCATTTTCCCTTATCGGGCGCAAAAAAACGTTATATACAGCCGGGACGTTAAGCGAAAGTTGTGGCAGGTTAGTATAAAGTATTGACTTTTTAGTACATAATGACTTATTCTGTATTAAAGTTATATGGCTTCGCCACAGTAAATAGGATTTTTTTGTAAATTATGGTGGTTTTTAGTTGCCAATAGCCTTATGGCAAAAATTAGTTTAAAACAACCTGTATGGGTTGTTATTATATGCCGACGGGCATTAATCGTGGAGGTTGTTATGGTTTTTATTTTATTAATCATTCTTGTAATTGTTGCTGTAGCTATTGTAGCAGTTGTCTTTAGCAAACGCCAAAAGGAAGAGGCTGAGAGCACAACAGAAGCATCGTATTTCGAAGGGGGTTTCTGGCATTATGTTGGCTTATCATTGGGAGGTTTTTTAGTGTGTTTAATCACATTAGGTATAGCTTTTCCATGGGTTTGCTGTTGGTTTATAAAATGGCGTACTGATCACACTGTTGTTAATGGAAAACGTTTGCAATTCACTGGCAAAGGGATTTCACTGTTTGGTCATTTTTTATTAAAAGGTTGGTTGTTAGGATTAATTCTTGGACCACTAACACTAGGTCTTTATTGGATTTATTATTTTTGTGTTTCTCTGAAGAAATGGGAAGTAAAAAATACTAGCTTTAAAGATAATTAGTGTTAAGTAGTTAAAGATGACAAATTTTTTAACATATGTAGCAAATAAATTTTTTCAACAATTTTTTTTGTTATCTATGGGAAAAAAAGTATAACATCTTGTAGAAGCACAACCTTCGCATAACAGGACGGTAACTGTACGCCGCCTGCGCCAACTTTGTTGGCGACGGCGGCTAGGCTACGCAAAACACCAGTCGGGCGCGCCATATATGGCGAGCGCCCTTTGTGGTGTCAGGCTTTAGTCTGCTTGCTCCGCCACAGTTTGGGCAGGGGTCGCGTACTTTGGTACGATGCTTCGCAACGCCCTATTACCTGCCCCAACCGTCAGTTACAGCCGGAACATTAGACGACATTGGAAAAAATTAAATAAATAGAGGTGTATGAAAAAGTATACACTTAAAATAAAATTATATTGATTGACCATATGGTAAAATATACATATAATTATACATATGACATTTGAATGGGACGAAAATAAAAACTGGGAAAATATTGAAAAGCATAATGTCTCATTTGAAACGGCTCAGGAAGCATTTTATGATGATAAACGTATAATAATAAAGGACAAAAAACATTCAAAGAAGGAAGAAAGATTTTATTGTATAGGAAATGATGGAAACGGTATATTAACGGTAAGATTTACCATCAGGAATGGAAACATTCGTATATTCGGAGCCGGATATTGGAGAGAAGGGAGAGACAAATATGAACAAAAGAAAAATTAATTACACAGGAGCCCCAAAAAATATTTCCAGGGCAATAATTGAAGGAGAAATAATAACAGATTTTTTTCTTTTTTTTTAAGAATTGGTAAGAAAAGAACCAAAAGTAAAAATAACCATAACATTAAACACCGGGAGTGTTGATTTTTTTAAAAAATACGCTCGAAAAAATAATGTAAAATATCAAACAATGATAAATGAAGTATTGGATAAATATGTACAAAGATATAAATGATAAATATGGTATAATCAACAACCCCGCCCTGAAGGGACGGGGTATGTTGTTTTGGTAAGGTATTTGTCTCGGGGTACATACCCTTTTTAAGTGCCCTAAAGGGCGGGGTATGTACCCCTCTCATACAATAAGTTCAGGAGATATCAATAGTATGAAAATTGGCAGACATTCGTTAATTCTGGGACTTTCGTATGCGCTGGATATTGCCGGTAAAAATAATTTATCTCATTCTAAAAATACGGCTTATATTTCCATTCTTATCGCGCGTGAAATCGGAATAAGCGAAGATGAGGCGCTGATTAT
>JAIRRB010000005.1 GCA_031256195.1 Treponema sp.
CGAATCGGACGGCCGACCTGCCGCTTAGGAGGCGGCCGCTCTATCCACTGAGCTACAGGACCGGCAGGCATGAATTAACTCTCTTGAGGATGGTATCATTCATGGATAGGCTTGTCAATGAATGGAAATCTTTGCCGAAAGCGGATATACTGAAGGCCGAATGAGGAGTGTGTAATGGCGTTGTTATCTGACGGAATGAATTTTGCTCCCACCGGGAAACCCATTCCGGTAGTAAAAAAAGGCGAATTTCGTTTTGCGGCAATCGGTCTGGATCACGGACATATTTACGGGCAATGCAACGGCCTTATTGAGGCCGGCGCGGTACTGAAAAGCGTGTACGATCCCGACCCCAAAAAGCTGGACTATTTCTGCGAAAAATTTCCCGGCGTTAAACGAGCTGCCAATGAAGAGGAGATTCTTTCAGACCCGCAGGTACAACTGGTAGCAGGCGCGGCGGTAACATCGGAGCGCTGCGCCCTGGGTCTGCGGGTCATGTCCGCGGGAAAAGACTATTTTACCGACAAGGCGCCGTTGACCACTCTGGAGCAGCTTGATGCGGCAAAGGCCAAAGTGCGGGAAACCGGCAAAAAATATATGGTGTATTACAGCGAGCGTATTCATGTTGAAAGCGCTGTTTTTGCCGGCCAGCTTATTGAGCAGGGGGCAATTGGCAGGGTGATTCAGGTGCTTGGTCTTGGGCCCCACCGGCTGGGCGCGGCGGGGCGGCCTGACTGGTTTTTCAAAAAGGAAAAATACGGCGGTATACTCTGCGACATTGGCAGTCATCAGATAGAACAATTTTTATTTTACGCGGGGGTAAAAGACGCGACGATTGTCCGCAGCCAAATCGCCAATTATAATCACCCGCAATATCCCGAACTTGACGATTTTGGCGATGCTACACTGGTGGGCGATAACGGCGCGGCCCATTACTTCCGCGTTGACTGGTTCACCCCTGACGGCCTGCAAATGTGGGGCGATGGCCGTTCGTTCATTCTGGGAACCGAAGGTTTTATTGAACAGCGCAAATATATGCAGCTTGGCGAGAAAAGCAGTCACGGCGGTAATGTGTATCTGGCAAACCAACACGAAGAAACTTATTATAATATTGACGGGCAGGTGGGCTATCCTTACTTCGGCCAGTTGATCCTTGACTGCCTGAACCGCACGGAAAACGCCATGACGCAGGAACATGCGTTCAAGGCCGCTGAGTTATGCGTAAAAGCCCAGATGCAGGCAGTAAAAATAAATTAGGCAAAATCTTTACGTTGATTTGCGTATTATCAGGTTTGTAGGCAGGAGCAGAGTCAGGGCGTTTTCTCCCCGTCCGGCAGCGCGATTCACAATCATTTCCACCGCCCGGTAACCCATGGCCCGTTTTTGGACATTCATGGTGGTAAGTTGGGGATTTGCGTACGCGGCCATTTCAATGTTATCAATACTGATGAGCGCGGTTTCTGTGGGCACAGCAATTCCCTGTTCGTGCAGATAAAGGAGAATTCCCACGGCTACTTCATCAGAACCCGCACAGATGGCTTTGGGCAGGCTTCCCCGGCTTTGGTGCAGCCTTTGCGCAGCTTTATGTCCCGATGCCATGTCCGCCGCGGCGTCAATGTAAAGCCCGGATATATCTTCCACCCCATGTTCCAAAAAAAACTGTTTAAATCCGGTAACCCGTTGATCCGATTCGCCGATGTAGGCAATATCAGAATAACCCTGATCAAAAAGATAACTTACTGTCCGAAAAGCCGCCGCCTGCCGGTCAAATGACACGGAGGACAAACCCGGTATCTGCCAATCCACACAGACAATCTGATCTATCTGCGTCTGAATCCGTTCAATAAGTCGGCTGCCTTCCGGAGTTTCCATACATCGATCAAGGCCTACCAGTAAAAGCCCGCAAATTTCTTCAGAATGAATAAGCTGATTAAACAAAACCGGGGCTTTCAATTCACCAAGAAAACGTATAAACCGTATGTGGAAACCTTTCTCGTAAGCCGCCTGATGAATTCCCGCCAGTATTTCCGCATAATACGGACGCAGGAACATTTCGGCATTGTACAGTACGATTCCAATATCCTGATCAGCCAAAACGCCTTTATTACCCATACTTAAAGCCTGAGCGAATTTATTCGGCCTGTATTCCAACTCGCTGATGGCGTCAAGAATCTTTCGCCGGGTTTCAGAGGCGACAGAACGGTCACTGCCATTGATTACATAGGACACCATGCTGCGGGTTACCCCCGCCCGATGGGCCACGTCATTCTGGGTTATTTTGGGCTTTGGATTTTTTTTCACCGGAATCGCTCTTATCTGCCAATATGGCTACGCCGTAAGGCTGCAATGATACTGTACCGGAGACAGTCTCCCCATTCAGCAAATTAGTGTATACATTTTCTCCAGACAAAACTTTTATTTCCCGGCAGTTGAAATTCATTACAAACAGAACGCCGCCCCGTTCCCGGACAGAAACTCCGGCGGGTATTTCCCAGGGAACGCACGCCTGTACGCCATGTTTTTCGCAGAGTTCCCGGTAAAACCGGTCCATAAACGTTTGCTCAGTGCGAGTACAGAGGTAGTAGGCGGTTCCCTTTTCGTATTCGTTAGCTGTAACTGCGGGAAGTTCTTCCGTATCCGCGGTAAACACCGCCAACACCTGCGCTCCCCCCCGCAGGCGAATCCGGTCAGCGTAATGGCTGGCCTTCCAGTTATGCCCGTTCATCAAAAATTCCTGGGTTTCATAACCGGCAATTGTTTCGGTTTCTTCCACCGCAAGACCGAACACATCAGTCAAATTGCCGGGAGTTCCCCCCAGATAACAAAGATCGCTCTCATTTACCATGCCGGTTAAGTAAGTGGCAACCGCAACGCCGCCCTGCCTCACAAACGAACGGATTTTTTCCGCTGTTTTTTCACTGAGCATATAGAGCATGGGAAAGACAATGAGCCGGTAGCGTTCAAAATCGGAATACTCAGGACTTATTACATCGCAGGAAATACCCGCTTTCCAGAAAGCCCCGTACTGGGCAATACATTCCTTCTGATAATTTTTTTCGATACTGCGGGGAAGCTGGGCATTGTCCAAAGCCCAGCCGTTTTGAAAATCGTAAACCACCGCCGCCTGAACTTCCGTGGCGGTTCCGGCCAGAGCGCTTAACTTTTTCAGCAGAGAGCCCGTTTCCGCTACTTCACGAAAAATGCGGGTATCATCAGCGCCAAAGTGGGTGATAACCGCGTCATGGAATTTTTCCGCGCCGCCCCGGCTCTGCCGCCACTGGAAATACTGTACCGAATCCGAACCGTGAGCGACAGCCTGTATCGAAGAAAGGACGTGCATCCCCTTCTTTTTTTTCTTGCTCACTCCCTGCCAGTTCGTGGCGCCCGGACTGGATTCCATCATTAAAAAAGGTTTGCCCAGATAAGACCGGGAAAGATCGTGGAAAAAAGCGGCTTTAAGCGCCACCGGTCCGTCATCGGGACTGTTATGCCATTCGGGGTAGTTATCCCAGCTTATAATGTCCAGGTGGCGGGCGAACTTATGGAAATCCAGGCCAACATCGGGCATCTGGAAATTGGTGGTGATGGGAATTCCGGGCGTTATGCGCCGCAGGGGTTCAGTTTCCGCCAGAAAAAAATCAATGGTCTGATCACTGATAAAACGCTGCCAGTCCAGCATAAGGCCATGAATCGAAGGATCGGCGGGGTATATTTGCTCCCAGGCGGTAAAATGATGACTCCAAAAAGCGGTATACCAGGCGGCGTTGAGGGCGTCCAGAGTTTCGTAACGCTTTTTGAGCCAGGAGCGAAAGGCCGCAAGACATTGGGGACAATAACAGTGCATACCATTGTATTCATTGGATACATGCCAGAGAATCAACGCCGGATGAGTACCGTAGCGTTCCGCCAGGCGGGTGTTAATCCGCACACAGGCTTCACGGTATTTTACCGAACTGCGGCAATGGTTATGCCGTCCGCCGTGAGTCTGCCGTATGCCGTTAGCCGTCACCTGACAGACTTCCGGATATTTTTCGGAAAGCCATGCGGGTTTTGATCCTGAAGGGGTGGCAAGGATAATCTTCTGGCCGTTTTGATACAAGCGCTCAAAACATTCATCCAGCCAGCCAAAGTTATAAACCCCTTCATCACTTTCCAGCAGAGACCAGGAAAAAATGCCCACCGCAAGGACATTAATCCCCGCTTCCCGCATGTAAAGGAGGTCATTGTCAAGCAAGTCTTTTGAATTCAGCCATTGTTCGTAATTATAATCCGCGCCATGCAGCAAACCAGCGTGTTGCCCGGTGATCATTCCTTTATGGCTCCCATCATCACTCCGCCGATTATATATTTTTGAGACGCAAAAAACAGCACCACAACGGGAATCGCCGCCATTACCGTTCCGGCGGTTACGATTCCCCAGTTGGTGTCAAACCGCTGCTGGGTAAACTGATAAATGCCCACCATTACGGTAACCCGGTCGTTTCCTTTAAGAAGAAGATTCGCGATAACAAAATCGCCGTAAGTACTCATAAAGGCCAGGATGGCGACGGTAATTACCATTGGCTTTATCACCGGGAAAATAATTTTCCAAAAAATCTGCCAGTAAGTGGCACCTTCGATGAGCGCCGATTCATCCAGTTCGCAGGAAATAGTATCAATGTACGATTTAACCATGAGGACGTTAATACTCATGGCCCCGGCAACATACACACAGATTAAGCCGCCGTGGGTATTAAGGCCGATCATGGGAAAGTAATTGCCAATCTGCTGCATCATAACAAAGATGGCGATCATGGCAAGAATTCCCGGGAAGATGTTCAGAATCATAATCCCCATCATCACTCCCCGCTTGCCCGCGAACCGGAAGCGTGACAGGGCGTAGGCCGAAGTACAGGTGAGCATCACAATTATTATTACCGAGATTGCCGACACTTTGAAAGAATTCAGCATCCATTTGCCAAAAAACAGGTTGGTATTGCTCAGCAGATCGAAGTAGTTGTTCACCGTAAGAGCGGAAGGAATCAAGTTTGCCCCCAGGAGAGAACGGGCGGGGTTAAAAGAAGTAGCAACAATCCAGAAAAAGGGAATTACCGCGAATATCATAAGCGCCAGCGCAACTATGTATTTCAGCGTAGTAACAATCTGTTTGTTGACAATATGCCTGTTAAGCTCCATTCAATACTCCTTTTGCTTATTTTGATTCCTTAATGACTTTGGTATTCAGAGTCTGGAAGAATACCATCAGCGCCACCAGGATAAAAAGCATTACCGTAATGGCTGCGGAAAAACCGTAATCGGCCGCGTTGGATGAACTAAAGCCCAGACGGTAAATAAATGAAATAAGCAAGTCCGTATAACCCATTGGCATCGCCGTGTCCGCCATCGCGGGCAATCCGGCGTTAAAGCCCCAAACCAGCGTAAAATTATTGAAGTTGAAACAGAAAGAGGCAATTACCAGCGGGGCCAGAATACGCATTACCAGAGGTAGAATTATTTTTCGTACTACCGCCAGAGAACTTGCCCCGTCAATTGAGGCGGCCTCAAAAAGTTCTTTGGGGATCGCCTTGAGCGCCCCGGAAGCCAGCACATAAAAATAGGGATATGACAGATACACATTGATCAGGATCAGGGCAAAGCGGGTCCAACCGACATCGGTAAAAAACCGGGGGGAAGACCCAAAAATTTGAGTGATTACCGATGTAACCAGACCCATATTTTCGTTTAACAATGCTCTCCATACCATAATCGAAACCAGTACCGGAATGGGATAGGGAACAATGAGCAGGGTGCGGATAAGCCGCCGGTACTTTAAATCCTCAAAGAGCAGGGCAATCATCATGCCGACGCCAAAACTCACCAGCACCGAAAGAAGTGAAAACATAATGTTCCAGATGAGAATGGCAAACACCGGTTTCAAAAACCCCGGGTTGCCCAAAAACCGGACGTAATTGTTCCATCCTATGCCCACCATGTAACCGGGGGCCAGGGTTTTGCCTGACGGGGAAGTATAGGTACCCCTTACAGCCCGGTAAACTTCGCCGTCGCGGTTGTCGGTAAATGTATTCTCCGCATTGTTATAGCTGTAGACGGGAAGCTGTACAGACGCTTCCTGCAGGGAGAGAATTTTGACGACTAACGGCGGCCGTCCAAAATCCAACTCCCCCAGTATTTGCAGATTCTGCATTGTCTCCGCCGTTTTCATTTTCACATAACCATCAATGTTTTCCGGAACCTCCCGTATAGCGCGCGGTTCAGGAGCTTCACCAGGTTTTACGGTGGAGAAACTGTTTTCCTGCTGCAATAAAAGCATAAAATCTTTGCCCTTCCGGTAAACCGTCCAGGCCCAGGAACCGCTGTCATCAGGACTGTACATCGTTTCGGAAATCCGCCGGACTGCCTGAGCCTTGGTCAAGAGGTGACCGCCGCTCATATTGGTAAAGGAAAGATAGACTGTGTAAAAAATGGGGTATACGGTAAACAGCACGGCCATCACCAGCCCGATAGCAAGCCAGCGCCAGGCGGTGAGTGATTTCCGCAGCAAGATCAGGGTAACAAAGCACGTTATCGCGCCTACAAAGAGTCCAAAAGCGAAAAACCCGTCTCTGAAAAACCGGAACATGAAGTAACAGCCACAGAAACATAAAACGGCTGTTCCGGCAATTCGGAAAATTTGTTTAATCATTCAGTTAGCGATTCAAAATCTGGGTTTTGGCGTTCTGTAACGCATCCGCCGATGATCTTTCACCGGAAAAGGCCAGCGCCGCAGCGGCAACCCAGGCATCCCAGACATATCCCATTTCGGGAATTGACGGCATAGGTATGGCGCTTACACCGGCGGCATTAAATCCTCTGGCATCGCTGTCCCCGCTGCTTTCAAATATGGACCTCCACGCGGAGGGCCGTTGTTCAGCCTGGAAAATGGCCTTCATATTTTCCTCTCGGGCGATAAACTCCACCACAAATGACTGAGCCAGCAGTTTGCGCGGGCTGGCGGAACTGACAATCAAACCCTGGACTCCCAGGAAAGGATTGCCTGCGGAGCCGCCTTTTTTTGCTGCCGGAAATTTGCTGATAGCATAGGGCACGCCGGCGGTCTTAAAACGGTTGAGCGCCCAGGGGCCGGTCATTACAAAGGGGGCTTTGCCGCTTTCAAAAAGTACGTGAGCCGCATCCCAATCAATATTTTCAGGAATCAACTTTCGCTTTACCTGATTGGTAAGGAATTCCAGACCCGCTACAAAGCCAGGATCCGCCACCAGCACCTGTTTTCCATCCAAACTGCCGTCGCTCTTTTTGCCAAAAATCGCCCCGCCGAAGCAGTCATACACCGGGTATGCGTTGTAAGAGGCATCGGGAAGGCCCATCATAACTTCCGCTTTTCCCGCCCTAATAAGACTTTCGGCTATAGCTATGGCATCATCCCAGGTTTCAGGCGGAGTGGACACCATACTGGTATTGTAGAAAAAGCCGATGTTTTCCACCGCCAGCGGTACGCCGTAAAGTTTTCCGTTGTAGTTAAACCCTTCCAGCGCCGGTTCCAGATAAGAACCTTTCTTGGAGCCAAGGTTTATCTCCGTTACCATGCCGTTTTCGACCAGAGCCCCCAGGTTATCGTGGGGGATAATGGCGATATCGGCGCATTCTTCCCCGCCGGAAGCCAACAGAAATTGATTGCGGATTTGCCCCAGGTCAACCATGGAAACTTCCACCGCTACGCCGAACTCAGCCTCAAAGGATTTAGCCAGCGAATTAAGCACTTCGATACGGCCGGCATCATATACCCACAGCGTAATCTTTTCGGGCGTTTTAGCGGCTGAGGAATCTTTCTTTTTGGCGCAAGATACAAGTACCAGCGTCAAAACCAGCAGACAAACTGAAAAAATTGAAATAAGTCTTTTCATTTTCTTTCTCCTTCTCTCTTGATTTAGGCTGCAATTCCATCATCTGACATTTTGGAATTGCTTTACCTCATTTTTATCAACGCGTGTCATCAACACGTGTTGATAATGTATTATAATACTGAAACCTGAACCTGTCAACAAAAAAAAAGAAAAAACGTTTTTATCCTGGAGGAGTTTACGTAGAGACTTGTGACAGATTTGGTAATTCGGTACAATATTTTTCCTATGGTTAAGAATTATGGATAAGAAGCTGTCAAAATTTGCCGAACTGCGAACCGGCAGTGTGGATTATAACTCCGAACAATTCAAAGAATTACTTAAAGCGGCGCAAATAGCGATTGAAGTTTCCCTTAAAGTGCAAAAAGGCGAGCAGGTGCTGATTATCAGCAACCCCAGGCCGGATGTTGCCGCCATTGCCGAAGCGCTGTACGATGCCAGCCTCGATGCGGGGGGCAGGCCGGTTCTGTTGTTTCAGCCGGTAAAACCCCAGCTTGACTTTGCCGAACCTGCGGTAATTGCCGCTTTTAACGCCATGCCGGAAGTGGTTATTTCCCTGAGCGATGAAAAACTCGGCAAAGACCCTGCGGGTATCGCTTCGCCGTATCAATATAACGGGGCAGAATACGACCATATTCTTCACCTGAATATGTATGGAGAAAAAAACTGCCGGTCATTCTGGTCGCCTTCTACCACAGTGGAGTCCTTTATTCGCACGGTTCCCATCGACTATGCCGTATTGCAGCGCCGCTGCGCCGCTATCAAAGAGGTTTTGGACAAGGCGGTAGAAGTTCATGTAAGTGCGCCGGGCGGCACAGACATTGTTATAGGATTGCGGAACCGGAAAGCAAAATCCGATGACGGCAATTTTTCAGCGCCCGGTTCCGGGGGTAACCTGCCCGCAGGCGAGACCTTTATCAGTCCGGAGAACGGAACCGCCCGGGGCCGCATCTGCTTTGACGGCTCCATCAGCGTTAACGAAGGCGACCTCATCATTAACACGCCCATTGAGTGCATAGTGAAAGACGGCTTTGCACAGGAAATTCACGGCGGCGAAGAAGCGACCCGTCTGCTGCGAACCATTGAGGCCGCGGAACAAAATGCCCGTGAATTTGAACGGGACGGAAAGCTGCCCTCCGGCAGCGGGGAACCGTATGCCCGCAATGCCCGCAACATCGGCGAATTGGGCATCGGCCTGAACCCCGCGGCCCGTATCACCGGCAGAATGCTTGAAGACGAAAAAGCCTTCCGCACCTGCCATTTTGCCATCGGCAAAAATTATGACGAAGACGCCCCCAGCCTTATCCATCTTGACGGCCTGGTAAAAAATCCTACCATTACGGCGATTTTCGATGACGGAACCATGCAGTTTATTGAAAAGGACGGAGAATTAGACGGCAGTCTATTGTCTTGAATTTTTTGGCATAAATAAGTAATGTGGACTTGCATGAAAGGTACAGTGCAGCCCTTGCTGGCGCCTGGGCTCTTTGATTTTTTTTGAATTAACGCCGCTTAACGCGGCGCTGATATTTAGCCAGGATGGCTCAGATGGCAGAGCGGCGCACTCGTAATGCGCAGGTCCCGGGTTCGATTCCCGGTTCTGGCTGTAAAATCTACATTTACAGATATATAAATAAAAGTGAGACAAGTATATCCTGAACAATAACGCGGGAATCGAAACTTTTTTGCGGCATAAAAACCGTAGCAGGTGCGTATGGTTTTTATGTAAAATGGCATGGATGCCATTTTAGCAAAAAAGGCGGCCATGAAACCCGAAGCAGGATGCTGAGGGTTGAATGGCGATTCCCGGTTCTGGCTGTAAAATCTACATTTACAGATATATAAATAAAAGTGAGGCAAGTATATCCTGAACAATAATGCGGCTAATCCGTAATAACCCGCTTTTCCTGCCATTTGCCGCCGACCCAGCGTGAACAATAAAATACGCCCCGTACCACAAAATCGGCGCCCATGGCGAGCCACACGCCCAAAGGACCTATACCCATAACAAAGGTAATCAGATACGCGGCGCTCACCCGGACAGTCCACATGGAAATTGTAGCGGCAAGCATAACAAAGCGGGCGTCACCGGCGGCGCGGAGGGCATTGGGAAGGGCAAAACTCACCGGCCAGCCCAGCGCCATGGAGATACAGTGAACCTGCAAAAAAGTCTTTGCCATATTTTGAGCTTCAGGGCTGAGGTTAAACAGTCCGACCAGCGGCTTCACGCAGATAAAGATAAAAGCGCTCACGATAAACATGGTAATATACGCGAGCTTCATGATTTTAAAGGTTTGTTTTTTCGCCTGGGCAGTATCTTTTGCGCCAACACATTGCCCGACTATGGTAAGCAGCGCTATGCCATAGGCGTTACCCGTCATAAACGAAAATGAATTGATAACACTGCTGACGGCATTGGCCGCAATGGCGACAGTGCCGAAGAAAGTAAAAATCCGCTGGGTAAGAAGCCGCCCTACCTGAAACATGGAACTTTCCAAACCACTGGGAATTCCTACGTTAAGAATATTCCTGATCATGGGGCGGACAATGCGGAAATCAAACAAGCCTGAAAGGGAAATGGGGCTGTTAACATTACGATTAAGCATAATGGTAGTAATGAGCGCCGCGGTTATTCTGCACATAAGGGTAGACAGGGCCGCTCCCATTACCCCTATTTTGAGCACAAAAATAAAAATGGTATTGCCTGCAACATTCATAATATTTACCAATAGGGCTATTCGCATGGTAACCTTACTGTTCCCCACGGCGCGGAACAGGGCGGCATTGGCGTTGTACATGGCCAGAAACGGATAGGATAGTCCGGTAATGAAAAAATAAACGGCGGCGGCTTCCATTACATCATTTTCAATTTTGCCGTAGAACAGGCGGATTATCGGGCGGCGGAACAGCAGGGCCGTTGCCATCATAAGCAGGGAGATTAAAGTAACGCTGTATATTAACTGCTTTGCGGCAAGGCTGGAACTTTTATTATCCCGCCTGCCTATGTACTGGCTTACCACAACCGCCCCGCCGGTGGACAGGGCGGTAAAGGCGATAATCAAAAGGTTATTGATATTGTCGATTATGTTGACCGCGGAAACAGCATATTCCCCCACAGAGCTTACCATAATGGTATCAACACCGCCCATGGTAACAGCGAGTATCTGTTCTATGATTAACGGCCACAACAGGCCAAAAAGGGCGCGGTTATCCCAGCGCTCTGCGATTGTGGGTTCAGAGTTCAAAAGAATCACCGGCTTGTTTTGGTCCGTACAATGCTACCTTACTTTTTCTATAATTTCCGCGATAGCCTTGTCCGCATCTGAATATGAAACCTGGCAGGTTCCCACCTGACTGTGTCCGCCGCCGCCGTAATGCAGCATCAAACTGCCGACATCCACGGTGGCGCTGCGGTTGATAATGCTGTAACCCACAGTGATGGCGACATTGGCCTTGTTACGTCCGTCAACAATCCACACGGAAATATTTTGTTCGGGGAACAGGGTGTAGATAAGGAAACGGTTTCCCGCATGAATAGTTTCCATACCGCGAAAGTCAACAACCAAGGCATTACCTTCGACTTTGGCATATTTTTTTACCATGTCCCGGAATAAATCCGCCTGCTCTTTATACACCTCTATCCGTTCCTTTACATCGGGCATGGAAAGAATTTCATCAATGTCTTTTTCAACGCAGGCGCGGGCAAGTTCCTTCATCAGGTCGTAATTGCTGATGGTAAAATTGCGGAAGCGTCCAAGTCCGGTTCGGGGATCCATAATAAAACCGAGCAGAACCCATCCGTGGGGATGGAGAATTTCTTCGGCAATAAGGTTCCCTGAATCCACCTTATCTACATAGTGAATCATTTCCGCAAAACGGCTCAGTTTTTCATTGCCGTCGTAATAGTCATATACCACACGGGCGCAGCTGGGGGCTTTGCGGGACACACCTTCAAAATAGGTATTTGACCCCAGTCTTTCGCTTTCACTGGAATGATGATCAAACCAAAGCTTACAGCCCCTGATATAGGGAATATTGGCCAGAATGTCATTATCGGTAGCTTCAACCAGGCCGTCCTGAATATCCTTGGGATGGACAAATTTCCAATCATCAATAAGGCCCATGTGCAGCAGAAGCGCCCCGCAGGCCAATCCGTCAAAATCCGATCTGGTTAACAATCTCATTTTTTCACCTTCTTCCTGTCATTTTACACTTTTCTTCATTTTTTTGCTACCGGTCTCTGACCTTTTTTCTTTTGCCCGCTATAATGGAAATATGAAAATCAGGAGTTTTCCGGCAGCAGTATTAATTGTCTTATTAGTGCTATGCGCCTGTTCCGGCCTTCCCCCTGCCGGTTCAGCAGCGTGGGGAAATCTGGGCCGCCCTTCAGACCAGGTTCCTTTTATGGAAAAGGTCAGAACCGGAACCCTGCCCAGCGGCCTGCGGTATTTTATTCTGGAAAACGCCCGGCCCGAAAACCGGGCCTATCTGACGCTGGCGGTAAATGCCGGTTCTGTGCTTGAAAATGATGATGAGCAAGGACTTGCCCATTTTGTAGAACACATGGCGTTTAATGGTACGGCCCATTTCCCGGAGACGGAACTGATAAATTACCTCCGCTCGCTGGGTATGCGCTTTGGGCCGGAGGTAAATGCCTACACTTCTTTTGATAAAACCGTGTACGGTATCGAAGTACCGGTGGAAAGCGATAAAAATGGGACACGGCGTATTCCCGATACGGCCCTGGCGGTTATTGACGACTGGACGCGGGCTGTTACTTTTAACCCCTCAAGCGTGGACAATGAACGGCTGGTTATTCTGGAAGAATACCGCTCGCGGCTGGGGGCCTGGGACAGAATACGGCACAAATGGCTGCCGGTACTGTTTCGTGATTCGCCCTATGCCCGGCGTATGCCCATTGGCCTGCCGGAAATAATCGAAAGCGCACCGGTCTCGCGGCTGGAGGGTTTTTATAAAAAGTGGTATCAGGCCGACAATATGGCCCTGATATTCGTGGGTGATTTTGACGGGGCGGCGCTTGAAGCTTCGTTAAGCGATAATTTTTCGATACCCCCCCCCCTCCCCCCCACTCAGCGGCCTCTGTACGATTTACCCCCTCCCCGGGGGGGTATTGAAACCCTTATCATTACCGATCCTGAATTGACCAATACGAATGTTTACCTTTACTTCAAACGCAGCCGTGAAGCGCAGCGGGGTGATTTGTCTTATTTTCGCAGTGAAATAATTGATATTCTTATCGACCATATGTTGAGTTTTCGTTTTAACGATGAGTTGAACAAGCCGGAAACTCCCTATATGTACGCTGGCGCGGGAACCGCCCGTTATGGGACATCTTCGCGCTTTTATGTAATGACGGCCAGGGCAAAAACAGGAACCGCCGCGGCGAGCCTTACGGAACTGCTGCGGGCAAAAGAGGCAATGCTCCGCTACGGTTTTACCGATACGGAACTGGCAATCGCTGCAAATTCACTGATTTCTGACATACAGCGGCTGGTACTGGAAAAAGACCGGCAGGAATCGGGCAAATATGTGGATGCGCTTACCAATTATTATCTTGAAGGGGGGAATCTGGCTGACGCGGAATGGGAACTGGAAGCGCTGCGGCAAATGCTTCCCCATATCAAGGCAAAGGATATTAACGCCGCCATAAAAAATTATTTTGCCGCCGGTGATACGCAGGTGTTTATTTTTGCCCCCGATGCGGAACAGGCAAGCCTGCCCGATGACGCGCGTATCAGGCAGATGGCGGCGGCAAGCCGAAAACTGAAAATTGCCCCGCCCACATCCGGCGCGGTAGAAGGCGATCTTTTGTCGATTATTCCGGTCAAAGGTTCGGTGCTTTCCGAATCTGTTGATGAAGAAACCGGCGCTGTCTTTTGGGAACTGAATAACGGAATGAAAGTTATTTTGAAATCAACCAAAAATAAAAATGATGAAATTGTTGTGCAGGCAATGGCGCGGGGCGGAACCAGCAGCGCCGCGCCGGAAGACGACATATCCGCCGGTCTTGCCGTTGAGATGCTGCAGGTTTCCGGTTTGGGCCCCTGGCCGCGTCCTGAGCTTTCACGGAAACTTGCCGGAAAGCAGGTTTCGCTTTCCTATTCGGTTTCCGGCTATTACCGGGGATTCCGCGGTTCCGCCACATCAGGCGATCTTAAAACGTTATTTGAAATGTTGTACCTGAGTTTCACCGATCCCCGAATCGATCCCGTCGCCGTACAGGCCATGATGGAGCAATATGCCACTTCCCTCGCCCTGCGCGGAGAGAATCCCCGGACGGTTTTTTCCGATGAAATTAACCGGACAATCTACAGCGGCCACCCCCGCTTTAAGCCGCTGGAACTGGCAGACCTCCCCAAGGCGGACATTGACACGGCGCTGGCCTTTATCCGTAAAGGAACGAACCCCGCCGATTATACCTTTATTTTTACGGGGAATCTGGAAACCAAAACGATAAAGGATTATATCGAAACTTATCTGGCCTCGATTCCCCGCGGGGAAAGCTGGAATAGCTGGACAGACCTGGGCATTACCCGTCCGGGAAAAGTTGAAAATAGTGTTCACAAGGGAAAAGAAGAACAAAGCATGGTTTACATGGCATGGTTTTCCAAAGCCCCTTTTACCGAAGAATTGAGCGCCGCGGCCCAGGTGTTAAGCGAATATCTTGATATAAAAATGACCGAAGAAATACGCGAAAAGCTCGGCGGGGTTTATTCGATTTCCGTGAATGTACCGGTTTCGCCGGTTCCTCAGGGAGAACTTTCAATGCAGGTGTATTTTGCCTGCGATCCCAAACGGGTGCAGGAACTTGTCTCCGCAGTTATCAGTTTGTTGAATCAAACGGCAGGCATCGCCCCCGGCGGTACTCCCGGCGGCATCAACCGGGACACTTTTAACAAGGCCGTGGAAGCCCTGAAAAAGGAATGGGAAACCTCAATGCAGAGCAATGCCTATATCGCCCAAAGTTACGCCAATTCTTCGGTACTGTTGAATCTGCCCCTGTCGCGGCTTAACAAGCGGCCCCGCTATTTCAGCGCCGTTACCCCGGCGGACATTCAGAAAATCTGCGCCCAGCTTGTGCAGGGCCGCGGCCCCGCCCAGGTGGTATTATTGCCGGAAAAGTGATGAGTCCGGCGCGGTTAGGCATCCTTGTCGGTAACTACCGCTTCAAATTTCAGAAAGTCCTAGTCAAGAGCCAAAAGATTAAGGGTCATTTTTTGCTTGACAAATTACTTTTATCTAACTAATATTGATATTACCAATACTTAGTTGATATTATCACAAAATATTGGTAGTTTGAACAACAGAGTGTTGGTATTACCACATTTGGAACCCAAAAATGGTACATAAATATCAATCCCTGTTGGATGGGTATTCACAGCCGCAGGGCATCATTAAGGAGGGATAAGGAGGAAACAAGAAACAGTGCGCCGTTACTTTTGCAAATCATTTAAGGTGCTTTCAAACTGGACGTCCATGTAGGTTTTAATGGATTTCTTGATTTTTGTGGTTGCAAAGTTTTCAAAAATATATTAAGGTAGACAAGTAATGATATGAAATTATATAGTGATGGATGTACTTATGTATTCTCTTAACTTAATAACAAAACGTAATATTGAGCATTGTGTTTCGTTGGCTTTTTCCGACATTATTGCCATGGATTTTGATGACGAACATCGTTTACTCAAAATGGCAAACGGAGGGGAAATATATTTCTCAACGGAAAGGGACCCACGCAAAATTGACAGGGGAAGCCCTTTTCTTGCTCGTAAGCGGTTTAGGACAATGGAAGAAGTTGACAAGAAATTAACGGGTATATGTAATGCAGACGTTAAACGAAGCTTATAATGCTCGTATCAACTTAATCCACGACCAGTATACAAACATCATTTCACCATTCATCATGCAAATAGAGGTGTTGGATGGAGAATTTCCTGTTGAAATAATAAATGAAATCAGGGCGGTATTTGGACATCTATCTAAATGCCATCTGTCTACTGATGACAGTGTGGTAGAGCGTAATCTGGCAAAGGCTGACAGTCATATTAAGCGCGCTATTATAGATTGCTATAAATATTTATGTTTTGCTTATGATGACAACTATAAAGAATTTGAACGCAAATATATTGATGTTGATCTTTCCGAAATTGACAATGGTGAATTTTTGCCGTTTTTATGTAAAAAACGCAAACTGGCAATAGATAAACTTGTTCTTGCTAAAAAGCTTGAATTATCCACATCTGAAGAAAGCATTCTATATAGCAACTTTGAAGAAGCTTATAATGCATATGCGGATGTTTATAATTTCGTAAATAATTCATTCGAAAAGCTCGAAAG
>JAIRRB010000068.1 GCA_031256195.1 Treponema sp.
ACCGACTCCGATAATGACACCTAATGAAGTGAGCAGCGAACGCATACGATTGCGGAGGATTGATCGCAGGCAGGTGTGCAGAAGCTGGACGATGTTCACGGCCTTTCCTCGGACAGCAGCGCGTGTTCCTGTTTCCACCTGGCAAGATCGGCAGTGGCGTTGCGCCTGTCCGTTATCTGTTTATCGGAAACCAGTTCCCCGTCCCGCAGGGTGATAACCCGCCGCGTATAGGCGGCAAGTTCCGGCTCGTGCGTTACCATGATGATCGTTTTTCCCCGGTTGTTGAGTTCCTGAAAAAGCCCCATGATCTCAAGGGTCATTCCCGTATCAAGGTTGCCGGTCGGCTCATCGGCAAGTATAAAAGCCGGATCGTTTACCATTGCCCGCGCTATGGCAACCCGCTGCTGCTGGCCGCCAGATAGCTGCGAAGGAAAATGATCCATGCGATCCGCAAGCCCGACTTCCCGCAGAGCCGCTATTACCTGATCCTTGCGAGCCTGAGAAGTTTGCCGTGTCGAATTGCCCTTTTCGCGGCGGCGGTAAAACAGGGGCAGTTCCACATTTTCAAGGGCTGTTGTTCTGGACAATAGATTAAAAGACTGAAACACAAAACCGATCTTCCGGTTCCGTATGTAGGCGAACGTATCCGAATCGGAAGTTGATGTTTCAATGCCGTCTAGGGTGTAGGTTCCCCCGCTTGGCTTGTCAAGGCAGCCGAGAATGTTCATGAGCGTGGATTTGCCAGAACCTGACGGCCCCATGACGGAAACAAACTCGCCGGATTCCGCAGAAAAATCCACACCGCGCAGCGCCCGTACCACAACGGCGTTTGTTCCGTCTTTGGCCGGCTTGCTCTCCATGCGGTATTCCCGCTTGATTCCCCGCAGTTCAATTACCGGCTTTTGGCATTCCGCGTCAAGGGCCTTCACTATATCCTCTCCCGCAGAATAAATTGACGGCCTTCAAGTTCTTCCGTGGATATTATCTCGGTCAGCGAACCGTTGCTGATTCCGGCCTGTACCCGCATTACTTCGAGTTTGCCGTCATCGGCGATGTACCAGAGACTGCGCATGATAACAGCGCCGCGCCTCTGCCCCGGCTCGCCTGCCTGCCGCATATTCGGCCCCCCCTGTCTGCCGCCCATCATGACGCCTCCCTGTCTGCCGCCGGGCGGCGGCGTGCCCATGATTAAGTTGGTTATGCCGCCCTGATTCTGGTTTTGGTTTGTTTGGGTCTGCGCCCTTGCCTGCGTCCTTGCGTCAAGCGCCGCCTGCCGCTGTTCATCGCTCATGCCGGCGAGACCCGCATTGAAAACCATATCGGCGATTTGTTCCGTACTCAGGCTGGTTGGCTGGTAGCGCAGCGCCGCATTGGGAACCGTTAGCACATTTTCGCCGCGTTCCACGATGAAATCAACCGCACAGGTCATTCCCGGCAGCAGTGAACCGTCACGATTTTCAACATTGATGATCACCGTGTAGGAGACTACGTTATTCGACACTACCGGAACCATCCGCATGGTTTCCACCTGACCCATGAAAGAGCGCCCCGGAAGGCTTTCCAGAGTAAAGCGCACTGCCTGTCCCTTGTTTATGGAAGTTATGTCAAGCTCTCCCACTCCCGCTTCGATCTGCATCTCCCTTAGATTCTCCGCCAGAACAAAGATACTGCTGGACGAATTACCGCTGGAGCTGTCAACTACCGTGTCGCCGATATTGATGTTGCGGTCAAGTACAATGCCGTCAATCGGGGAAGTGATGTAGGCGTACTGGTTGATCTCGGTTTCTATTTCCTTCAGGTTTGCTTCGGCAACGGCAAGATCGGCGGCCTGCCCGTCCAGCAGGGTTTTGCTGGTTTTCAGTTCGTATTCGGAGATAAGCCCCTTCTCCGCCAAAGCCTGCTGGTTCCGGTAATTGATAAGCTGCAACTCATAATTGGCCCGCGCCTTGCTGACCGCTGCGTACTGCTGCTCCCGTTTAAGCCGCAGCACATCGGTATTCAGTACCGCAAGAATGTCGCCCTTGCGGACCGCATCGTTATAATCAACGTATATATTTTCAACCTTGCCGCTCATGCGCGGCAGTACCTTGACCGTGGCAACCGGGTTGATCGCACCGGAAGACGAGACTGTCCGTTCCAGCGTACCGCGGCGTACCGCTGTAAATTCGTAAGAAGCGATTCTGGTTTTTTTACCGGTACACGCGCAGGGCAGAAAAGCAGCAGTGGCCGCCAGAACAAGCAAAGTCCGTACACATTGGTTTCTCATTGAATTACCTTGTAATAATAGTAACAAATTTTGTAGTAAAAAGGTAACGGAAAAGGCAAAAATAGAGGCATATCAGGGCAATATCTGTTGAAATTCTTTGCGTGAAAAAAATACTTTGTAAAAATACCATTTTCAATAATTTCTTCATACACATTAATTTATTCGGAATATATTATAAGAAAGCTTTTGTTATGCCGAAATTTGATACAGAGGAAGGTAATCATGTTAAAAATGAACTCAGTAAAAAAACGCGTATTTTCCCCCAAAACGCCGGTATTGCTGGCGGCGGTTTTTCTGCTTGCCGGAGGACTGTTGTCAGCGGAACCGGCAAAATCGCCGCAGGGAGCGGATGCGGTTCCCGACCTGTACGCGCCGCATCTGGCAGGTTCCGGCGGCTTTACCACCACAACCGGCGGAGCGCCGGTAAGCGCCCTGAACCCGGCTCAGGCGGGAGACGCCAGGCGAATCATCATTGATGCGGGCTATCTGGCAATTCCCGGTTTGGGAGACGAAAAAGGGTATCTGCATTCCATTGGAGGCGGGGCGTTGTTCCCCACCCGGTACGGCGTTTTTGGCGCTTCACTGCGGTATATCGGACGCCCATTTGACATGGGGCCGGACTTTGAAAGTTTCCCCATTGACCGCACCTTTAGCGGCAATGTTTTCGCCGCAAAGGAAGTGTATTCGGGAATGTCCCTGGGAGCGGGTCTGAATTTCGGCGCCGGTGCGGACTGGACGCTCTCCGGCGATTTGGGTTTTCGCTACAATACCGGCAGACTGGGGCCGTTTGATAATTTCACCTGGACAGCGGTGTTACGCGACATGGGAAAAAGTTACCACCCCACATGGCTTACCGCGGCGGGCGGCGTTTCGTTTGACCTGCTCCACGTTTATGGCAAGGAAGGCAAGAAAGACCCGTTTGTCGTAAATTTTGCGGGAGATTTAAGCCTTCCATCGCTTTTCTATCCGCTGGATATAAACATGATAATAAAACTCGGACTGGACATAACCATTGCGGAAACAATCACCATTTCCACTTCATGGCCGGGCGGCTCCGGTTTGAACGCGCGGGAACTGGCCGAAAACAATGTGGAGTTTCCGGCAATTCCGTCAGTGGGACTCGGCGTGAACATTTTGCTTCCTACGGGCGGTAAACGAATTGCCGGCGGACGGCTGCCGGCGGACGGAGACCTTAAAATTGACGCCGCATACAAACCGCTTTACAACGGAATTACCGCCATCGGCGGAGGAGCAACGTGGTTTGTGGGAGTGCCGGACAAGAAGCCGCCGGTAATACGCGTCGATTATACAGAAACAACATACTTTTCACCAAACCATGACGGCAATGCGGACTATCTCGAATTTCCCGTTCTTATCACTGACGATAAATATGTCGCCGGGTGGGTGATGGAAGTAAGAGACGCGGAAGGCAACGTCGTCCGCACGATACGGAACAAGGAACAGCGTCCCGATTCCAAAAGCGTGAAGGATTTTTTCAGCCGCCTTTTCGCGGTTAAGAAACAGGTAGAAGTACCTCCTCTGTTCAAATGGGACGGGATATGCGATTCGGGAGACCTTGCCCCGGACGGCAAATATTACTTCACCATTACCGCAGTGGATGATTCGCAGAATACCGCAGAAAGTCCGGCCTACGAAACGGTGCTGAAAAACGCGCCGCCTGTTATCAGCATAGCGGCAATGAGCGGTATCCAGTTGATTTTCAATCCCAGAGACGGCGGCAGCGGTAAAGGCAGCATTACTTTTAACCTTAATGGTTCTGAGGAAGACGCGTGGATGGGCGGAATATGGGACGCCGACGGTCAGCAAATACGGAAGTTTGAATCGATAAGCGGTGAGCCTGAGACGCAGGTTTGGGACGGCAGGAACGACTCCGGAGAAATTGCACCTGACGGCGTTTACAGTTACCGGATCGGCG
>JAIRRB010000073.1 GCA_031256195.1 Treponema sp.
ATTGCGTGTTTGCGGCGCGGCTTCCATACGATTACCCCGGTTATATTAATTTTCGTTCCGCTGCGATGCGGATAAGGTCGGCCAGGTTTTCGGCGCCCAGCCTTGAGTAAATATTGGCGATGACCATTTTTATGGTGTTGACCGAAAGGCCGCGGTTGGCCGCGATCTCCGCACGTGAGAGACCGTGGACTAAATCGGCGAAGACTTCAGCCTCCCGCGGGGAAAAGACAATATTGTCAGTCAGGCCGTTGGCCTTTTTATATTTTGCGGCAATATGGGTGCGGCGTTTTGCATAGGAGGCTGACTTGCGGTTAATATCTTCCAGCCAGGGTTTGGGAATTTTTCCGTCAGAATACTTAAGTGCGGCGGAAGTAAGGGTACGCATATCTTTACCCAGTTCAATAAAGGGCATTGTGATTTCGTTAGGCGACGCTGTTATGTACGCTTCCTCAAATGCGGCAAAGGCTTTCTTTTTATTTTTCATCAGGTAATGTACGCAAGATTCAATCGCCAGCATTTCCACCCGTCCGAACAGAAACGACTCCCGCATCTTCATTTCTTCGATGTACGACAGTAACGGAGAAAAATTTCTGGTAGCGTAACAGTACCGGGCTTTCATTTGGTTGGCGTAATTTTCAACAAAACCGGCATGACTGTACGGTGAAAAATTTTCTTTAAGCCAATCGGGTATTTTTTCCGGCAAGCCCAGGATATAGTAATACCAGGAAAGGGAAATATCATAATCAATAAACCGGTTGGGATATTCATTTTCACCCTGAAAAGGTTTCATGTCTTTCAGGACCCGTTCCGCCTTCAGGTAATTCCCCTGCGAAACAGCGATACGCAGAATATAGAACAGCGCCCGGTGTATAAGCCCAAACTGCCTGATTAATCGAAGCTGCTTTATGGCGCCGGATATATGTATTTCGGCGGAGCGTATGTTACCCCGGTAGAACTTGAGTTCTCCCCGGGCCAAATCATCCTCATGCCAGGATTCCATATCAGGATAATGCGATATATGTTTACGGACGCGGTCCAAAGCGCCGATATATTCTTCCGGTGCGCCTTTTCTTGAAGAACCGGCCAGATTGAACCACGGCGACGGATAATAGAAGCCGTTTTTTCCGGGAATAATCGGCAGCGATAAACATTTGCACAACTTTTCAACATATACATCCATATCGTAGCGGTCATCCGTAATACACATAAAACCGCGCAGGATGGCCAAACAAAAATAAAGATTTGCCAATACACGATTCCGGTAACCGTCACTTTCGGGCAGTTTCAGAAATTTTTTCTCATAATATTCCGCCAACTCAACCGATTTTTGCAGAAAACCCTGACACATATAGGTACGCAAATGGATTACCGCGAAAAATTTCACCGTATCAAACGCCTGTGCCGGCGCCCGGTCAAAAATCGCCGACGCATATTGCGCAATATTGTGCGGTATCTGGGCAGGCAATTCATTCAGAATGGAAACTATCGAAGGATAATTTTCCATTTTTTCATAGTATGACATGGCATCAATCTTAAAACCGTTCTGATTGCACCAATCGCCGGCAACGGCATAGGTTTCCCGTTTTTGTTCTTCCGTGACATATTCCTGCTTTGTACTTAAAAATTCCAAAAACAGGGGGTGAATGAGATATGCGTTGATATAGTTGTCCCGGCGCACATAAGCGTTTTGTTTTTCCAGTTCGGCGATAAGACCTTTTTCCTTTCCGGCCAGGTGGGCGATTAAATCAATGGACAGGTGGTCGATAAGCGAAAGGCGTATCAGAAAGTTTTGCAGACATTCGGAAATTTCGTCCCAGATTTCCGTTTCCATCAGCCGGAAGATGTTTGTCTTCATCGCGTTACGCACATAGCCCCCGTAACCGGGCGCTTTCTGGTATGACCGCGCTATAAGATTTATGGCAAAAGTCCAACCTTCGGTATCCTGCATAATCTCACGCAGGTTGTCCGCCCGGGCTGAAATATCCAGGCGGCGAAAGTACTGGGCAAGTTCGTTTTCGGTAAACCGGAGATCGTTTTCACTTATATTGAACATCTGTTCCCGCGCAGTGAGGCTTGCGATGTTGACGCGGCGCAGCGGGGTACGGGAAACGATAAATATAGAAGTTCCGGGCGGCATATAAAAAAAGACCGATTCTTCCAGGAAGCGAATCACTTGAGGCTCTTCGATGCAATGAAAGTCATCGATGACGACAACCCGGCTTTTTACCTCAACATGATCGCGTACCATCTCCAGATAACGATTCAGCTTTTCTCTGGTATCCGGGAAACCAAGTTCAACCATTGCCCTGGCCAATGACGGATCATGCCGCGCCCAATTATGGGTGATTTTTTCCCAAAAGCGCGGCACCACATTATCACGCTCGGAAAGTTGTATCCATGACACCGTTGGCTGATATTCTTCCAGAAAATCATGGATAGCGCTGGTCTTGCCATACCCCGCTCCGGCGCATACTACAACCAGCGGACACCTTACCGCTTCCAGAAACAGTTGGTTCAACCGGGGACGCTTAAAATGGAAAAAAGAACGGCTATCGTTGTACATCTGGGGTGGGGCTTCCAAACAGCTACCTCCTGCCAGTAGTATAAGTATCAAACGTAAGGATTATTGCTTTCGAGTGTAACTTATTAGCCTAAATTACGCAAGATTAGGATAGCGGAATATAATACCAAATTTTTGAAAAATGACCATATTTTGGCCATTTTCTTCCGGTATTGCTATTCCCCAAATATTGAGTTATAACCTACCGAGAGGGCTTGTATATGAAAAAGCATCTTCTATCTTCATTCGTAATGATTCTGCTGCTGTTTGCGCACACAGCGTGCGGCAGCGGGAGGTCAGCGGGCAAAAACGCCCAAAGAAACGCCGCCTGGAAAACACCGGAAGAACTGCTGTCATTAATGACGCTGGCCGAAAAGGCGGGGCAAATGACCCAGGCCGAACGAGGAAACCTGCTCAAGGGCGACATTACGGAATACGCCCTGGGTTCAGTCCTGAGCGGCGGCGGCTCGACACCGGCGCAGAATACGCCGGAAGGCTGGGTCAAAATGTTCAACGATTTTGCGGAGGAATCCCTCAAAACGCGGCTGGGCATTCCGGTCATATATGGGATTGACGCGGTACACGGCCACAACAATGCTTTGAACGCGACCATTCTTCCGCATAATGTGGGGCTGGGGGCAATCGCGGCGGGTGACACGGATCGGGGCGTGAAAGCGGCATATACGGCGGGGCGCATTACCGCGGAAGAAATGCGGGCAACCGGCGCACGCTGGACTTTTGCCCCCGTGCTGGGCGTCGCGGAAGATGTGCGCTGGGGCCGTACCTATGAAAGTTTCAGCGAGAATGTGGATATTGTAACGCTCATGGGCGCAAATGTGATTAAAGGTTTGCAGAATAATGGCGCGGCCGCGTGCATGAAGCATTTTTTGGGCGAAGGGCAGACAATAGACGGACGCAATCAGGGCAACGCTCTGCTGGATCGCGCCGGAATTGAACGCATCCTTCCGCCGTACCGTGTAGCCATTGAAGCGGGCGCAATGTCGCTCATGCCTTCGTTTTCCAGCGTGAACGGCGTTAAGATGCATGAAAGCACAGAACTGCTGACCGTCCTGTTAAAAGATGAAATGGGCTTTGAAGGTTTTATTGTTTCCGACTGGGCGGCTGTCAGGCAGTTATCCGGCAACAGTTACAAAGAGCAGATTGCACATGCGATTAACGCGGGCGTTGACATGGTAATGGCCACAAACGGCCGCGGCAGTTGGGTAGATTTCATTAAATATTTACAGGAACTGGTTGAAGAAGGAACCGTTCCGATGGAACGCATTGATGACGCGGTTTTGCGTATTCTGAAATTCAAACAGCGCATCGGCTTATTCGATACACCGCTGACCAAAAAGGCGGGCGTAATCGGCTCAAACGCAAACCGGGCGGCGGCGCGGGCGCTGGTTTCGGAATCGCTTGTGCTGTTACAGAACAGGAATAATGTCATCGCAAAACTGCCTGAATACAAACGTATTCTGGTAGCAGGACAGGGCGCACACGACATTGGTATGCAATGCGGCGGCTGGACAATCACTTGGCAGGGCATGCACGGTTCCATCACCAAAGGTACAACGATTTTGGAAGGCATACAAAATGCGACAAAAGGCAAGGCAGCCATTACTTACGCTGCCGACGGAAGGGCGGAAGGAACTTTTGACGCGGTGATTGCGGTGATAGGAGAAGACCCCTATGCGGAAACAGAAGGTGATCGTAATGGTCAGTTGAGCAACCGTATGATGGAGGGCGGGGCCGAAAAAGACAAAATAGATTCCTACCATGATAATTCCCTTCAAATTAATATTCGCGCAAGGGATATAGATATGTTATGGGAAGCTTACGATTATGATTGCCCGGTAATTGTTATCATGCTGTCAGGCCGGCCCATGACCATCGGCGATGAATATCAGGATTGGGATGCCTTTATAGCGGCATGGCTGCCGGGCAGCGAAGGCGGCGGCATTGCGGATGTGTTGTTTGGCAAACGCGATTTCACCGGACGGACTCCCTACACCTGGCGTAAAGCCATAGACGGCGAAATTTTATTCCCCTTTGGTTATGGATTAACCAAATGAAAGGAAATGTTTTACTTGTTGTATTGTTTACCATTTTTTTATTTTCAGGCTTCGGCCAAAATGCAGATGATTTTGCATATAGGACTGAAAATAGCAGTATAACCATTACCGGATACCGGGGAAGCGAAAAAGATATAATTATCCCGGAAAAAATAAACGGAATGCCGGTAACTGTTATCGGGAGCAAGGCGTTTTTCCGCAATAAGTTAACCGGTGTAACCTTGCCTGAAACCATTATCGTTATCGAAAATGAGGCATTTTCGTATAACAAACTGAAAACCATAACTTTACCTGAGTCGCTTGTTTCTGTCGGATTTATGGCATTTTCGAATAACAGACTGACAAGTATAACCCTGCCCAAATCACTTGTTTTTGTCGGAATGAGGGCATTTATCGAGAACAGGCTAAAAACCATAACCCTGCCTGACTCTCTGGATTATCTGGGAGATGGGGCGTTTATCAGAAATCTGATCGACACCGTTATTGTTTCAAATTCTGTTAAGAACTTTAACAGTTATGCGTTTGATTCGTATGTAAAAATAACGTGGATCAATTAATGGAGAAGGAGAGGCCCATGCTCAACAGGCAGGAAGCGATACGAGAGGTTAAAGAAAATATTCTTCCGTTCTGGCAGGGTATGGCTGATGAAGAAAACGGCGGCTTCTACGGCGAAGCGGATTTTTACGGGAAACCGAAAAAAAACGCCGACAAGGGTTGTATTTTAAATTCGCGGATATTGTGGACATTTTCCGCCGCATACCGCATATTGGGGGACAATGCCTATAAAGCCTGCGCCCGGCGCGCACGGGATTATCTAAAAACCGCTTTTTGGGATGAACAAAACGGCGGGTTATACTGGCTTGTTGACCACACCGGTAAAGCACTGGATACCAGAAAACAATTTTATAACATCGCCTTTGGAATCTATGCGTTAAGCGAACATTACCAGGCTACAGAAGATAAATCGTCACTGGAATTGGCAATGGCCCTTTTTAATGTAACGGAACAATACGGATTGGATACCTCAGCAGGCGGCTATATTGAGGCATGCAGCCGCGAATGGCACAACATTGACGATTTCCGGCTCAGCGGCAAGGATTTGAACAGCCCAAAATCCATGAACACCAACCTGCATGTGTTGGAAGCCTACACAAATCTTGCCCGAGTCAGCGGTGATGAGCGTGTGCGCAAGGCGCTCGAAGTGTTATTACACATAACGCTTGATAAAATTGTTAACCATGATTGGCGTTTTGAGTTGTTTTTTGACATGGATTGGCATACGCTTGTCAAAGATATTTCATACGGCCATGATATTGAGGGAAGCTGGTTGTTATATGAAGCGGCGTTAGTTGTTGGTGACGGAAGCCTTATCACCAGAGTAAACCAAACGGCGCTGGCAATAGCGGAAGTTACCTACGCCGCCGCCATCGACCATAAAAACGGCGGGCTATTCAGCGGCTGTGACGCGGCGGGACATATCCACACCAAAAAAGAATGGTGGCCGCAGGCGGAAGCAGTCGCGGGTTTTTACAATGCGTATGAATTATCCGGCGAACAAAAATATTTTGACGCGGCTGACAGTACATGGAACTTTATCCAAAATCATTTTGTTGACCGTACCCACGGTGAATGGCATAACGAACTGAACCCGGACAACACGCCGGATACCAGTATGCCCAAAGCCGGTTTCTGGAAATGCCCATACCACAACGCCCGCGCCTGCCTTGAAATAATACAGCGCATGGCGGAGTGAGTGGTCTGCTTTAATGAGTATTCTTGACTATTCTTTGAACAGCATTGGTGAGATTTTTTATAAGTTTATTTTTTACATCATCGGAAATAACCTTCGGCTTTTTTCGTGGTACTTTATTTTCTGCATTTTCATCAGAATCACAAAAAAATAAATATGGCTTAATTTGCAGGGCAATTGCAATTTTCTCTATCATTTCCAGCGAAGGAAACCTGTTGCCAATCTCTATTTGGCCTATGTAGGAGGTAGAAGTTCCACATTTTTCCGCAAGTATTGCCTGTGAGATTTTCTTTTCTTTACGATATTCCCGTAAATTTTGTATGAAAATATCTCTTAATCCCATATTAGCATTTAGAGCATAAAACCGCGGTATCCTCTTGACAATGTCCAAAAAGCGAATAATATGTATTTATTAGCATTATGCTAATACAATAGGTCTACAAGACTTATATTTCAGGAAAATGGCTCAAAGAAGACCGTTATAAAGGGCATTTTTCCAAAAACAGGAGAGTATATGAAAAACGCATTCAAATTGATTTGGATTACTGCCATTGTGACAGTAATTGGCTTTGGAATGACCGCTTGTGACAACGGTACAACGCCGTCCGCCCATACCCACGAATGGGGCGCATGGACAGTGACCACCCCTGCTACCTGCACAACCAAAGGCGTGGAAACCAGAGTATGCAAACTTAACGCATCGCATAAACAAACGCGGGATATAGCCATAAACTCGGACGCTCACGTCTGGGGCGGATGGGTCCAAAACAAAGCTCCCACCGAAACCGCAGACGGCGAAGAAACCCGAACCTGTACGCTCAATCCCGAACATAAGGAAACACGCCCCATAGCCGCCGTGAACCATACCCACGACTGGGGTGAGTGGACAACCAAAACCGCCGCCACCTGTACGGGCAAGGAAGTGCAGGAAAGAGTCTGCTCCGTCTGTAGGGACACTGATACACAATCCGTTAGAGAACCCCTGGGGCACGATTGGGAATGGATAGTAACAACCCCCGGCACTTATACGGCTACAGGTATGGAAACAAAAATGTGTAAACATGATCCCTCACATACAGACGGCACACGCCCTATTCCGCAAATCCCCTTTACCGCCATTGCCGATTTCGCAGCATGGCTATCCGCCCAACCTGCCAATACCGCTACCACACCCTATACTGTTATAATGAACGTAAGTGATCTTACCGGTATTGATGACATACTGAACAACAACAGTACCCAATATGTTAGCATCGACCTTTCCGGCTGTACTATAACCAGTATTCCTAATGAGATTTTTTATCAGAATAACAGCCTTGTCAGCATAACCCTACCGGACAACATTACCAGCATTGGGTCACAGGCTTTTTTTGAATGTTATAATCTTATTGAAATAAATGTCGCCAACACCAATACCGCATACTGTTCCGTAGACGGCGTAGTATACAACAAGACTCAAACGGCTTTAGTCGCATAT
This sequence comes from Treponema sp., assembly GCA_031256195.1. Lineage (GTDB taxonomy): Bacteria > Spirochaetota > Spirochaetia > Treponematales > Breznakiellaceae > WQXQ01. The sequence goes on from JAIRRB010000073.1 coordinate 7,863, forward strand.
CCGCCAGGAAAAACAGGCGATTTTATCGTTCCAGCCGATATTACCAGTATTGGGAGGTTTGCTTTTGAAGATAATACCGGCATTGTCAATCTGATTATACTGGGTAACGTCACCAGCATAGGGGATTATGCTTTTGGCTATTGTACCAGCCTTGTCAGTGTAACCATACTGGGAAATGGTCTTGTCAGCATTGGCGAGTTCGCTTTTTATAATTGCAACAAACTGGTTGAAATAACTATTCCGAACAGCGTTACTGACATTGGGCAAACTGCTTTTTTGCAATGTTCCAGCCTCGTCAGTGTAACCATACCAGACAATGTTACTGACATTAGACAGAGTACTTTCGCCTACTGTGCTAGCCTTACCAATGTAACCATACCGGACAGCGTTATCAACATTGGGTTACAGGCTTTTAGAAGTTGTACCAGCCTTACCGATATAACCATACCGGCCAGTGTTACCAGTATTGAAAATAATGCTTTTTACGGTTGTAGTAATCTTACCAGCGTAACCTTTGAGGGATTGATTCCTCAAGCCAATTTTAACTCCTATGCATTTGATTACAACTTGTGGACCAGTTATAATGCAAACGGCCCGGGGACCTATACAAAAAGCGGTTATACCTGGACGAAAGAGCCATAATAATCAACAGATACTCAATTTCCGTAGCGCCGTCAAGCAATTGGCGGCGCTATTTAACAACAAAAAACGCAGACTGCGTAAAAACCAGAATTTTTTTATCATGAGAAAATTATAAAACCGTGGGAAATATCATCCAATAACACTACTCAAAAGTTAAGTAATACTTCACGCCATATTGCCAACTTACTGAACAATTTGACGACAAAAAGAAGGGCTTTGTCATGGAATTTATCAAGTTGCTTTTACCACGGAAAGGTGGGGGTTAGGGGGGTAAAAAAAAATGGAAAACATCCTGCGTTTTTTGGACGTATCCTGTTTTTTGTGTAAAGTTATAAACTCGTTCATTCTGTCTTTTTCCGAGGTTTTTCCAAGGTGCACTAATTCTTTGTCAGGTAATGACTTACAGGCCAGTGAGCTTAGCTGGAGGGATTGGTAAACTTCACTGTATCAATTTACACAAAATTCTGGATAGGATCGGATGTTTTTTCTTTCTGATCATCAATAAATTCATCAATAAACTCAATGGGCCTATTTCTTTTAATTGAATCAAGTATAAATTGTTTATCACTTTGAAATTCATTCAAGATCGACAAGCTAATATTTTCTTTAAAGTCATCACACAATCTCATTGCGGGATATTTCTTTTCTTCATTTTCTTCTTCTTTTCTCAAATATTCAATAAACAATTCTGTTCGTTCAAAACGTTGGACAGTTTTGCTATATTTTTCATGATCTGGCATCTTATCAATATTAACAGAAATGTTAAACAATTCGTCTCTGATTTTGTCATCATCCAATGGTGTATCTATCAATACTAAATCAAGATATACAAATCTCTTAATTAAAAAATCATAGTATTTTCCTGCACTTGTTATTCTTATATGAGAACTACTATTTATTGTATCAGTAGCTTTTGTATTTGTCTCAATAAGACTTCTATTTAACATATTATTACAAGTCAAAACAACATCGGCACGATCATTGAATATTTCTTCAAATATATTCAAAATAGTATCAATGTTGACATAACCAATACCTTCATTGGAACCTATTGATTCACGAGCTCGCAAATAATTTAATATTCTAATTGCTGTAAAATGGCTACTGTTCTTTTCAGAACTACAGTTAAAAACATTTAAAATTTTACTTTTTGAATCTGAATAATAAAACCTATCATTAACCATAATTGATTTAATAAATTCATGGAATGCTATTGTATATCCTCCTTGTTCTCTGTATATTCCTAACATCTTATCAACATACGTAGCACCTGATAATAAAAATGTTGCAAAATATTCAAGCGCTAATCTCATATTCCCAAAACACAAAGAATTTATAAATTTGACCAACGACTTGTTTTTCGCATAAAGGCTTTTTTCAATTATAGTCAAAAAATCAAGAATGTCATCTTTGGTCTGCTCGTCTATTTTATGTGTCTTCAGAAACAAACGATGATTTGCCTTTATATCTTTAATTGCAAATGAAATTCTTTTTCCTATGAGTTTCATAAAATCAGGAGACATAACATGATATTTTTGATTCGTGTATGCGGTAAATGTCTTCTGGGTTCTTGCTGAATAAAAGGTTTCCTCACGTAACGCTAATATCACAATGCTATCTGTTTCTCTAAAAATATTTTGAGCAGCTAAATATACTTGTTCTTGATGTTCTGGTGGCAATTGATCCACATTGTCAAGACAAATAATTATTGCCTTATGTCGTATAGGAAATAATTTCAATAAATGTTTCGTATAATTGCAGGTATCATTTTGCCATTCAACAATAAAAGGTGTTAAGCGTTTTTCAATTTCATTTGCATCAAGTCTTTCTGGTCCAAAAATTGTTGAATTTAGTTTTTCTAATTCTCTATTATACGCTTTTTTAATTGTTTTTCTATCTTCTTTCAGAATCTCATTATATGCTTCCTGTATTGTATCAAGTATCTTTTGATAAATAAATTTATCTATCTCTAAAAAATTGACAGGGGCCCCGAGAAAATCTACGTAAAACCATACTGCTTTTTGATTTAAAAAATCAGCATCGGTTAACATAAAAAATCGTTTTAAAAACGTTGTTTTTCCTGCCCCAATCCCTCCAAGTATCAGAAGGAGTTTACCATTATAAATTTCGACACTCTCATGCATGATGTCGGAAAGTGAACCAGAGGTTAATTTAGTAGTGATAACATTAGAAACATTTAATGTTTTCAGAAATAGGGGTATTTCATCTTTAATTCTAGTTGAAAAATCAATAAAAGAATGATCGTCACTATAAATATAACAATCTTTCAACAGATCAATATATTCTCTATAAGTAATATCTTTGAAATATGCCTCAATAATATTATATAAATGTGTATGCAACCTATTACGTTCTAGAGGTTTATCAGCTGAATGAAGCATATCAAGAACACGAGTCATTTTTCGTGTTTTATAAGATGATATTGAAAATTCTATATCTAATTGATTTTTATTAATATTTTCAAAAGCTAGATAATTAACAAATTCTATAAAATTATCACGAATATCATCGAGATCATTGAAAACAATTGCCCCTCCTTCTTTCCATGGAATATCATCACGTATTGCTCTGAATAAAATCCATGATAATCCATTAGTCACAATACCATATCGAGTAGCACAATCATCACAATAATTTTTACATTGTTTAATAGCATTTGATAGATTTGAGTTGCTCTTTATAAGATTTCCAATTTTAATTCGACGATTGTGCCTAATGGGTAATAGTATGTTTATTCCGGATTTTTTTGCTTCTACAACTATACACTCTTTATTTTTTATTTTTAATCTATAATCAGTAAACTTCACTTCCTCTATATCACCTGTTCTTTCTTCCCTTGATATGCTCTTTTCAGGCCACGATAATACATCTTTCAATATTGTATCAATAATTTTGACTCTCGTATCTGCTTCAGACAATGTTTCTGATGTAATACTATTATTTCTAATCTCATCATATAATTTATCGAAATTTTCATGAAACATATCAAAATCCATATATCCTCCTTATCCATTTCCCTTCAACACTTCCACTGTCCAATTATACACCCATTCACCCTTTCTCTTCAATCCCCCAAAAAATATCCCACCATTCCCCCATACTTATCCTGCGCCGAAAGACAGGTATCCATAAGATAACCCGGTGTCTTCTCAAATTCTTTTAAGCCCCGGTAGTAAAACATTTTGTACTCATCTTCGATAATGAAAGGGACAATATCATGTTTAAGACATTCCTTAAAAAGTATCATTCTGCCAACACGTCCGTTACCGTCTTGAAAAGGATGAATTTTTTCAAACCGGTAATGAAAATCAACAAGCGCGGCAAAATCAATGGATATCTTGTGATACGAATTGAGCAAAGCCGCAACCGCGGCTGAAACTTTTGCGGGGGCTGTTGTCTCCATGTCGCCAACTACATTGGGACGGGTTTTGTAACCGTCGACTTTGAACCATTCTTTGCGGGAATCAGATGTATTGCTTTTCAAAATCCGGTGAAACTCTTTTATCATTTCTTCCGACAGATTTTTTTCCGCCATGTCAAGCATAAAGTCAAAACAAAAAAAATGATTCACCGTTTCAATAATATCATCTACATTGGCGGTTTCGTCAGGGGCAATGTTCAGGGTATTGGTTTCAAAAATAGAGCGGGTCTGTTCCTCGGATAACGCGCTGCCTTCGATGCGATTGGAATTATATGCCAGTTTTATCTGGGTTGTGTGGTACAAACCGCCTTTGAGCCGCATGGTTTTTTCTTCCTGCAAACGGCGAAGGAGGCTTGTTTTCATATCACACGTCCAAATTACTCACCAGCAGCGCATTTTCTTCGATAAATTCCCGGCGCGGCTGGACAACTTCTCCCATTAGGGTCGTAAAAATCCGCTCGGCTTCAACGGTGTCGTCCAGGTGAACCTGAATAATGTTGCGCTTGCCCGGGTCCATGGTGGTGTCGCATAACTGGTCGGGGTTCATTTCGCCGAG
>JAIRRB010000085.1 GCA_031256195.1 Treponema sp.
CTAATTGTCAAGGCATATAGGTTATTGTTTCGATATGCCATCAATAGGGACAATAAAGCGTCTCTATCGGAGGCTTCAAATGACCGATTGCCGCCAACTACTGGCGCGAAATATGAAAAAATACCGTAAAATCCTTGGTTTATCTCAGATGGCTCTGGCCGGTAAGGTCGGATGTTCCACCACTCTTATAGGCAACATCGAGATTAACCGGCGTTTTCCATCGGCTGACAACATTAACCGGATAGCAAAAGCCCTTGGAGTGAAGGTATCAGACCTCTTTTCGGAGGTTGAGCCTGAGTCTATGAAGCTTATGGCTTCCAAAAAAGAACTTAAAATTCGCTTTGCGCACCTTATGAGCAAGGCTGTTGACGAATTGTTCGGGTAAACCGGCGGTGCGGAATGATAATAAATGCTACAACTTAAAGCCTGCAACCTTCACTACAATGTATTGACAGATATGAAAATTATGAGGGAGTTGATAAATAGTATCATATATAGTATTATAATGGGGAATATATGACTGCGAAAGAATATCTTACGCTTCCTTATCACATTGTTATTCAGCATCTTAATGATGAATCCGGTTCTTATTATTTCGCCACGGTAAAGGAATTTGACGGCTGCATGAGTCACGGGAAAAACTATGATGAAGCGTTCAGGAATATCCAGGAAGCCATGGAAGGATGGATAGAAACAAAACTTGAAAATGGCTTTTCGGTTCCCTTACCGATAGAAGATAACCAGTATAGCGGGAAATTTGTCCTTCGTATCCCCAAAAGCCTCCATTCCCGTCTCGCAATAGAGGCGGAACAGGAAGGAGTATCACTTAACCAATATGCGCTGTATCGGTTAAGCGCTCGATGATGCCATTGTAGCGATTCCGGTAAAAAAACAAAAAAAAGACGATGCGCCTGGACGTTTGGGCATAGGCCCGTTGCGCACCGTCTTATATTTTTGAGAGGATTTTCCCTCCCTTGTTTATAGTATCGGTAAACAGCGGTGAGACTTTAGGGAAAATTGTACTTTGTTAGCTTATTCCCAGGGTTTTTACCACGGAAAACACGGAATTTCACAGGGGTACCACCAATCAAAACTGCTTGTCTTTCAGTCCAAAATAGGATGTAATGTGATAGTCATGGATGTTGATTGGAAGGCGGGGGTCCATACCCCACGGCTTGTCGCGGTTCAGGTTACTACGTTTTACATAAAATTTAACGCTTTTCTTATCAGGGTATGGTCCCCGCCAGTATAATAAATTTCCTCTCCAACGAAGATACCCCGCGGCTTGCCGTGGGGTTCTTCATATTAAGTTTTGTGAATCAGCTTTTATACATGGTTATACCGAGGCGGATATACGGTTGGCTATTGATAATGCCATATATGACGGTTATCTTGAAGGCGATGAAGACGCTGAAAACAAACGGCTGCTTGTCGGTTTTGACCGAAAGGGAAACCCGATTGAAATATATTACAATATCCTTGATAAGGATACGGTTAGGGTATTTCATGCGATGGAATATCGGAATATTCATAATAAATTGTTCGAGAATGAGTAGGAGGAATTATGCCTGATTTAACCGAAGAAGAATATGCTGCACTTGATAAAAAATGGACGGAAAATCCGCCCAAGCCAGGCCCCAACGGGACAGGATTTTTTGCCCGGCGGAAAGCCGTTCTTGCTGCCCAATCAGCCCGTTCAATAACCGTTGATGCGTTTACGGCGGATTATTTATTTAACAAAGCGATAGCCGCCCGCAAGACACCGGCAGATATTATCGGCGAAATGGTTCAAAAAGAAATCGCCGCCGTGCTATAGCGGTTTTAATGTGCGCTTATTTCCGCTGATTCTTCCAAAGAGCGGTAGAGCCGGACGGAAGATTTAAGGTAGGCGTGAAAAGCGGCGTCGGCATCTGCGGATTGTCCGGTTTTTCCCATTTCGGCAAGAATTTCCGGGGGAAAAAGAAAACCGGCTATTTCCTTTACCTCGCTGCCGGTAATAAAACGGTTTATTTCATCGAGGGCGGCAAGGGTTTTTTCCCGTCCCGCCGGGCCGGTGTCCCGCGACAGGGCCTGTTCCGCGGTTTTTCTGCCTTTTTCGCAGGCGTTTTGTATCTGCCGCAGGCCGGAAGACAGGGCGGTAACGGCGTTTTCATAACGCTCGGAACGCCGACGCGCTTCTTCCAGTTCAAAAAATTCAGTTTCGATGCGTAAAAATGCCGCTTCAAGTTTTTGGTTTATCTCGGCGCGGCGTTCCGGCAGGGCGAGAATCGTTTTAGTTTCGGCGGGTTCAAGGCCCGCAATGGCAAGGCCACCTGTGGCGGCCCCATCTGCGGAGGCCCCACCTGTGGTGGGCGGACTGCCGGAAGAAAGGCTGTAATTGCGGATGGCGGGGAACTGGCTGAAACGGTTTTCAAACCAGGCGGCATACAGGGAAAGGCGGCGGTCGGTAAGGACTTGCCCGCCTGAAATTGACGGCGCGTAAAAGGGGATGCCGCCGCGCAGGGCGTGGAGCAGCCAGGTTTCGGCGGGATTCAGGCGGACTGATTCGGCAAGTGCCTTTTCCTCAAACTGTGCTCCCCGGAAATGGGTTTTAAGGCCGGGAAAGGCAAGGTCCAGGCCAGCAATCCATATCTGCCGCGCCCCCAGAATTCGGGAAAAATCCCAGGCGCTGGTCGCAACCGAGCCGCCCGCGCCCAAATCTCCCTTGGGGTCTACCCGCTGTTCAATAAAACTTCCCAAAGGGTACAGCGAGCCGCAGAGGTACGCGCCCCTGAAAGGAAACCGCAGTACCGGCGGGTATACCGCGGATTCGGCGATAATCCGGGTGTGCGGGCTTACGCAGCGGTTAAGGTGGCGGCTGTTCCAAAACTGTGGGTCAACCACCAGCGTAAAATCGGGGTCAACGCCGTTTCTCAACAGGAAGCGCAGGCTGGTGTCTACTGCCACTACTATGCAGCGTTGGTGTATTTCCGCCAGCAGGGGGGCGGCGCTATCCAGACCGGGTCCGGCGGCGGCGAGAAAAACCGGCAATGGCTCATCGGATGATTCACTGTATGCCGCCAGCCCCGCAAGCCGGGAAATGCCCGGCAGGTCCCGAATGGCGCTCATGTTGCGGGAAAGGTTGCGTATCCAGCGTCTGCCGAATTTTTTCAGCGTCGCCGTATTTACATCATCCCGCATGGCCCAGCTATGAATACGGTTTTCCACCGAGGCATACCATTGTTCATCCAAAGCGGTCAGCGTCCGGTTGCGCATAATGCAGGGGGCATATCTTTCGCCGCTTGTTTTTTCAAAAAAGGAAAGGACGCCGCTTATCCCTTCGCCACAGCCGCCGGGTATAAACGCGACGCCGGGCCGGGACAACAGGCGGCTGAAGTCCCGCAGTTCAAGAGCCTTGCGCAGCAGGCGGAGGTTTTTTTCTACGATGATGATAGGCCGCTGCGGGGCCAGTTCCGCCAGAGCCTGCGCCGCATAACCAAGCCCAAACCCCAAAATAACCACCGGCCCCGGTTCTGTCCCCTCTGCGGCGGTGGCTTCCGCAAGGCGCTTGCCCTCCCGTTCAGGATCGCGGGCCGAGTGAACATACAGCCCCCCCATCGCCGCTGTGGGAACGCCGGAAGCGGCAGCCTCAATTTTCAGTTCCCCGGCGGATTGTTCATCCCCCTGCCGGACAATCTCCTCCAGCAAACCCGGGTACTGCTTAATGAGAATTGAACTGTTTACCTCCCAGAATGTTGGCTTTTCCAAATTTATTTCACCATAAGCCGGAATGGTCTCGCCGGAGGGGGCGGCGGGCTCGCCCTAAAGGGCGGCAAAACATTTGGAATTCCCCGCCGGAGCAGACCAGCCGGAAACAGTAACACAGTGGGGTCAATAAAGGCCCAGCGCCTAAATAAGATAATGACTTCGTACTATTTTGACCCACATGATAATTTAGGTGCTGGGGGGCTGCACAGGCGGACTCTACAAGCGTTTTCGTCAGCCCGCAGCCCCCTCCGGCGAACTTATACGGCTTATTGTAGTTTAATTGACCAAAGTATATGCGCATAAATATGACACCGCTTCATTCCAGTTCCAGTTCGATTATCATGCCCGGAACTATGGGTGTTCCCGGCGGGGGAGACTGTCGCCGCACCCAGCCTTCACCGGATATTTCCACACGTATATCGTCCCGTAGCAGCAGGGGCAGGAGCGTCTTTTTGGCAAGACCGTAAAAATTGGGAATACGGGTGTCAACAGACGGAAGTAATTCTTCGGTAAGGTTAATACTGCCGGGATGTTCCACAATGGGGTTTCTGCCGCGGGGAATGCCCAGATAATCAATAAGTTGTTCGGCGGTTTCGCGGATGGCGGGGGCGGCTATCCGTCCGCCGTAGGTTTCGCCGCGGGGTTTGATAATTACCACATACAGTATGAGGGAAGGTGATTCCGCGGGCAGCAGGGCGATGCAACTGGCGATAAAATCAGTTGTGGAATATCCGCCGCTCAGCGGGTCACGGTACTGGGATGTGCCGGTTTTTACCGCCAAGTGAAGGTCTTCGATATTGGCCCGCCAGCCGGTGCCTATCTCGGTTGCCGTATCCGCCATGTACGAGAGCATCCTTCGGGTTATTTCCGGCCTGATTACCTGCCGTCGTGCGTTAATGTCATTATTCCAGGTCGTGACGGTATTATCGTCAGTGGACGTAATTTTTGAGATTAATTTTGGCGGAACCAGCATTCCGCTGTTGGCGATGACGCTGGCCCCCTGCATTATCTGGAGGGCGGAAACGGCAATTTCCTGACCAAAGGCGATAGACTGCCTGGTACGGCCCGACCACAGATTCGTCTCTTTCAGAAGTCCGGCTGTTTCCGTATTGACCCATGCCCCGGTTTTTTTACCGAAGCCAAAATCCGTCATTGACTGATAAAACATTTCGTTATTCTGCCGGTCAGCGGCCAGGGCTGCGCCGACATTGCAGGAATGCACAATAATCTCCCGGGGCCTTACCCTGCCGTGGGAACGCCCATCGGCGCATTCTATCGTGACTTTTTCTCCGCTGCTAAAAAATTTTTCGTATACGCCGTTACAGATAAATTCGGAATGTTCCGAAATAACGCCGGAATCCAGCAGGGAAGAAATGGAGAAAACCTTAAATACCGAACCCGGCTCATAATGCTCGCGGGCTGAAAGATTTAAGTACCGGTTATTGCCTGAAGCGCGGTAGTTATTGGGGTCGAAACCCGGAAGAACGGCGGACCCCAGTATTTCTCCGTTGCGGGGGTCCATCGCGAGAAACATTACCGATTCCGCATGAGTTTCAGCCAGCGTTGAACCGGCAACTTTTTCCAGAATATGCTGAACATTGATATCGATGGTTAAGGCAACATTACTGCCTGCGGCAAGTTCCTGGTTAAAGGCATATTCTACCCCTTCCAGACCGTTATTATCGCTTCCCACAAAACCAATAATTTGCGCCGCCAGGTTTTTTTCCGGGTAGACCCTGACCGGAACCGGCGCCGCCGCGACGCCTCTCAGCCCGCCGTTTCTTTGTTCACTTTTTATCGTTTCCATGGCGGACAGGGAAATCTGTCTTTTCAGTAAAAAACTGCTGCCGGCCTTGCTTATCAGGTTGTAAATATCTTCCGCGCTCATGTCCAGAATGGGGGCAAGTTCCGTTGCCAGTTCAGGGATTTTTTCTTTTTCGGGAGGGGATACATATACATTGTACAGGGTTACCTGGGAAGCGAGATTTTTCCCGTTTCTGTCCAGAATCTTCCCCCGTTCCACAACTTTGTGCGGGTGTCCGCCCTGGCTTGAATTACCCTTTGCCAGATAATATGCATAACGGCCCAGTATAAATACTGCCGTTGCAAGCAGGGCAATAATCACCAGGCGAAAACGCCACTTAACCAGGCTGTTCATTTGTTCCCCAATACTTTCCCTATAGTAGCATTCACTGAAACCGGGCCATAGGAACGGGAATCGTACGACTGAAGGCTGTTGTCCCCTTCCGCCATAAATTCCCCCTGTCCCACAAGGCTGCCGCAGCGTTTTACCGCAATTTCTCCCGATGGCGCATAAAAAACTACCATGTCACCCTCTTGGGGCGCCGCCCATCGCACTAAATACCCCGTCTGACCGGGGAAACGAAGCCCATATTGCAGCCGGTTCACCACCAGCACCGATCCTGAGTGTATGGCAGGCTCCATGGAAGTTCCTTCGGCGATAATAAAGTCAAACAAAAACAGTTTAATCAGCAACGCAGCCGCAAAAGCCCCCAAAACCGCTTTTGTCATATTCTTGAGTATAATGATTTGAAGGCAAAATGTCGATAAAAATATATGAACTTTGATCAAATCGGGAAGCAGCATGTTTCCAGGCGCCGCAAGCCGTCCCCCCTGAGAAATACCAAAAATGCATCCTCTTCTTTTGATGCCCAATTCTCCCAAAATGTATGGCCCAGACAAAACCGTACCAGAGATGACGGGAATAATACAGCCGGACAGATGCGGCCCCGTTCTTCCGCCGGGTTCAGTATCCCCATGTCATGGATAAAAAAATTGGCCATTACCGCCGGGCTTTTGGTAATAGGAATAGTTGGCATTAACTGGGGCACTATCGCAGAAGACATCAATTTGCCCAAAAATTCCGCAAGGACGCTGGCTGAGCCGGTTGATTTTCCCATTTTGAATTCCGCCTATGAACCCCTCAAGCCGCTGGGAGCGATGAGTGCAGCCAAAACAGAAAATGCCATACCCTCGTATGAAAAAATACCCCTGAATTTGACCGAAACTTTTGTCTGGAGTGAGTACCATGTGCAGGAAGGCGATACCGTTTCCGGCATTGCGTCAAAATTTTCCGTTTCTACCGAGTCGATTGTCGCTTTTAATAACCTGAAAGAAGCATGGAACATCCGCATCGGCGCTGTTCTGAAAATACCCAATATGGACGGCATCCCCTATACGGTGGTGAAAAACGACAACCTTTCCAAAATAGCCGCCAAAATGAAAGTTCCCCAAAATGCCATACTCGATGCGAATAATATATTCAGCGATACCATAAGGCCGGGTGAAGTTTTGTTTATTCCCGGCGCACGAATGAATGCCGCTGAATTTAACCACGCCATCAAACGGGATACGGGACGCAAGGCTGTCGAAAAGATGATGGTTTTCCCGGTTAGCGGAAAAATCACCAGCGGTTACGGCTGGCGGGAAGACCCGGTAAAACCCAAACAGGGGGAAATGCGCTTTCATAAAGCCCTTGATATTGCCGGCAGGACCGGAGATTCCGTCAAGGCAGCCATGCAGGGGACGGTATTGTACTGCGACAACAATCCCAACCTGGGGAATTTTATCGTCCTTAATCATGGCCAGTACCAAACCCTGTATGCGCACCTTTCGGCGTATTCGGTGAAAGCGGGGGAAAAAATAAATCAGGGGCAGGAAATCGGCAGAGTGGGCGATACCGGCTATACCACTGGGCCGCATCTTCACTTTGAGGCGTTTCATAACGGAAATCGTATTAACCCGCTTGATCTATTGAAATAGCAGGTATATAGTATATAATAACGGTTTATGGTACAGAACAACGGTATCATTGTACACCGGGAGGATACATGCGGAATTTGATATTGTTACTTATTGCGTTTATTGCAGTAATTACTTTTATCAAGGCTTTTGACAAGGCCGATGCGGAGGCATTAAACAATCTGCCCCGCCAATCTGCCGCTGAAGGCGTATTCAATAATTAGTGAAGGTACATGAATTATAACGGTAATACAATGGCCCCCGAAAAAACCGCTCCTGTTTCTGATTTTTCATTTGATTCTCTCCTTGATGAAACCTGTGAACGTCTTTTGGACCGGCAGGTAAAATACGCCATACAACGCATCTATGATATGGAAAAACGCCTGGGCAGTCTGGAGCGCGAACTGGATGAATTTTTATCAATCAACAAAAAGCGAAAAAAATAACCCCCCGTCCCCTTTGCATTACAAATTAAGTATGGCTCTTTTTAAACTGCCGGTAAAAGGGGCGGTTTTTGTGTTGTGCGTCTTCATATCCGTGCTTTTTCCGTCTTCTTTATACTCATCGGGAAAATCCGAAAAAAAGAAAAAAGCCGCAGAAACCGTCAGTCCCGCGCAGGAATCGGTATCTGAAAATAAACGGGCGATTCTTGCCGGTACGGACGAGGGGCTTTTTGCCATTGACCCTGCGGGGAAAATGACGGCGCTGTGGTCCGGCGGCTCGGTAAAAAAGATTCTGTTTGCCGCAGAAGATACCTGGGCGATTTTGGGCAGCGAGGGGGTTTTGATTTCAAACGATTTGCAAAAATGGGAACAGCGTAATCAGGGCCTGCCGGTAAAAACGATTAAAATTTTTCAGGACGGAAAGAAAACCTTTTTACCGATGGTGCAGGAAATAAAAGACCTTAAAATAAATCCGGCGAATCCGCAGATAATGGTCTGCGCTACCAAGGACCAGGTGTACCTGAGCCGCAATCAGGGGCAGTCATGGACAAGCCTGGGCGCTCCTCCCTATCGGACTAACGGCATCAAAGCGGTCGCATCGGCGTATATGCCCCGCAGCAATTCAGGCGG
>JAIRRB010000206.1 GCA_031256195.1 Treponema sp.
CCCCATGACGATGAACTTGAACGCGCCGCCCTCGGCAGTATGCTGTTCGATGCCGATGCGGTGGATGCGGCCATTCAGTATCACCTGCAGGCGGGGGATTTTTATACACGGGCGCATCAGCGAATTTTTGACGCGGTTCTCAGCCTTGACGGCAAGGGGCTGCGCTCCGACATTCAAACCGTCATTCAGGAACTTAAACAAACCGGCAAACTGGATGAAGCCGGCGGGGCCGCCTATGTTTCTTCTCTTACCACGGTAATTCCTTCCAGCGCGAATATCGAATATTACCTGCAATCCGTTCTGGACCATTCACTCAGGCGGGCTTTGCTGCGGGTCGCCTCGGAAATAGGGGTGACGGCCTATGATGAATCCCGGAATTCGCCGGAAATTCTCGAAGAAATTGAGCAGGACATTTTTGAACTGCGGGACAACCGGCAGGCTTTTTCGTATAACAAAATTGATGAGGTGCTGACCCGCACCATAGATAAAATTGACGAGGCGTATAAAACCAAGAAAACAATCACCGGAATTCCCACCGGTTTTGACAAACTCAATGAGATGACTTCCGGTTTCCAGCCTTCGGATTTTGTCATTATCGGGGCCCGCCCCTCCATAGGAAAAACCGCCCTTGCCCTGAATATGGCGGCCCATATCGCCTTTAAGCACCATATACCCACCGCCTTTTTTTCACTGGAAATGTCCGATATAGCTCTTGCCCAGCGTCTTATTTCCAGCGAGGCCAGGGTGGACGGCAAAAACCTCCGCAGCGGTTATTTAAGCTCGGATGATTTTCGCAATATACTCAGCGTTTCCGGCAGAATGAACGAGGCCCCGTTTTATATCGTTGATATGCCGAACATGAAACTTCTGGACCTCCGTTCCCAGGCCCGCAAACTCCGCGCCCAGGAAAAAGTCGAAATCATCTTTGTCGATTATCTGGGGCTGGTCGGCCATGAGAACAATTCCCTTCCCCGCCACGAACAAATATCCGAAATTTCCCGCTCCCTGAAAAGCCTTGCCCGGGAGTTGAAAATCCCTGTGGTTGTTCTCTGCCAGCTTAACCGGGAAATGGAACGTACCGGGCAGGGACAGCCGCCCACCCTGGCCAATCTGCGGGATTCCGGCTCCATTGAGCAGGATGCCGACCTGGTGCTGTTCCTTCACAAAAGGCCGCAAAAGGCAAAAAAAGACGGAGAAGAGGAGGAAAAGGGCTTTCAGGAGGGTTACCCCACCGAATTAATCATTGCCAAGCAGCGCAACGGCCCGGTGGGGGTAATAGAATTGGTACTCCGGTCAAAATTTGCCCTGTTTGCCCCATTGGAAAAATCAACAAACAGCGGTTGAACAAGACCGCGCGATATGATATTATGGTGATGTAGGGAGGGTCTATGGCGTTAATGGATAGTTACAATTTTGAACTTTTAAAGAATGAGGCTGAGCAACTGGTATTGCGCGAGCTGGAAAAACAGCTTGAAAGCCAGGAGCCGGAATTGTGCCGCTGTAATGAATGTGTGGTGGATATGGCGGCTATAGCGCTTAACACGGTAAAGCCCCTGTACCGTTTTTCCCTGCTGGGAACGCAGTATGCGGCGCAGGCAATAAACGAGCAGTCGTATGCGGAAAGCATACAGCAGGCGGTTACCCAGGCTATTGCCAAAGTAAAAGCCAACCCCGCCCATGATTAGGCGGGTCTTGACATTCATCAAGGTTTCAGTATAGCCTCGATGGAGTAAATGCAGTAAGGAGAGAGATATGGCCCAGGCCAGTAAAAACAGCCGTACTTCAAGCTCAACGCAGAAATTCTTTTGTTCCTGCGGAGGCGAAATAAAGATGAAGGCCCTTTTCGAGAGCGGTAAAGTAAAAAATGTAGCCGAATGCGAAAAGTGCAAGCGGCTTGAACGCCGCCCGTCAGACTTCAAATAGCGCCATTACGATGGTGTTTGCAGGCTCGTAGATACTTAAAAGAAAGTTCTAAAAACCCGGAAAGGGTTTTTGAGGTTTCATTTTTTTGGAGGATTCCCTTTGGCAAAGAAGAGCAGTTCAGCGGAAAAGCGCCACCGGCAGAGTGAAGAACGGAGGATGCGCAACAAGGCAGCCAAGAGCGCTGTACGGACCAGTGTCAAGAAATTCGTCGCTCTGGTACAGAAGAAGGATCAATCGGCGCGCGGCGCCGGAACACGCAGCGCCGCGGCGCCGGATGCCGCGGTGACAGAAGCTGCCCTCAAGGACATGATTAAAAAGATCGACACGGCGGCGCGCAAAGGCATTATCAAAAAAAATGCGGCGGCGCGCAAAAAGTCAAGGATGCAGCGGTTCTATAATTCCCATAAAGCGGCGCAATGACGAACCCCTTAATGAGGGTGTATGGCGGTAAATAAATTCACCAAAGCCGATATTGTGGATGCCGTGTATGAGAAGACCGGCATGAATCGCAAAGACATCGGTGCGGTGATTGATCTTTTTATCGGCGAGGTCAAAGCCGCTTTAATGAAGCGCCATGTCATAGAATTGAGGGGCTTTGGCACTTTTGAAATCAAGATGCGGAAAGCCCGGCTGAAGGCGCGTAACCCGCGAACCGGGGAGATTATTTCCATTCGTCCGCATGGTAACGTAGCCTTCCGCCCCGGACGGGAACTGAAACAGGATGCCTGGACCATCACCGATGAAGACCTTTCCAGCCCATAAAAGCGCCGCCTCAGGCGGCGTACAATCTTTTTGTGTCAATCTGGGCTTAACCGCCCTTTCTGTTTTATTGTTTGTCGGCGCTTTTCCCAATCTGCTGTTTGAACACGGTTTCCCGTTTTGTGCATGGATTGCCTACGTTCCCGTTGTGGCGCTGTTGTACCGGGTCAATCTTGCCGCATCGGTGGTATGGGGGGCGGTCTACGGTTATGCCGCTTACGGGTTGTTCAATTACTGGCTCACTGCCTTCCACCCCCTTGCCGGCCTCATTGTCAACAGCATCTACCTGGCATATAACGCGGCGCTTTTTTTCCTGCTCAGGCTTGCCATTACGTTATTCCCCCGGCGGGCCTATCTTGCCCAGTGGCTTATCTGGCTTGCCTACGAGTACCTCCGCACCAGGGGTTTTCTGGGCTATTCCTACGGGATAACCGGCTATTCCCAGTGGCGCATGATTCCCCTTATTCAGATTGCCGGTATTTTTGGCGTGTGGGGAGTTTCGGCCTTAGTGGTGTTTCCTTCGGTCTGGCTGGGAGCGGCATTGGGGAGCGGGGAAGAATCTAACCACGGAATAACACAAAGTTGTTGTACGAAATTTTTTTCCTCCCTGAAACTCCAGGCTGTCCGACAGGACAGCCGTACTCCGTGGTTTCGTTTTCTTGAATGGATGATGGTGCGTCTGACTTCTTTTTTCCGCACCGAAAAAGTATCCGCTTTTGCCTGGCTTGCCGCTCTTGTTGCCGCCCTGTGTTACGGTTTGGCCGTTCCCGCCGATTATTCATCCGCCCCGCAGGCGCATATCGCCCTTATCCAGCACAACACCGATCCCTGGAAAGGCGGCATAGATGAATACCGAAGCAATTATATGACGCTCAAACGTCTTTCCGATGAAGCGCTGGCGGCGTATCCGCGGCCGGATATGGTGGTGTGGTCGGAAACGGCTTTTGTCCCCCGGATTTACTGGCATGAAACCTACCGTGACGACCCGTCATCATGGCTTTTGGTAAAAGAATTGCGGGAATACCTTGCGGCGCAGGACATACCCTTTGTCATTGGCAATGACGACGCCCGCAAAGACCCGGCAAAAAATCCCCGCGCTGATGAAGATTACCGGGTTGATTATAACGCGGCAATGTTTTTCCACCAGGGGACCAACACCGCCGTCTATCGCAAACTCCATTTGGTTCCCTTTACCGAACATTTTCCCTACCACAAACAACTGCCCTGGATGTACCGCGCCCTGGTCAATGCCGACACCCACTTTTGGGAAAAAGGAACCGAGGCGACGGTATTTTCCGGCCCGGGTTTTACGTTTTCCACGCCGATTTGTTTTGAAGACACTTTCGGTTACCTTTCCCGGAAATTCGTACAAAACGGCGCGGATTTGATTGTCAACCTGTCCAACGATGCCTGGTCGCACAGCCTTCCTGCCCAAAACCAGCACCTGTCCATGGCGGTGTTCAGGGCTGTGGAAAACGGCCGCTCAATGGTCAGGTCAACGGCATCCGGCCAAAGCTGCGGCATTGGCCCCAACGGAAAAATCATTGCCATGGCGCCGCCCTTTACCGAAGCCTGGCTGACCGTTGCCGTTCCCCTGGTCAAAAACGATACGGTATATACCCGCCGGGGCGATTATCCGGGAATCGTTTTTACCATAGCCGCTTGCGCCCTCTTGCTTTCCGGCGGACTTGCTGGTATAATCACTGCAAGAAGGAAGTCATGAATACCCAAAATAAAATACTTGTTGTTGATGATGATCCGATAAACCGCGATTTTTTCCAGTTAATGCTTTCCAAGCTGGGTTTTACGGTAGAAGAGGCATGTGACGGGATAGACGCGCTGGGAAAATTAAAAAAATTCCACCCGGACCTTATTCTCCTTGACAATATCATGCCCCGAATGACCGGTTTTGAACTTACCAAAGCCCTCAAGGAAGACGCGAAATACCGGGAGATTCCCATTATCATGTTTTCGGCCCTTGATGACGTTCAGGACAAATTAACCGGTTTTGAGCTGGGTGTTGATGATTATATTACCAAGCCTTTCAATTTTTCCGAGGTTCTGGCGCGGATAAAGGCATCATTGCGCAACCGCGAACTGTTCGCCCAGATTGTCGTGCGCGAGTCCCGCCTGACTCTTGCCGAGGCCCTGAACCGCGACATGAAGCAGAATCTTCTGGATTTTTCGCAAAATATAGACGACCTTGATTCTGTCGTTGCGCTGATTTCGGCGGATGGAGCCCCCCCGGACCAGGAAGTCCTGAAAAAATTGCGCGGCGATATTCAGGAAAAAACCAAAAAAATCCGTATGCACATTGCGGAGCTGGATGCCCGGATTGACAAAACCATTTTTGAATGGGATTCTCTGAAAAAAAACGAGATAGGACTTTCCACACTGGAGACTCAAATACGGAAATTTCTTCATCAGGAACTATAACAATGACGCCAAAGCAGGAAGCGCGAAGAAAAGAAGCCCCGGTAGTAACATTTGGAAAACAAACCGATTTCAGCGGTCATCTGAAATTCCGGGAAACATTGCTGGTGCGGGGAAAATTCAAGGGAACCATTGATGCGGCGGGGGCGTTGATTGTAGACAGGGATGCCGTAGTCGACGCTGACCGCATTACGGTAAGTTCGCTGACCGTATACGGGACGGTGATAGGCGACATTCATGCCATTGACAAGGTCGACATGATGAGCGGGGCAAAGGTTCAGGGTGATGTTACCGCTGCCCGGCTTCGCATAGCCGACGGCGTTTTGTTTGAAGGCCAGTGCAGTATGACCAGCGTGGACAAGGAAGTGGAAATTTTTTCCCGGCCTGTCGAAGAAATAAAGGCCGAGTTACTGCGGGTTGGCTGATGCCGGAAGCGTCTGTGTTCTTCACCGAAATTGAAACAAGGGCGGAAGAACGGGCGCGGCAGTTGGTAGAAAGCCTGATTCAACAGCGCCTGACGCTTGCCCTTGCCGAGTCCTGTACCGCCGGCCTGGCTGCCGATTTGCTGGCGCGGGTAAGCGGGGCTTCCGCGGCGCTGTGGGGATCGTTTGTGTGCTATACTGCGGAAGCAAAACAACGGATGCTGGGGCTGGACGGCGGTTTTCTGATGCAGTACGGATTGGTGAGCAGGGAAACCGCCCGCGCAATGGCCCTGCATACTTTTGAGAAGGCCGGTGTATCTCTCGCCGCCGCCGTTACCGGTATTGCCGGTCCCCACGGAGACGGAAGCGATACTCCGGTGGGAACGGTGTGGACAGCGGCAGCCTGGCAGGGGCATTGCAGGGAAAAAAAACTGCACTTTCAGGGGACACGCTCTGAAATACGGATGCAGGCGGCGGCGGCGGTTATGGAAGAATTGCTTGAAGTATTAAATTTACCGCTTGAGGCTGTTCCAAAATAACCGGTTTTGGAACAAGCTTGCTTGACAAAAAAAATATAATGGAGTAGAGTTGTATTGTTAATGGTTTTGCTGTCCGGTCTTTATCATGCATATATATAAATCAATATACAATTTGTGCCTGCGCAGGAGCGCAGAAAACGGCAATGCTTAGGTGGTTTGAGCTATGGAAACTATGCGGAGGGGTCGAAAACCCAAAATGACAGAAAACGGAGAATCCATGAATCCAACAGATGATGATTCGGAGTCGAACAGAATCCCGGAAAACGGAGAAATGCAGGATAATTTTTCACCTGACGGCTCGTCCGAGGGCTCGCCGGATGGCGGGGAAAGATCCGCCCGTGTGGTAGTGCGGGCGCGGGCCAGAAGAACCGCTGGGGCGTCAGAATCCCGGTACAACCGCCAACAAGGCGGCCATTCCAGTTATGCGGCGCAGAATAATTCCCTGTACGGTAATGGAAACGGAAACGGCGGTTACAACACCGGCGGCTATTCTGGCGGAGATGACCGGCAAAACGGCTCATCCCCTGCGGCAGATTCTTTTTCCGAACCGGCGGAACGGACAGGCGAGTTGTCAACGCTTTCCTTTCCCAAACTGCCTTCCATGCCGGACCTGTACGGCAAACCCGAACCGCGGCTGGATCAGGATAACGGTAAACCCCGGCTGACCATCAATGAACTTATACGGCTTAATATGATGGATTTGCGGGAACTGGCCGTTTGTTACAATATCTCCCATGACGATATGGTTTCCCTGAAAAAGCAGGAAGTTGTTTTTGCCATCCTGCGGGCGCATACCGAGCGCGGCGGAATTATTTATGCCTACGGTTCACTGGAAATTCTGCCGGACGGTTACGGTTTCCTGCGCAGCCCGCAGAATTCCTACCTGCCCGGCCCCGATGACATTTACATCAGTCCCAGCCAGATACGGCTCTTTGCCCTTAAAACCGGCGATACGGTGTACGGACAAATCCGCAGTCCGCGGGAAGGGGAACGTTTCTTTGCCATGCTGCGGGTAGAAACGGTCAATTACGATGATCCTACGGTAGCGCAGAATCGCATCCCCTTTGACAACCTGACCCCCCTGTATCCCGATCATAAACTTGATTTGGAAACCGTTACCGAAGGGGTCAGTGAACGAATCATCAACCTGTTCTGCCCCATCGGCAAGGGCCAGCGGGCGCTGATTGTCGCGCCGCCCCGTACCGGCAAAACAATCATGATGCAAAAAATCGCCAATGCCATCACCAAGAATCATCCTGAAGTGTACCTTATCGTCCTCCTCATTGATGAGCGTCCCGAAGAAGTTACCGACATGGAACGCACCGTGCGGGCCGAGGTTATATCTTCCACATTTGACGAACAGGCCAGCCGCCACGTGCAGGTTACCGAAATGGTGCTGGAAAAAGCCAAGCGTCTGGTGGAGCATAAAAAAGACGTGGTAATTCTGCTGGACTCCATTACCCGGCTTGCCCGCGCCTATAATCAGACCGTTCCCACATCGGGAAAGATTCTGTCCGGCGGCGTTGACTCCAATGCCCTGCACAAGCCCAAGCGCTTTTTTGGCGCGGCCCGCAATATCGAGGAAGGGGGCAGCCTGACCATTATTTCTACCGCTCTGGTGGAAACCGGCAGCCGCATGGATGAGGTTATTTTTGAGGAATTCAAGGGAACCGGCAATATGGAAATCAACCTGGACCGCCGCATTTCAGACCGCCGCCTGTTCCCGGCAATCAATATCAAGAAATCCGGCACCCGCAAGGAAGAACTCCTTCTTACCGAGGAAGAACTCCAGCGAATCTGGATTCTCCGCAAGGTTATCAACCCGATGGACGACATAGAAATCATGGATATGCTGGTTGACAGAATGAAGAAAAGCAAGAATAATGAAGCATTCCTGCGCTCCATGAATACCGGCAGCGCCGGAATAGATTGAGGTTTATTCGAGAGGATTATATGAGAGAGAAAATACATCCCAAATACGAGATGACGACCATTTCCTGCGCCTGCGGGAATACCATTGAAACCCGTTCCACTATCAAGGATATTAAGGTAGAAATTTGCTCTTCCTGCCACCCTTTCTTTACCGGTAAGCAGAAGCTGGTTGATACCGCCGGACGTATTGAACGGTTCAGAAAGAAATACAATATTAAAGAGTAAGAAATTCACCACGGAGAACACGGAGTACCACGGAGGGGAAAAAAGTTTTCGTGCCAGCCCCCTTGTTACTTCTTCGTGTACTCTGTGACCTCTGTGGTGAATTTCCTGGGGTTCAATTAATCAACAATTCCGATAATAAAGGCCTTTGGTACTTTTTTGTCTTTGAAGTCCTCATCAGTAAACTGGTCAGTCTGGTCAGAAACTTTAATGCCCGCAAAACGTTCCGCCAGCGCAATTTCCAGTTCTGCGGCGCTTACCTTAAAGGAGCGGGCATTGGCGCTGAACCAGATTTTACCGCCGGGAGCAAGCAGGCCGAGGCAATCGGCCAGTAAATCTTCATAATTCCGGTTCAGGTCAAAGTCGGCGCTGGCCATTGCCGAGTTGGAAAAGGCCGGGGGATCAATGATAATCGAATCCCAGCGCTGCCGGGCCGCCGACGCTGTACGCAGAAATGTAACGACATCGGCGCGGATAAGCCGGTGGGCTGCGTCAGTTCCGGCGCGCCATTCCTGCGGCCGCAGTATCGCCGTATCAAAACCGTTAAGCGTAAAATTTTCCCGCGCCCGGTTGAGGTAGGTATTGGAAAGGTCAACCGAATCGGTAGATACCGCGCCGCCGCCTGCCGCATGAACGGAAAAAGAGGCGGTATAGCAAAAAAGGTTCAGTACCCGTTTGCCCCCTGAATCGGCATTGACCATACGGCGCATAACGCGGCGGTCCAGAAAAAGGCCGGTATCAAGATAATCCGACAGATTCACTTTGAAAATAAAATTCCCCTCGCGAATTTCGCGAACAAGCCCCCTGTCGGCGATTTTTCCGTACTGGGTTCGCCGCGAACCACCGGTTCGTGAACTTTCAGTTCGCGAACTGAAAGTTCGACGCTGCCGCTGTCGGCGTTTGATGATGATATTGTCCCGCCGGAGCCCCAAAGCCTGCGCCGCGGCATCCCCCATTGCCTGGAGCCACTGGTCTTCTTCCGCCTCATCCTTTTCATAGGGACGCTGATACAGCGCGCCGGAAATTACATCATCGTATTTATCCAGCACCAGGGGAATTTCGGGAATGTCGCGGTCATAGAGCCGGAAGGCCCCGGTCCCGGTCCGCTGCGCCCATTTGTGCAGATGGCGGTGGCGTTTTTTTAAACGGTTGGCAAACATTTCCGCCTGCGCCGCAGTTTTGGTTTCGGAATCATGCATTTTTATAATTATATCGGATTATTGACGAACGGAGCGAAGTTGTGGCCGTGCTTGCACGGACATGACTGAGCGAGTGAGGAAACGTCGTACCGAAGGTACGCGGGTTCAATACCCCGGCTCTGCTGCGGAAGGCCTGACTGCTGAAAGCGGTCAGGCGGGTGCAGGGCTCTGCCCTGCGGTATGATACCCTTCATTCTTTGGATGTTTCATGAAGGCTACGCGCCCGCAAGGAGCTAAAAACCTTCGCTTACAGCCCTGAAGTTATGTGACATTTATATATTTAGTCTGTGGTTAATTTCTTAAATTTCGCCGTCTTCCGCTTCCTCTTTGATTTCCGCATGGGAGGGACCGTCCACGGCGATGTGAATACGTTCAATGGAGCGGGCCTTGCCGTCCGTGCCGATGTCGATGTATACGCCCTGCATAGCCGGCCTGTCCCATGCGTCTTTGGTCCAGTCGGGTATGCCGGAAAGGTACTCCTGTATGCGGGAGGCGATTTCGCAGCCGCCGACTGATTCGGCGGAACCGGTGCGGCCCGCATCGCTGATAACGGCAGTTCCGCCGGGGAGTATGCAATCATCGGCTGTTTGAACCTTCGTGTGGGAACCGATAATTGCCGAGCAGCGGCCGTCGGCGGCAAAGAACAGGGTCTTTTTTTCGGCGCTTGCCTGGGCGTGAAAATCAACAATAATGGAAGGCGTTTCAAGCCGGAGCCGTTCCAGCAGTACGGGCAGATGAACAATGGGGCTGTTGCTGTGGAGTCTGTTGAAACCGTTTTGCCCCAGCAGTACCGCTACGGCGATTTTCGCGCCGCTGACTTTGTATATCCGCGATCCGAAGCCCGGCGCGTCGGGATTCAAATTGTCGGGCCGCAGGACATAGGGGAGCTTTTCAATATTTTCGGTCAGGTCTTTTTTGTAAAAGCAGCATTCGCCGGTAGTCAGTACATTGGCCCCCAGTTTGTGCAGATATGCGGCGTGGTTGCGCCCCAGACCGCCGCCGCCGGTAGCGCCGTCCGCGCAGGCGACAAGAAAATCCCAGGGGTAGCGGCGCTTTAATTCCGGCATGGCTTTTTTGAAAGCGTATACGCCGGCCTTGCCGACAATCTCGGCGATATAGACAACTTTCATGAATACGCCGTTGGCCCGCGCTGGCCGCCCAGGCCGGAAAGCGCCCGCTCAAATTCGGCCGCGGCGCGGAAGTCGCCGAGTTCCCGGCAGGTATCCCTTAAATTATACAGCGCGTCATAATAATGCGGGGCAAGACTGACCGCTCCTTCAAAGCAATTGCGGGCTTCTTCAAAATCCCCCTCGGTAAAACATAACACTCCCAGATTATTCCAGACCTTGGGGTCATTCCCGTTATGAAACAGCGCGGTCTGATAACAGTCCCTGCACAGCATAAAATCTTCCATCTCGTAATAAATAAGGCCCATGGCAAGCCATGCCTCGGCAATGCTGTTGTCAATCGCCAGCGCCCGGTGAAAGCTGTCAACCGGCTCTTCATAATTTCCGGTGCGTTGCTGGGCGATTCCCAGATTGAGCCAGAGCAGGGGATTTTCCGGCTCCATTATCAGCGCCTTACGAAACAGGGGAATCGCCTCGTTGGGACGGTTTGCCTCGGTAAGGG
>JAIRRB010000007.1 GCA_031256195.1 Treponema sp.
TAAAGAAAAAATAAAAATTGTAAGTAGGGACAAAAATGATGACAAATATATTAAATGTGCAATTTCAGGTGATGTAAATTATATAATATCTGGAGATATACATTTATTAGAAATAAAAAAATATGAAAATATAAAAATTATAAAGGCAAAGGAATATTTGGATATTGTAAGCGGTGCAAACGTCACATAACAGGACTGTATATGCAGAAATAAGCATTCGGAATATTATTCTGAATTCTGGTTTTTGTTTCGGTTGAAAACTCCGAATTTGTACCCGACCCCGAGGCCAATGATAGAACGTTGGTAGTGAATTGTTTTGGGCAGCGGAAAAAGTTTATCAAAATTGTTCTTTATGCCGACATCGCCAAAACAATAATACATATAGTTAATATCTATAAAAGCGGCGCCGGGCTGACCTCCCTTGACGCTGAGTTGAAACCCGCCGCCGAGCGCAACCGGGGATGATACTGATTTATCAAAAACGCTGGGTGATGATGTGGAATAAACCGGATATAAAACGGCCCCATAGGGTTCCATCATAACATTACGGATAAATTTGAGCGGAAACTTCAGTTGAAATCCTACTGCCATATTAACGTACTGTTCACTATTCAGATATTCCCAGCCAATCTGAAAATTCGGTTCTATGCTCAGCCAGTTAAACAACTGTAGTTCGGCGCCCCAGGTCATTGCGGGCAGGGCAACGACTATATTATCGAGCGGTGCGGACCTGGTTGGTTTGTCATAAGTCCCGTCATAAACCCCTATACCGGCAATCAGCCCTTTACCCTGTAAAAGATAAAAGGTAATGGGAAAATCAAACGATGTCCGCAGATACAGCCATTTATTGGCCCAGTCATCGGTAACGTATTTTACGGGGATTTGTTCACCGTTGATTTGGAAGAATATATTGTATATTAAAAGGGGAAAAAAATCATACACCTCATCAATGGAATGATACAGAAGATTCTGCACGAGGAGAGCTTCATCGGTTTTTTCATTTTTCAGTATCAACTGGAAAATAAACGGTTGTTTCGGCGAATTCAGTATTAATGAGTTATAGGTATAGGTCGTAACACTGGCTGGTGTATCATCATCTTTGGTGTTTAAATAAACATAATCATGGTAATATTGCTCTTCTTCATGATAGGGGGCCAATGTTCCGTACAGGATTAAATCCGCTTTTTGCGCGATTTTTACCAGGACGCAGTTCCGCGCCTTTACTTCATTGGCAAGCATTTTCGCGATGATCGCATTATCATTGTAATCGTTGCCAATTCCCGTAACAGGCGGAATAAAAATGGATATATTGGAATTGTCTTGGGCAGATAGTGAAAAACCAGCGCCCAGCAGCAGTATCAATATGATGCTTTTCTGCATATTAACGAGTACATTGGAAGCCATATTACTATTTTCGGAAGCTTCCATACTATTTATTATCGGCTTTTTGGGTGAATTTGTCAATCTTGAACCCAATAGGCCAAAAATGCTATGCTATGTACGGAGTATGCTTTGTTTTTAAAACACCTTTCAATACTGGGATTTAAGTCTTTTGCTGACCGTACCGAAATCGAGTTTGCCGATGGTATTACGGCCCTTTTGGGGCCGAATGGCTGCGGAAAGTCCAATGTGGTTGACGCGGTTAAATGGGTGCTGGGTGAGCAGGCATTCAAGTCGCTGCGGGCGGAAAAAATGGAAGACGTTATCTTTAACGGCACGGAGAGCCGCAAGGCCCTTAACGTGGCGGAGGTAACGCTGACTATTGCCAATGAAACGGGGCTTTTGCCGCTGAATATGCCGGAAATCGAGATTAAGCGGCGGCTGTACCGCTCCGGTGAAAGCGAATATTTTATCAATTCCCAGCCGGTAAGGCTAAAAGAGGTGCGGGAACTGTTTTGGGATACCGGGGTAGGCAAGGCGGCGTACTCGGTGATGGAACAGGGTAAAATTGACCAGATACTTTCCTCAAAACCTGATGAGCGGCGCTATTTGTTCGAGGAAGCCGCCGGAATTACCCGCTATAAGGTGCGGGGGGCGGAGGCGGAGCGGAATCTTGCCAAAACCGGGGAAAATATGCGCCAGGTTGAACTGGTGCTGAATGAGGTAAAACGGTCTTACGATACGCTTAAAACGCAGTCCGAAAAAACCCTTAAATACCGCGCCCTGCGGGATGAAATTTTTAACTGCGAGCTTGATATTCAACTGCTGCGGCTCAAACAGTTTAAGTATGAGCGGGATGAACGGAATGAAACGCTCAGGCGGCGTACCGCAGACCGGGACCGTATCCGCGGGGAAATGGAAGCGGAAAGCAAGGCCCTTGAAGCGCACATGGACGAGGTAAATTCCATGGAAGCGCAGCTGGTGGAAATGCAGAAAAATATCTACGGCCTCGCCCTGGAAAAAAACGCCCGGGAAAACGCGGCGCGGCTTTTGGGTGAGCAGCGCAACGAAGGCAAAATTAAAATTGAGCAAAATGAAGCCAGGGAAAAACAGGTTAATTATAAAATTGAGGAATTGAATGATGATGCCGCAAGTCAGGATGAAGCGGCGCGTGATTTAAGAAAACAGGCGGCAAGCATAGAAGAAAATATTCACTCGTTTGAGGAAAATATTCAGCTTGCCGCGACCCGCATCGGCGATAATGACAAGGCCGTACATAAGGCCGAGGATGAGATACACGCTCTTGAAAAGGAACAGGCTGAATTTGAAAAACATCTGGCGCAGATAACCGATGACATTGTGGCGGAGCTGGATGCGGGCTTGAAAAAAGCCGGTTATTCAGCCGCTGAACGCCGCAGTATTGAGGCGGCCCTTAATGAAACTCTGGGCAAACTGCGTACGGTTCTCGTCGGCAGGGAAGCCCTTATCCGCGACCTTGCCGCCGCCGCCGATACATCCGCGGGGATGGGCAGCGCGGAAATTAAGCATATTGCCGATGGGCTGGCGGTAGAACTTGCCGCGGCGGCGGCTGATGCGGAAAAAGCCCTTGCCCTGTTTGAAAGCTACCGCAGTCATTCACCCCTGTTTCTTGACGAGTTTCTTGCGCCGGAAGGAATCATTACCAAAAAGCGGGCTTTGGACGCGCAAATCCGGGGCGCAAAGGACGGCATAGAAGAGCGCCGTCAGCGGATAAAAACCCTGCACAGCGACAATGTCAGCCTTACGGCGAAAATCAACGAATATCGTGTAACGCTGGAAGGTCTGCGGGTGAATCTTGCCCGGATGAACGCGCAGGCAAAATCCGCCGAGGAACAGGCCAGGCTGATACGGCGGGAACTTGTCGGACAGGAGGCGATGCTCAAAAATATCCGTGATGAGCTGTCTCTGGACCGCAAGCGGCTGGAAGAAATTGACGCGCGCATCGCCGATACCCATACGGAAATTACCGAAATTGAGCAAAAAGGGCTTAACCTTAACAAAGAACTGGAAAAACTGGAAAAAGATATTCAAAAACGCAATGGCGTTGTCGCGGGTAAACAGGAAGTTATCAAAAAGCGCACGGCGGAACTGGGCAAGGTGCAGGAAGCCCTGGAAAAAATTCATCTGGAACTGGTGCAGTCTGAAACTGAAATTAAAAATACCCAGGACAATTTCCGCGAAACCCATTCCCGCGATTTGATGGAATTTGAAGAGCGTATTTTTACCATTACCACGCATCCTGCCGATCTGCGGGAAAAACTTACCGCGGCCCGTTCCCAAATGAAAGACCTCGGTTCGGTGAACCTTATGGCCCCGGAGGAATTTGCCGAGACCAAAGAACGCTATGAATTTTTAAGCAACCAGATAGCCGACCTTGAAAAGGCCCGCAAAGACCTTGAGGATTTAACCGCCGAAATCCGCACAGAATCCTCGGAACTTTTTACCAAAACATACAACCGCATTAAAAAGAATTTTCACAATATGTTCCGCCGTCTTTTCGGCGGAGGCCGGGCGGAACTGCAGCTTTCCGACATTAACCATGTTCTTGAATCGGGCATAGAAATTTTTGCCCAGCCGCCCGGTAAAAAACTGGAACATATTTCCCTGCTGTCCGGCGGCGAGCGTTCCATGACGGCCGTGGCCCTGCTTTTCGCGACATATATGGTAAAGCCCAGCCCCTTCTGCCTGTTAGACGAAATTGACGCCGCGCTGGATGAAGCCAACGTAGGCCGCTTTATGCAGCTTTTGCGGGAATTTGGCAGTACAAGCCAATTTATTGTCATTACCCACAATAAAAAAACCGTTACCGGAGCGGGTACGCTTCTGGGCGTTACCATGGAAGAATCCGGCGTCACCAAACTCATTTCGGTACGGCTTGAACACGGAGAGTTGTCACAAGCCAATGAAGAACCGCCCCAGCAGGGTTTGTGGGACGAAGAAGACGTGGAAACCGAAGAAGGCCGCGAATTGCCCCCCGGTATGGATGATCCGGCCAAAGTCACCGAGGCGCAGCTTCGCCCGGTACGGGCTGCTCATCCTGCCTCATAATGGTAATCAGGACAACAGCATTTACTTTTTTATCATGGTATCAGCCAAAGGAAAAATCCGCATGGGAGGGGCAGCGGTGCGGCAAAAAAGCTGGGGGAGCCTGCCTACGAAGCCTCCCAGCACCTCCATAACCAAGTGAATCGGAATACGAAATGATTACGGCATGGAGGTGCTGGGCGTTTACTGTCCCTACCCTCGTTACCGTTTCTCGCTGGTCTCCTCCGGCAGAGAACCCCAGAAATTTTTTGCCGCCCCGCTGCCCCTCCCATGCGGCCTGTACCGATTTATACTACCTATTATCAAGGTAAATGCTGTTGCCCTATGCTGGTAGAGGTTAGCCCGTAATGCTTCCTCCGGCTGGTTTGTACTATAAAAGCACATGCTGTTTTCCATATGTGGCACATTGACAGGCCTCCACACGGAATGTTAGTATACGATAGCTGTTGCTATAGCTCGAAGCGGCACTGACGCCTGTCTAAAGGCAGGCTTACTATTATAGGGTACGGCGGCAAATAGTGGCGCCTGGTCCTGCGGCATTATTTAGAGAGAACGCCGCTTGACGCGGCGCTGTTATTTGGACGATTAACTCAGCGGGAGAGTGCTACCAGGCGGCCCTGCGGACCGCGCACTGAGAGGAAAGGTTTATAGGGCGGCTATACAGCCGCCCGGCAGTGACACCCGGTAGAAGTCACTGAACTTATACGGCTATGGCCGATTGGTGGACGATTAACTCAGCGGGAGAGTGCTACCTTCACACGGTAGAAGTCACTGGTTCAAATCCAGTATCGTCCACCAATTGGCTTTTGTTCAGGTTTAAATTCAGTGTCGTCCACTAATTGGTACCCATACCCTATTGTCGGTAATTTTCTTCCAGCCAATGCGCTACCCCATCATTTTCATTTGACTTTATTATTCCGGCAGCGTATTTTTTTAATTCATCTACAGCATTTTCAACAGCATAACTTTCATCAGATATTTTAAACATCGATATATCATTAACCGCGTCTCCAAAAGCTATTACTTTATCGTACTTTAATTTTTCTTTTAATATCATTATTGCATTTCCTTTTGTCGCCTTTTGGGGCATTATTTCACACCAATATTCTTCACGATAAAGTTCCTGTTGTAATGTACAGGTAAATTCGGTTCTGTCTTTAAAATATTCAAAGATTTTCGTCAGTTGTTCTGTTTTGTCTCCAATACAGGTAAAATAAAAAAGTTCTCCGCAATACAAATCATCTTTTGTTTTAACAGGTCTTAATCGGGGATCGCCTTTTCTTATATTTATATATTTTTTCATGCCATCATTTTCTTTACCCATTATCCACGAAACCTTTTCTTCGCCACTTACATAACCATAAACCAACGGAAAGATTGAATTCCTGTCCAAAAAATCAATTACTGTTTTTTTGTCTTCTTCAGAAAAATATAAAGAAAATAATTTCTCTTTTGTATATGGATTTACAATAGACGTTCCATTATAAATAATAACAGGAATATTTGTTATTAAACCATTTGTAACAATTGCGGCTGATGACAATGAGCGGGCTGTTGCATATGAAAAGCACATGCCTTTATTTATTAACGCGTTTAATGTTTTTATGGAATATTCAGACATTTTTTCATCGCTGTTGAGCAATGTTCCATCCAAATCAGTAACATATAATATTTTCATATTTTCTTCCTCTGGTAGTATTTCGCCTAATCACCTACACGGGCCATTGTCCCGCGCCCTGGCGGAGCAGTTTTACATCTTCGCCGGATATGTCCAGAATCGTGGAAAAAATACGCTCGCGTTCCTCGCCGTCATCCAAAACCAAATTTACGCCGTTAATGCCATCAAGTTCCCAGCCCCCTTCAAAAAGGTCTTCTTCGGGAATGGGGGGCAGTTCGGTTTCATCATTGGCAGCGGCAATTATCAATTCGGGTTCTTCCTGCATGGATTTTTTGGCGGTTATGGAGTACAGGGGGTGTTGAAGGGTTTCAATCAGGGCAAGCGGAACGGGGTGGTCGGGAATCCTTACGCCGGTTTCACGGCGGCGAATATCAAGGGCTTTTTCCGTTCCCAGGAGCGTCTTCAAAATAAACACATAAGGCCCCGGTGAAAGCCGCCTGATTAACCGGAAACGGCTGTTGTCCATGCTGCACAATTCCCCAAATTGGGAAATGTCCGAACAAAGCAGGGTAAAATGCCGCTCATCCCGTTCGCCGGAAAGCGCCCGTAGTTTTTTTATGCCTGCCGGAGACCTGAGCGAACAGGCTAAACTCCAGCTGGTGTCCGTAGGCAAGGCGACAAGCCCCCCGCTTTCCAGAGTCCGCGCCGCCCTTGTCAACACGCGGTCGTCAATATTTGAAGAAACCACATATTCTATCATGGTACTTTTCCTACATTATCACGTAATTATTATATTTTCTATACAGTTTATTTGAGAATAAGTATAAAAATGTATACACTTTCTGCCGGGTAATGCCGGTTTCTAACGGTCGTATTCAGCTAATTCGTTATCCTAAAAGGAATTACATGGTAATTTAACAGATAAGCGGAACTTGGCACGGAAATTGCTGCATATATTGACAGAAGGATGCGTGGAGGGACTATGAAAAAAGCTGTCAGAACCAGCCTTGAGAAGCAGGAAGATATTCTCCAGATTTACTTTAACCAGATTAAGGCATATCCGCTTTTGGAACCCGAAGAAGAACTGGAGCTTGCCCGGCGTATCCAGCAGGGAGACCAGAACGCCCTGCACAAATTGATAAGGGCCAATTTGCGGCTGGTGGTTAAGATTGCCCGTCCCTACGGAGCGCCGGATATTCCCTTTATGGACCTTATTCAGGAAGGAAACATGGGTCTGATGCACGCCGCCGAAAAATTCGACCATGAAAAAAAACTCCGTTTTTGTACCTATGCAGGCTGGTGGATTCGCCAATTTATTATCCGTTACCTGACCAACAAACGCCGCATCGTCAGGCTGCCCCACCGGAAAGAAGAGATTCTCCGCAGGATTCAGCACACCTACCATACCCTGAGCCAAACCCTTATGCATCAGCCCCGGACGGAAGACATTGCCGGTGAATTGGGAATTTCGGTACAGGACATCGACTTTATCGTCAACATGAGCTGCGGCCCCCTGTCTCTGGAAATGGACACCGGCAGGGAGGATAGCGCCACAATGATGGAAATGCACGAAGATTATACCTACAGCCCGGAACGAACCGTGTTTCGCCAATATTACCGTGATGGAGCGCGGCGTTTCCTTGACCGGCTCAAGGACCGGGAAAAACAGGTGCTTTCCTATCGTTATCAGCTTGAAGATGGAAAGCCCCACACTCTTAAAGAAATTGGCGATAAAATGGACTTATCTCCGGAAACAATTCGTCAAATAGAGAAAAAGGCCCTGGCAAAAATCCGCAGTCACGCGGATGAGTTACGGCAATTCGGCCTTTTGGAAGCAATGTAAGTTGATGTTTTAATACCGCAAATATACTTTACTCCTGAACCTGCCTTGAAGATGTAACTTGCACTATTTTCATTCATTTTTCATATGTGGTAGACTGTATCTAAAGGGGGAATGTTTGCGGCAAGGCTATTTTCTCATGGCGTTTTGGTGCGTGAGCGTATTATTCCCTGCCACCCCGCCGGCCCTTTCCCTGGATGATGCCATTAAACAGGGCCTTGAAAACAGCCTGCACCTGAAAAAAAGCCTTATTGATCTTTCTTCTTCAGAATATTCGGCAAACCGTTTATGGGCGGAAGTTTTTCCCACCATAAGCGGCAGTTTGGGCGTTTCGTACAGCAGTAAACTTTTTTCCGATGACGGATTTATATTGGACGGGAAAGGCCTCACAACCAGCGCCGGTTTAGGGATAAATCTGACCCTGAATGCGGGAATTCCCTACGCCATGAAAAACATCAGACTGGCTTACCAGACCAGGCTGCTCAATTACGAAGACGCCCGCAATCAGCTTGAGATACAAATAACAAAAAATTTTTACAGCCTTATTGCTGACCGTGATAATCTTGCCAGTCTGGACTATATGCTGCAGTTGGCGCAGCGGCAGTATGAGAAAGATCAGGTGGCATTTAGAAACGGCCTTATCGGAGAAATGGTCCTGTTGCAAAGCAGGCTGGGGCTGGAGAATGCCCGCTATAACCTCAGCGCGGCGCATTCCGCCTATGCCAACCGTATGGGTGATTTTCTTTCCCAACTGGGCATTATACAAAATGAAGATATGGCGCTTGAGGGAAAAATTGAAATTGTCAAAATAGAAGCCAATGCGGAGAATCTTATCCGCGAATACCTTCCCCGGCGGCCCGACATCATTAGCAGACGACAGGAAATTGAACGGCTGGAAAATGCCGAAAGGCAGTCAGGCTATGCCGGCAAAGCCCCTTCGCTGCGGCTGTCAACGGACTGGACTGGCCGGAATACCGATTCTTTTACCGATACCCTCAGCGGAAGCGCATCAATAAGTATTCCCATTGATCCCTGGATTCCGGGAAGCAGCAGAAGCCAGTCTGTTCGCACCGCAAAACTTGCCGTTGACAAGGCGCGGCTTGACCTGCAAAGCGCCGAAGATGCGGCGGCGGCCCATATTCGTTCCCTTGCCGCCAATCTGCGGAATTCCTGGGACAGTATCGAAATTGCCCGCCTCAGCCTGGGTGTCGCCGAGCGGGGCTATGAACTTACCGAACAGGGTTTCAGAAACGGCACGATTGAGTCGCTGAAACTGGAAGACGCCCGGAATAATCTGGTTAATGCCCGGCAACGGCTGTTGCAAACTGAACTTTCGTATCTTAATATGATACTGGATATTTCAGCAGCCATAAACATAAGCTGGAAGGATTTATTGAAATGAAAAAATTACCCGTTATCCGCAGGGCAACCATAATCAGCGCTGTTATTATTGCGCTTATCGTAGTGTTTGCAGTTCTTATTATATTTACTGTTATCAAGCGCAGACAGGGGGCAAATACCTCTGCGGCGGCTTCCGCTCCGGTGACGTCTAACACACCGGGCGGACAGCAAGGGGGCGGCGGCCCTCCGGGAGGGGGGCGTAACGCTACCGTGGTTCAGGTAACAGTAGTTGAACCGGGAACTATTGAAAACAGCGTGGTTATTAACGGTGATGTACTGGCGCAAAATCAGGTTTCGATTTTTCCCACAGTGGGGGGCAAACTGGTAGAGGCCCGTATCACTATCGGTGACCGGGTCAGCCGCGGCGACGTGGTAGCAATGGTTGACCCCTCGCGTCCGGGGGAAGTTTATTCGCACAGTCCCGTGGTATCTACCATTTCGGGAACAGTATTGCAGGCGCCCTACAGTATCGGTGATACTGTTTCGGCGCAGTCAGCGTTGTATGTACTGGGAGACCTTTCCTCCCTGCGGGTAGAAACCGCTATACCGGAACGTTTTGTGTCATCGGTCAGGCAGGGGCTGGGCGCAACAGTAATGTTTGAAGCGATTCCCGGTGAAACTTTTTTCGCTGAAGTTGACGAGGTAAGCCCCGTACTTGATGCGGCAAGCCGGACTCTGCGGATACGGCTCCGTTTCGTCAATCGGCAGGGCAGGCTGGTAATAGACCCCCGGATCAGAGCGGGGATGTTTTCCACTGTCAGTCTGGTTACCAGAACGCGAACCAATGTGCCGGTTATTCCCCGAACTTCGGTGATTAACACTTACGGTTCATGGATTGTTTTTACCGTTGATGAGAATAACATCGCCCGCCGGCACACCGTGGAACTGGGTATTGAAAATGAGAGTTTGTTTGAAGTATTGAGCGGCGTTAATTTAGGTGACCGGGTGGTAAGCGCCGGGCAGAATTTTCTTTCGGACGGCGATCCGGTCCGCGTTGTGGAGTAGAGAATGAATATTGCCGAATATTCGGTCAAACGGCCGGTAACCATTGTCATTCTGTACGCTTTGGCCGCGGGCATTGCGATAACCCTGATTATTAATCTGGCGGTTGATCTGTACCCTTCTACCGTACGGCCTGTACTTTCAATTTATACCCGTTTTCCCGGGTCGGGCCCCGCCGATGTTGAGAAAAATGTCACCGAACGGCTGGAACGGGTCCTTTCCACTTCACGGGGTCTGGTCAACATGACCAGTAATTCCCAGTTTGAGTCGAGTTTCATCAACCTTGAATTTGCCTACGGCACCAATATGGACAAGGCCGTCAATGACGCGCAGGTTTTGGTAAACCGGCTGGCCAATTCCCTGCCCGAAGGAGTGCAGACCCCTACGGTACGGCGCTTTGACATGAGCGCGCTGCCGATAATGCGGCTGGTGGTACGGGGCAATTACCCGCCGGATCAACTCCGTATTTTTGCCGAAGACGAAATACAGGCCAGCATTGAGCGTATTGAAGGAGTAGCATCCGCGGAAGTTACCGGCGGCACAACGCAGATTGTCAAAGTAGCGGTTTCCCTTAACCGGCTTGCCGCCTTTAACCTTACGTTAAACGATATTTCCAATGCGTTGAAAGGACAGAGTGTTCTTTCATCCGGCGGAAATTTGCGGCGCGGTACCCGTGAATACCAAATCATGACGCAGGAAGAACTGGTCAACATGGATCAGATAAAGCGGCTGGTGGTAAAAACGGT